>CAIWVW010000140.1 GCA_903916255.1 uncultured Bacteroidota bacterium
AAAGAAAAAATTATTGACTTATTCAGGGCTGGAAATTCCATAGGTAGTATAAGTAAACAACTTCAGTATTCAACAAAAGCTATCAGGTGCGTTCTTGTGGGCGATAATATCTATCGAATATCGCCTTCAGAAATTACTTTAAATACTGATAAAATTGATAGGGATAAAAAAATAATCGAACAATATGATAAAGGAGATTCTATCAAAATATTAGCTGACAAATTTAATATTCGTGAAGATGCTGTTAAGCAGGTAGTTATTAGGAGTTGTTGGATGATTAGCGAGAACCGTTGGAACAATTTGACGCAAAATGAAAAAGACGTATTAAAAGAGAAAATTATTGGCTTATATAAGTCTGGTGACTTAATCGTTAAAATAAGTAACTCGGTTAAATATCCAACACAAGTAATAAGGCATGTCCTCATTCACAATAAAATGTACACTCCTATACTGACTAAAGTTGTTCCCAAAATACCAAAAAAAGAAAGAGACAGGAAAATTATAGAGTGGTATAGAAAGGGAAAAAAATTAAGACCGATAAGTAAAAGATTTGGATTAACTGAATATCAAATTTGGGAAATCCTTAAAAAAGCGGGTGTTTCGCATAATCGTGTAAGATTTTAACTTTACGTATCAGCGGAAAATGTTCTACTTCAACGAAGGCGCATTCACCAAATCATCCAGTTTATATTTCCTTGTCAGTTGGGTTATTACAGAATCGTTACGATTGAAATTGTGTGCCGCAATGGAATCATAATAGACGGTAATTATTTTGGTAGTTCGGCTAGCCGTATCATCCTTCATGATTTTTTGGTAGAGGGTTTTTATTTCCGGCAATAATGCATAGCTGCTATCGTAATCATACACAGGGGAGTTATCCATTCCACAAATAAGGGTGTTCATATACATATTGTAATTTGCAATAGCAGTCTTGCGGTATAATGAGTGAGGGTAGGTATTGGCAAATTTTTCCCATCGTTTAATACGCTGGTAAAGCTGGTCGAATGTAATGGATAGCCCGCCATCAACGGAATATCCCTCTTTTGTTTCAATATCGGTAAATTGTAAATACTTGCAAATATCTTTTGTGACATAATTTTTAAAATTATCATAGAGGTATTCGGGCTTTATCTGAATGTAGTCTCCGTCAACTTCATTTTCTACATATTCTATTCCACATTGATTTAAATTGTCGGTAAAAGCCAGTGCATCCGGCGATTTCAAGCCGGTGTCAATTGCTTTTATGGTGTAATCATATTGGGTAATAACAGAATCTGACAGCTTCCTTATTACGTTGTTAAATTCGACATGGTAATATAGAAACACGGAATCACGCAGCAGGGTATCTGTTAAATGCAGGCAGGTTTTAATATAATCTAACACATACGGAGCAGCCAGCAGATTGGTATCGAGCGTTTTTAAATATTTTTTAAATGAGGTGAAATCACCTGTAGTTCCTGTAAGTTTGGAATGGTTAAGTTCAATTTGTTTTTTGTAAAACCCCGTAATTACTAAATCTCCTTCTGCGCTATCTTTTTTAATATTATTGGAAGCCGAATTAGCTGCATTCGAAGCATTTTTTGGATGACAAGCTACAAGCGATAACGAAAGGCAAATGAAAATAAATAGTCTGTTCATAGTATAGTATCTTAAATTGTAAAGATGCTTTAAAATTTAATTCCTACAACCATAAATGCATTCCATACCCCACTATGGCCCCACCTACTATTACCCAAAAGGAATTTAGCTTTTTGAATTGCAGCAAGCAGGCAAATCCAAGAATTGCAATAAGTATCGTTTTCCAATCAACAAGGGTAGTAATGCCCATATGTATAGTAACGGCAAGCATTAGTGCCACCGATGCAATGTTTACGGCATCTAAAAAGGAAGAAGTTAGTTTTGATTTGCGGAGTTTCGGGATGAATGGCGTTAGTATCCACACGAAAATGAAAGATGGCAAAAATATTCCTACAGTAGAGGCCAATGCTCCGCTTGCCCCTGAAATTTGATACCCTATAAATGTAGCGGTTGATAGAACGGGCCCGGGTGTAAACTGTCCCGCCGCAACTGCATCCATAAGCTGCTGGCGGGTTAGCCAATGAAGATGCTGAACAAGGTCGCCGTCCAGATAAGCAAACAACACATATCCGCTGCCGAATAATATGGAGCCAATTTTGAGGAAAACAAAAAATAGTTTAGCAGTGGAGTAGGATGGAAGCACATTCCCAACCTGCAACAAAGTAAAAGGAAAAATAGATTTTACATTTCCTTTAAAACCGGAAAGCCATAGCATTCCAACAAATCCTGCAATTAATAAAAGCAGCAATGCATTTATTTTAAACAAAGCAGCAGCAAGGACAACCGCACCAATTATTCCAAGTTGCCAGTTTTTTAAGGCTTTCTTTCCGAATTTAAAAACGGCATCCAGTATAATAGCTATTACTGCGGGTTTTACGCCATAAAAGAATGGCGTAATGGCGGGTAGCGTACCATATTGTTTATAAACCCATGCAAATATTGCTGTGATTATAAAGGACGGAAAAATAAAACAAAACCCTGCCAGCCATAAGCCCAATGCGCCTGCCCGGTTATACCCACAATGCATGGCCATTTCGGTACTGTTAGGGCCGGGAATGAGGTTGGTCATCCCGATAAAATCTAAAAAATGCTCCCGGCTCATCCATTGCTTCTTGTTCACCACTTCTTTTTCCATAATGGCAATATGGGCCACAGGCCCGCCAAAGGAGGTAGTTCCCAAGCGGAGAAATAATAGGGATACTTCTTTAAGATTATTAAATTTCATTTCCCGCAGATAACGCAGATATTTTATGGTTGTTGAGTTCTCATTTTAGGTGTATTACCCGCGAAATCTGCGGGAAAACCTCATCCAATATTTAACGCAAATTCCACAGCTGCTTTGGCATGAATCACCGTTGTATCAAATAGCGGATAAGAGCAATCGTTTTGGGTAATTAGCAGCGGTATTTCGGTACAACCGAGAATAATGCCCTCTGCGCCTTGCCGAAGGAGTTTGTTTATAATGTTTATATATCCTGCTTTTGTTTCAAGTTTCAGTATATCCCTTCCCAACTCAGAAAATATTTTTTCATGGACAAAATGCCTGTCAAATGCTTCCGGAATGATGGTTTCAATGCCCTGCTTTTTCAGTATATCTTTATAAAAATCCATTTCCATAGTAGCTTTTGTTCCAAGCAAGCCAACCTTTTTTAACCCTTGCTTGTTGATTTCGGCGGCGGTAGCCTTTGCTACATTTATTAAAGGCAGCCCTACCGCTTCTTCCAGTTTATCTGCGAACATGTGCATAGTGTTTGCGCATATCACCAACCCTTCGGCTCCTGCATTCTTTAGTTTAACGCCTGCTGCAAGCAGCAGTCTGTAAGTAGCATCAAAATCGCCTCGGTTGTTATTGTTTATTACCTGCTGGTAATTCAACGAGTGGATTATACATTCGCCATAATTACTTTCGCCCATTTTTTCATTAATGCCCAAGCATATTTGCCTGTAATAGTCAATGGTTGATATCCAACTTATTCCTCCAATCAATCCGAGTGTTTTCATGTTTTATTTTTTATTTATTACAGTCAGAAAAAAATTAAATATTTCATCTTCGGCGTTAAAATCCCTGCACACTTTTCCAATTATAAATTTAGGCAGGTATTGTTTTCCTCCGGGCCATGTGTGCCCGCCATTTTGCACTTTAATCAAAATTACATCAGCTGCGCCGCAACTGTATTGATATTTAGTGGCGGTACAATCATCATCCGGGTCATTATCCGGCATAGGTGCAATTTTATTTTCAACAGGGCATGAATTCAGAAGTAATATCTTTTTCAATAGATTGTCGGTTGATGCCATGTCAAAACCTTCATCGGGTTCGTTGGTTCGCAGATATTTCCCATAGCCTCCATCATAGGGTATCAAAGGGTCGGCTGTGCCGTTAATTATTAAAACCGGTGTCGGGTGGTTGAAAGAATAGTACTTTAAAACAGGAGATGGCACACTTGCACAGACAGGAGCAATAGCTTTAATTCTATTGGATAGTTTATAAGCTAAATAATATGAAAACTCCCCACCACGCGAAATTCCGGTTGTAAATACATGGGTGCTATCGCCTTTATAATAACGGATAATTGTATCCAGCACCACCGAAATAAAATGCACATCATCTACCGAGGTATCGGCCCCTTTTGAGCGGGTAGAGAAACCCGGTATGGTCCAGCTTTTCGCAATAGCATTGGGGTAAATAACAATAAACCCGTTTTTATCTGCCAATCCATTCAGGTTGTAGAACTTGATTGTGTTTTCATACGTACCGCCGCCGCCGTGAAGGCCGAAAAGAACAGGCAATTTTGCAAGGCTTTGGTAGCCGGGAGGTAAATGAATAATATATTCCCGTTGTCTTCCATCAACGGAAATAGTTTTATACAGGTCGCTTTGTGCAAAGCAATGGCTGGTGAAGTGGAGCAAAACCAGAAACGCGATAAAATATAATTTCACTATTCTCACAGGCAAAATGAATATTCAAATGTAATAATTGCTTTTAATTGTGTTGAGTTACCAAATTATTATATTTGTGAACCTAAACACAATCTCACTATGAAAAAACTATGTATTCTTGCTGCACTCTTGCCACTGGGTGTGTCAACTTCCACGCTCACAGCCGGCGGATTCCAAATACCCCAGCAGTCTATCAAATCTATGGCATTTGGCGGCGCCTTCACCGGATATTGCGGCGATGCTTCCACGGCATTCTATAATCCTGCCGGGATGAACAACCTTTTCGGGCAAAACTTTACAGCCGGAGTAATGGGGCTCTTCCCCTATGTATCGCTACAAACGCCATCCACTTCCAATATCGACCAGACATCTAAACTATATACCCCAATCGATTTTTACTGGGTGGGCAGTTTTTGCAACAAATGGCGTGTTGGTATGTCCATTAATAATCAGTTTGGGTCGGCAGCATCTTATCCTTCCAGTTGGGAAGGGCAATATATAGTACAAAGCATAAGCCTTAAAACGTATATGTTCCAACCAACTATTTCCTACCAAATATGCAATAAGCTTAGCATAGGTGGAGGTTTTGTTTATACGCTCGGCACATTTGCCGACACAAAAGCTATTCCTGTTGCAAGTTCTACTGTTAATGGAACTCTTCAGCAAACCGCTCAGAATGGTGAAGTAACAGTTAATGGAACAGGACATGCTTTCGGATACAATTTCGGATTGTTTTCAAAAGTATGGCAACATGGCAGCGACAGCGGCGCTAACCAATGTTTGCAATTAGGAGTAAGCTATCGGTCGGGTTTACCTTTTACAGTTCCCAATGGAAATGTAAGTTTCTCACAAATTCCAACTTCCCTTGCAACAGATTTTCCTGCAACAGAAAATTTCTCGACGAATGTAAATATGCCGGCAGTATTTACTGCGGGAGTTGCCTTTAAATTTTCCTGTTGCAAAAACTGGAATTTCATGGTAACTTACGATTTCAATTATACCTTCTGGAGCACCTATGATTCTTTACATTTTAACTTTTCCAATCCAAATACTCCAGCCCAGGGGTTTCAATACCACTGGAAAAATGCTGCAGCACACCGGATGGGGGCAGAAGTGACTTATTTAAAGAAATATACAATCAGGATAGGCTATTATATTGATCAAACCCCTACCCAGGCTGGAAGTCCACCTTCCCAACCGGGATATATTAGTCCCGAAATTGTAGATGCAAACTCTAACGGCTTTTGCTTTGGTGCAGGAGTTAAATTCTGCAAACACTATTCAGTGGATTTGGCGTACCTGCGCTCTGATTTTACCACGGGTCAGGAAACATGGAGCCAGGAAGGCTTTTCTGCCGCTTACCACAGGGTAATAAACATATTCGGAATAGGTGTTAATTATCAATTTTAATTAAAAATACTATTTACCATGAAAAAGACGATTTTATATACATCAGTAGCTGCTATAGCGCTTGCTTCATGTACTAAAACACAATTCAGTTCGCAAACATATTCACCGGGCAGTGCCAATTTTACCAAAATGGTTGCAGTTGGCAATTCGCTTACTCAAGGGTATATGGATGGCGGATTATATGCTTATGGGCAGAGTAATTCCTATCCGTCTATTATTGCACAACAAGTGAAACTGGCTGTTCCAAGTATGGTTTTCAACCAGCCAACCGTTACCGGAAATGGTTCGGGATATATCCACCTGGTTTATTTAAACGGACAACTTACTCCTATTGAACCGGGCGATGATTCTACCGCAGGTTCCAATCCATGTGATGCAGATGCATCGTGGGCTACGTGGGGAACAAGCCTGCAAGTAAACAGCTATAATAATTTAGGTGAAGCAGGCATATTGCTTACCAACTGTGTGGCCCTAAACTCTACACAAGCTATTATTAATAATGTACTTACCGGATATCAGGACATAGCAGCTTTGGGCGGAACGGTAGGTAATCCTTATGGCCGTTTTCTGAATTACGGGAGCGCGCTTGTTGCTAATCCTACCAATTATATCGACCTAATCCGGTCGAGCAAAGCTACCTTCTTTACTTGCTGGCTCGGCAATAATGATGTGTTGGGCTATGCAACCAGCGGAGGGGTGGTAACGGATGTATCGACACCATTGGGCACCATTGCCGAAAATGAAATTACTCCGCCTGCCGTATTTGCTCAAAAGTATGATTCCGTATTGTTGGCTTTTTATAACATGGGCGCACAAGGTGTTTGTGCCACTATACCTGATGTTACCACCATTCCGTTTTTCAACACAGTTCCATCGTATGTTATGGTGAACGGTGGCAAGCAGTATTTATGGATTACTACCTCAGCAGGAGTCAGGCAGGCTACCGACGGAGACTATATAATTCTTCCGGAATATAATGCAGTTGTTGCAGGGCAAGGAGTTTATCAATCGAACCCGGTGCCCAATAACATGGTGCTGGATGCTACCGAAGTTGACTCTGTGGAGATAGCAACCAATGCCTATAATGCATCCATTAAGAGCCTTGCCGCCCAATATAACTTTGCGCTGGTAGATATGCATGCATATTTAACAACTCTTTCAAGCAGTATCACAGTCGATGGCATGACCATGACACGCCAATTTGTGCAGGGTGGCGCTTTCGGGCTCGATGGGGTTCACCCAACTGCTATAGGATATGCGCTTATTGCCAACCAGTTTATTGCTACTATCAATGCTAAGTATGGGGCTACCATACCACCAGTAGCGGTTTCCAATTATCGCGGCTGTCTTTTCCCGAGTTATTGACAGGAAAATAATAATTATTGAAAGGCGGAAAATTTTCCGCCTTTTTCTTGTCTTTTCCGACCGTTAATAAAATCTGAAAAAATGTTTACCCCCTGTATGCCTTGGAAAGTATAAATTTGCGGTGCATTAAGATTTGTAATTTTTAATTCGTAATTAAACACTATGTCCGAAAGCCTTTACCCTTCAGCCATACTAATTTTAGAAGACGGAAAGGTGTTTCATGGCCGCGCCTGCGGAGCAATAGGTACTACTACCGGGGAACTTTGTTTCAATACCGGTATGACAGGCTATCAGGAAGTGTTCACTGACCCATCTTATTACGGGCAATTGATGGTTACCACACATGTGCATATCGGTAATTATGGTATCGAGGACCACGAAAACGAATCGAAGGGAATTAAAATTGCGGGGTTAATTTGCCGGACTTTTAATGATGTTCCTTCCCGCAAAAGGGCGCAATCGTCGCTTAAAAAGTTCTTTACAGATAATGGAATTGTGGCTATTTCCGATATCGATACCCGTTCACTGGTGCGCCACTTGCGGAGCAAGGGAGCCATGAACGGCATCATTTCGTCGGAGATTAAAGATACAGATAAGTTGAAAGAGTTGCTTAAAAAAGTTCCTTCTATGCAAGGGCTTGAGTTATCATCTAAGGTAACCACGGCAAAGGCCTATGAGGAAGGGGCACAAGACGCACGCTTTAAAGTGGCGCTGATGGATATGGGCGTAAAAGGCAATATTGTAAAGTGTCTTACCGACCGTGGGTGCAATGTAAAAGTATACCCGATGGCAAGCACAGCCGCCGAAATTACTAAATGGAAACCTGATGGTATTTTAATATCGAATGGACCCGGCGACCCCGGTGCCATGCCGAAGGAAACTGCCAACATTACAGAGTTGATAGAAACCGGAATACCCACGTTAGGCATTTGCCTTGGGCACCAGCTTATTGCATTGGCAAATGGAATAGAAACCTATAAGATGCATAATGGCCATAGGGGCATAAACCATCCGGTTAAAAATTTACTTACCGGAAAAGCTGAAATCACCTCGCAAAACCATGGCTTTGCAGTGAGTGAAGAAGGAATTAAGAAATCGGCAAATGTGGAGGTAACCCATATTAACCTGAACGATGGCACCATTGAAGGCATACGCATGAAAAACAAACCTGTTTTTGCCGTGCAGTACCATCCTGAAGCTTCACCCGGCCCAGAAGATGCCCGCTATATCTTCGATGAGTTTATCCAACTGATGGAAAAGACAAAGGTGGGTGCTAAGAAAGAGAAAGTTAAATCCTGAAGTTCCTATACACTTTATTGTATTTATTCAGAAGTGTTATTTTTGATACATCATTCAATAAAACACCTATGAAGAAGCTGGCCCTTGTCATATTCCTGCTCGAATTTATTGCTGCTCCGTTAATTGCGCAAAACCAGCACAATATCGACAGCCTTACAGAAGAAATAAAGGCCTATGAAGCAAAAAAAGGCAATCATAATCCTGTTTTGGCAGATAGTTTAAAGGTAGAAGATTTATATCAGATTAGCTGCGAATATTGGGGTAACGATGCTGAAAAAGCTACCGATTATGCCGACCAGTGTTTGGCATTATCGCAACAAATTGACTATAAGAGAGGGATTGTAAAAGCATACAACAGCTTGGGAACCGTAAATATGTATCTCTCCAATCTTCCGGATGCATTGGATTATTACCAAAAAGCCTTGAAAATAGCCGGCGACTTAGGTGATAGAAAAAGAACAGCAAGGCTATATGGCAACATAGCCAATATTTATATTCAGCAAACCCAATATGATTTGGCACTCGACAACCTGCAAAAGGCTATGGCTGTTTCACAGGAATTGAATGATAAAGAAGGTGTGGCAAATGATTATAATAATATGGGTTCGGCGTATGAATATCTAAAGAAATATCCACAAGCACTGGAGAATCATCTGAAATCGTTGAAAATAAGGGGAGAAATGGGGGATATCTATGGACGGAGCGTTTCGCTCAATAACATAGCTAATGTATATATGCTGGAAGGAGATTTTGATAAGGCAAAAGAAAATATTGTAGCATCCATTGCCATTAAGGAACAGATTGGAGATAAGTATGGACTGGGCAATTCCTATAGTATTTTATGCAGCATTTACGAAGAAAAGAAAAATTTTGACAGTGCACTCGCAGTTGCTCAAAAAGAATTGGAAATAGGTAAGACAATTGGTGCCTTGGATATTATTGGAAAAGCAGATGAACATCTTTCGGCAATTTATGCCAATATGGGTAATTTTAAAGAGGCCTATCAATATCACCTATTGTTGCAGCAAATAAGGGATACTGTATTTAATCTTCAAAGCAGCAAACAAATTGGTGATTTGAAAACAAATTTTGCTGTGGAGAAAGAGCAGCTGGAAGCTAAGGATGAGGCGGCAAAGGAAAGTCAACGGCAAGCTTTTATCCGCAATTCATTGTTGGCCGGATTGGCTCTTATGTTTTTAGCGTCAGGTGTGTTTTTCTTTCAACGCAGAAGAATTGCCAAAGAAAAGAGGCGCAGTGATGAACTGTTGTTAAATATTTTGCCGGAAGAGGTTGCAGAAGAATTGAAGGAAAAAGGAAGCACCGAAGCCAAGGCTTTTGATGAGGTTACCGTAATTTTTACCGATTTTAAAAGTTTTACCAGTATATCTGAAAAACTTTCAGCCAAGGAACTTGTGGCGGAAATAGATTACTGCTTTAAGGGTTTTGATAAGATTATGCATAAATATAATATTGAAAAAATAAAAACCATCGGCGACAGTTATATGGCTGCGGGAGGCCTGCCGGTAGCTAACAAAACGAATGCTAAGGATGTTGTTAATGCCGCACTTGAAATAATACAGTTAATGGAAAACCATAAGCAGCAACGAATAAAACAAGGTAAGGAGGTTTTTGAAATCAGAATTGGCATTAACTCAGGGCCGGTGGTGGCAGGCATAGTAGGGATAAAGAAGTTTGCTTATGATATTTGGGGCGATACGGTAAACCTTGCATCGCGGATGGAAAGCAGCGGTGAAGCGGGGAAAGTGAATATATCAGGAAGTACTTATGAACTGGTGAAAAATGATTTTAATTGTATTCATAGGGGAAAAATACCAGCCAAGAACAAAGGCGAGATAGATATGTATTTTGTGGAAGGAAAAAGTGTCTAATAACATAGCCTATGAAGGGTTTCTTTTTTTTTATGTTTGTATTCCTGTTGGGTTTTATTTGTAAAGCCCAGCAAAGCCCCTACTATCAGCCTATACCAGATTCATTGAATGTGTATGGGTTTACTGACAAATCGGAGGCCAAAAATGTGCTGAACGATACACTGAAAGAGGGTAAAT
>CAIWVW010000141.1 GCA_903916255.1 uncultured Bacteroidota bacterium
CATTTTCTGCAAGTCATCTTCATTAAGCGGTTGGCGTATCAGTTCTTCAATTTCTTTTATCATTAGTTCCACACGCCGGCTTTTCAGCGAAAGCACTGCTTTTTCGGTGGTGATGCCTAAATGGTCGCGCTCGGTTTTTATGCCAATGCTGCGGCGGCTCCAGTCGCTCATAATATAATTATCGTTGGCAAGCGACATAGAAAACGTGCTGATTGCCGCATCATCATGACGAAGAAAATATTCCTCATTTATTTTTTCTCCCCGTTCAAACATGGCGCAGCATTCATCATAAATTTGCTGGCATAATGGGTTTTGAAATGCGAGGTCGTCGGCTTTCAAGTTTTGGATAATGTAGTCTGCTATCTTCATTGTAAAAACCGGAGGTTCATCTTGTCCAGCTTCCAGTTCTCCTATAAAAGTCGCATCTTCTTCTCCATACTTTACTAATACGCGTATCAACTCTCTTTCCTGCGGGTCTACTGAAAAAGCATTTGCTTCATTTGGTTTTATCTGCTGGCTCTCCGCAGGCTTGGGTGCAACAGTATGGGTAGGGACTTCATTAAATAGTTTACTCCTTATTTTCCGCAGCTCGCTCCATAACACAGGTTCTTCCACCTGCATCAGGCGGCTGCATTCGCGGATATAAAGGGAGCGGGTTATCATTTCCGGAATGTTGGCTATGGTGTGTACCATATCGCGTATCAGTTCCGCTCTTTTCACCGGGTCGCCTTCAGATAGTTTGGCTAATGAACGGGTGCGGTAAACAATAAAATCAACCGCGTTGGCTTTCAAATAACGTTTCAGTTCTTCCGGGGTATTTTTTCGGGCAAATGTATCGGGGTCATCTTCCGGCGGAAGAGTTACCAGTTTAACATTCATGCCTTCTTTCAAGGCAATTATTAATCCGCGTTCAGCAGCTTTCAGTCCGGCTTCATCACCATCATAAAGTATGGTAACATTGGGTGTGTAACGCCTAATCAGGCGCACTTGCTCAACCGTGAGCGATGTACCCGATGATGCCACCGTATTTTCCACACCCGCCTGGTGCATAGATATTACGTCGGCATACCCTTCCACCAGGAAACAATTGTCTTCAGCAGTAATGGCTTTGCGGGCCAGGTTAATGCCATACAATACATTACTTTTATGGTAAAGCGGAGTTTCAGGAGAATTTACATATTTGGCAACATTTTTATCTTTTCGGAGGGTTCTACCGCCAAAGGCAATTACCCTGCCGCTTACATTATGAATTGGGAAAATAATCCTGCCTGCAAAGCGGTCGTAGCATAATTCGGGCACAGGTTCTTTAGGGGCTTCTTCACCCTCTTTTACGCGCATGCTTACAAGCCCGGCCATTATCAAATATTTCAATTTATAGCCTGCATGCAAAGCGGCATTCATTAATGCCTTGTAGCTTTCGGGGGCATAGCCCAGTTGGAATTTTTGTATCGTTTCGGGTGTAAAACCACGCTCTTCCAAATAGCTTAAGCCTATGGCCTTGCCCTGTTCGGTTTCTAAATTATCGGAGAAGAATTTTTGCGCAAAGGAAGACACAATCATCAGGCTTTCCCGCTCATTATCCTGTTCAATCTCTTCGGGTGCCCGCTCTTTTTCTACAATTTCTATATTATATTTTTTAGCCAGGTATTTCATGGCGCCCACATAATCGGTCTGCTCATGCTCCATTACAAAGTTTACCACATTGCCGCCCCTGCCGCAACCAAAACATTTATAAATACCTTTAGCCGGCGAAACGGTAAATGAGGGGGTCTTTTCATTGTGAAAAGGGCACAGGCCAAGATAGTTAACTCCGCGTTTTTTCAGGTTTACGAAATCGCCAACCACCTCATCTATGCGGGCAGTATTAAATATGGTATCTATCGTTTCGCGTGGAATCATCTTTCAATTATCTCTAACGTGACAAAGTTAGTTAATAGAATGAATGGTTTATAAAGCTTTGAGCAGAGATAATAAAAAAGGCGGTGGATACCGCCTTTTCATTCATTAAATCAACAAAAATTATTTACCGGAAAGATAATCGGCAACGCCTTTATGCGATTCTTTCATTGCTTTTTCTCCTTTCTTCCAGTTGGCAGGGCATACTTCTCCGTTTTCTTCAAAATGCTGAAGTGCATCTACCACACGAATTGCTTCATCGACGCTTCTTCCAATTGGCAGGTCGTTGATAAGTGCATGGCGAACAACACCCGCTTTGTCGATTAAGAAGAGGCCGCGGTAAGCAACCATGCTGCCTGTGGCAACCAGTTCTTCGTTTTCATCTTCATAATATTCTCCGGTTAATACGCCGAAGTTGCTGGATATGGTTTTTGTAGTATCAGCAACAATAGGATAGGTGATACCCTTAATTCCACCTTGGTTTATTGGCATTTGCAACCAACCCCAATGCGATTGTTCTGTATCGGTAGAGCAACCCACCACAGCTACATTGCGCTTTTCGAATTCAGCAAGGCTGTCCTGAAAAGCAAGCAATTCGGTGGGGCATACAAAGGTGAAATCTTTCGGATAAAAGAAAAATACCACGTACTTCTTTCCAATATACTGGTCCAAAGAAAAATCGTTGATTATTTCGCCACCCATAACTACTGCGGAGGCTTTAAATGAAGGAGCTTTTTTACCTACTAATGTTTTCATGTTTTTAGAGTTTTATTTGAGGAAGCAAAGATACGCAATAACAGGATTATTGCCTTTACATTCATATTTGAAATAGGACGTATGAAGCGCTGTTATTATTTTAAGTTTTCCAAAGTCTTTTTAATGCCATCAAAATCAGGATAATCACTTGCATTTTCCAATATTTGTGCAAAGCGGATGACGCCTTCCTTGTCGATTACAAAAGACGAGCGTTTGGCAACACCTTTCAGGCCCAGTATCCAGTTGTCATACATGCAGCCATAAGCGGTGATGGCTTCCTTATTGAAGTCGGACAACATGGGAAAGTTGAGATTGTTGTCGGCTTTATACTTGGCAAGCGTAAAAGGCATATCTACCGAAATACCAAATACTTTGGCATCCATTCCATTATAAAAAGAAAGTTCATCGCGGGTTTGGCACATTTCTTTGGTGCAGGTGCTGGTAAATGCCGCCGGAAAGAACAGCAGGATTACGTTATTTCCTTTTAATGCACTGAGTGTTACTTTGTTTTTGTCTTGGTCTACGAGTTGAAATTCAGGTGCTTGTTGGCCTACTAATGTTGACATATTAATTAATTGTTTAAGGTATTCTGATACTATAATCAGGCTGCAATGTTACGAAGATTTTGACTAAAGAGAGGTGAGGTAATCCCGGAAAAGCGGATTCCCGAAATATTCCTAAATTTGCATTACAAAACATACCCCACGTATGCCTATTTATCATCAACTCGGTGAGATACCTCACAAGCGCCACACTGCCTTTAAAAAAGCGGATGGAAGCTATTATTATGAAGAACTCTTCGGAACGGAGGGCTTTAGCGGTATGTCTTCTTTGCTCTATCATTTGCACCGACCCACGCAGGTTAGCGCAATTGGTAAAACTATTGATGTGGCTCCTAAAATTGCTGTAGAACATAATATTCGGGCCATGCTTTTAAAAGGCTTTGATGTTCTTCCGGCAGATGATTTTTTGGAGAGCAGAAAAATATTGCTCGCTAATAGTGATGTTCACTTGGGATTGGCTGCTCCCCGCCATTCCATGAAAGATTATTTTTATAAAAATGCGGATGCCGATGAACTCTTATTTATCCACAGGGGCAAAGGCGTTTTAAAAACATTTTTAGGCCAGTTGCTGTTTGGATATGGCGATTATATTATCATCCCAAGGGGAATGATTTATCAGATTGAATTTGAAACGGAAGATAACAGATTATTTTTTTTAGAATCATTCAGCCCTATTTATACTCCGCACCGATACCGCAACGAATTTGGTCAGCTGCTGGAACACTCCCCATTTTGTGAGCGTGATATTCGCCGACCGGTTAATTTGGAAACGATAGACCAGAAAGGGGAATTCCTAATTAAAATAAAGAAACAAGGAAAACTGCACGACCTTACTTATGCCTATCATCCATTCGATGTGGTCGGTTGGGATGGAATGAATTATCCGTATGCTTTTTCCATTCACGATTTTGAACCTATAACAGGACGTGTGCATCAACCCCCACCGGTGCATCAAACTTTCGAGGCGCATAATTTTGTGGTGTGTTCTTTCTGTCCGCGTTTGTACGATTACCATCCTGATTCTATACCTGCACCTTATAATCACAGCAATATAGATTCTGATGAGGTTCTCTATTATGTGGATGGTGATTTTATGAGCCGCAACGATATTAAGCAAGGGCACATTACACTCCACCCGAAAGGAATACCGCACGGGCCTGCACCGGGCTCTATGGAGCGAAGCATCGGTAAAAAAGAAACCCACGAACTGGCTGTAATGGTAGATACTTTCCATCCATTAATGGTTACCGAAGAAGCGATGAAACTGGATGACGGAAAATATTACAGAAGCTGGCTGGAATGAGTAGAAAGTTCTTAAAGTTTATAAAGTTCATAAAGTAAAACGGAACTTTACAAGCTCTAAGAACTTTATAAACTTTAAGAACTTTACAAACTTTATAAACTAAAATATGGAAACACTTGAAGCAGAAAACAAATTAGCAGAACTCCACAAGAATGCCGGAGAGGATTTTCTTCCTTTAAACGGTACCGATTATATTGAATTTTATGTAGGCAATGCCAAGCAATCGGCATATTATTACCAGGCTGCATGGGGCTATGAGCTGGTTGCCTATTCCGGTTTGGAAACAGGAGATAAAGAAAAAACATCGTATGTTTTGCAACAAGGCAAAGCCCGCATTGTGCTTACCACTGCTCATAATCCTGAACATGCTATTTCTAAACATGTGCTGAAGCATGGTGATGGCGTAAAAGTATTAGCCCTTTGGGTGGATGATGCGGAAAAATCATTTATTGAAACCGTGAAACGAGGCGCTGCGCCAGCTTATCCGCCACAAACATATAAAGATGAATTTGGTGAAGTGAAGACTGCATCTATATATACCTATGGTGAAACCATCCACACGTTTGTAGAGCGCAAAAACTACAAAGGCCCATTCCTTCCGGGATTTGTAGCAATGAAATCTAAGTTCCCGATTAAACCGGTGGGTTTAAAATACATTGACCACTGCGTAGGAAATGTTCCACTCGGCGAGATGAATAAGTGGGTGAAATTTTATGAAGATGTGATGGGCTTCAAACTCCTTATAACATTTGATGACAAACAAATTGCCACGGAATATTCCGCTTTGATGAGTAAGGTGGTTAGCAGCGGCAATGGCTACATCAAGTTCCCTATTAACGAACCTGCGAAAGGAAAAAAGAAATCGCAAATTGAGGAATACCTTGATTTTTATTTAGACGGTGGCGTTCAGCATATAGCTATTCAAACGGAAAATATTTTGGAAACTGTTACCGATTTAAAATCACGGGGCATTGAGTTTTTAGAAACTCCCGATTCCTATTATGACGAAACCTTAACTCAACGTATCGGGAAAATTGATGAGAAAATTGATGACCTTAAAAAGTTGAAAATACTTGTCGACAGGGATGAAGAAGGTTACCTGCTTCAAATCTTTACCAAGCCGGTAGAAGACCGTCCGACTGTGTTTTATGAAATCATACAACGCAAAGGAGCCAAGTCATTCGGTGCTGGAAATTTCAAAGCTTTGTTTGAAGCGATAGAAAGGGAGCAGGCGAGGAGAGGGACGCTTTAGTAGATATAAGTAATGAGCAAGTCAGCGTGTTGCTTGCAATGCAACAGTTGAGTTATGGTTTCCAAACTCGTATGCGAAAGTGATAAATCCTACTGTAAATACTCCAATAGAGGGATATAGTATGTCAGAATATAATTGAGAATTAACAGTTCCTTTGGCTAGGTCTATAGAAGAAGCTGGCGCTACTATCAAACCTGAAATAACAGAAAGCGGAAAACAGATCAAAATAACTTTTGCTATCATTTCTGGTTTCCTGTAATAAATAGCTCTGATATCCTTAAATTTAATTCCGATTATAGAATCAACTGGATAATTGGAATTTTTAGAATAGGAGTATGTTATTTCCGGTGTTCTCAGAAACGATGTGGCTGAAATGTGAACCGAATATAGAAAAAGCATGGAATCATTTTTGGAATAAAGCCTGCCATATAAGGGTGATGAGTAATGCTTGGAATTTGCAAGTGATGGCGGAATTAAAGAATCTTTACTCCAGATTGTGATTTCTTTTCCAGACTTTATCCGGAATATCTTCTTCGGATTACCTTTTTTATAGAATGTAAATTTTTGGTTTAATGCGATATCCTTTACCGGTTGTATTAAAGGAGAATTTACTCCCTGTGAATATGCGTGATAGATGAAGCTGAAAATACATGCAAACAATAACCACTCTTTTCTCATTCTAAAACAATGAAATACAAATGTAACGAAATTATAAAATCAATTTTCTATTACCCAATATTCCCCTCCACATATTTCAGCAAACACCTTTTAGCAATAGGCAAAAGTGTTTCCTCTAATGGAACCACCCAATCGCTCTCAATAGCGTAAGTAGCAGGGTTTGGAATGTCTTGCTTTTCTTTCAGCAACTCAATCTTTATATTCTGATAGGTGGAGCTTAGAGTAGTTTCCCAAGTATTTACATAGGCTGTATGTATGCCCCTGTATTTCGCATCTGATTGCTCAAATAGGGTAATATCGTATTCATATACTTTGGTGTCGGCATTCTTGCCATCACGAATAAATAGATATCCTTCTTTAGTCCGTAAAGGAACAACTCCAACAGGAAAAATATTGAGTTGCGCTTCTATAGCATCGTAAATCTTTTTGCCTTCTGCCAAGTGGTTTTCAAGATGGGGGATGGAGAAATTAATGATACTTTCCAGTTCTCGCATCAGTTTGTTGTCGCGGAATATTTTCTCATACACTAATTGCATTTTCTCCGCATCTACATCAGTAGCTTTAGCAGGAAATGCATTATAGAGTTCTTCCTTCTTTTCTTTAAATGCTACTACCTGCCTGTAATGCTTAATAACCTCCCGCAGCGAAGGATATAGTTTTTGCAGTTCAAAATCCTTATCTACCTGCTGAAGGAAGGCAAGTAAAATATATTTCTTGTATTCGAAATCAATATGCTTTTCTGTAAGCCAGTTGTCGCCGAGTGTAACCATACTAATACCTTTATATTATTAACGAACCAAAACATCTATAGTTACAAATATAAAGCGCTCTTAACAAAATTTAAGACAGGCGTTATAGTTATTTCTCACAAGAAAATGTTAGTTACTTAATTGCCTGTCGGGCTCCGACCTATTTTTTCCAGACCAGGCATTCTGCCATGCTATCATGCAAGGCCTGGAATTTTTCGGTAAATCCGGCCATCATATATCCGATGCCTAAAATAAGGCCTGAAAGAATTTTTCCAAAATAGCGTCCGCTTGCCCTGCCAAAAGAAATACGCTTGCCTTCATAATCGGTAACATATATGCCCAAAATCCATTTGCCGGGAGTTCCGCCTATGTGCGAAGATTCAAATCCGGCATAATAAATCCAGCTGAAAATAAACCCGAAAATAAGAATATAGTAATACATGAATTTACTAACGTAATCATACGAACTTGCTATGTCGGTAGTGCTCATTTCGCCCTGCAAGGCTTTTAAAACTTCCGGATGGACTGCAAAATAGCCGTTCAGTTGCTCCCTTGCAAACCACATGGAATTTACCAGTAAAAACGCAATAATTGCATTATCAATAAAATAGGCCGCAAGCCTTGCCCAAAAGCCTGCATACACGTGTTGTATTTGTTCTGTTTCCATGTTGGTTTATATAAATGTAAAATTAGTATTTTAAAACCTTGGGTGCTTTTCAGGTGTAATTATTCTTAATGAGCGGGGGTGTACGCTAATTTTTATTTCATCTATTTTTCCACCCGGCTCGCCATCATAATGCAGGCAGAGTTTTTCGTTTTTAGCAGCCTTGCGAATTAAAATATTCTTACCCTTTATTATTTCTACGAGAGGGGAATGATGCAAGGTCCGCCGGAATAATCTAACCATCAATCCGAAGGAAGAAAAGAAAGAAAATGGCTTTATTATGCTCACATCCAGCAAGCCGTCTTTTGTAGATGCTTCCGGCGCAATATATGCGTTGTTGCCATATTGGCTGCCATTTGCCACGCTAATTACAAATGCTTGTTTTTGATATGCTATTCCATCTATTATAATTTCATATTCCGAGGGAGAATAGGTAAAATATTTTTTAGCCGATAAATAAATATAGGAAAAGAATCCGCGGGTTTTGCTTTCCGCAAACATGGCTGCCACCTCGGCATCAAAGCCTGTTCCGGCCACTGCCAGAAAAGGGATGCCATTCACCAAAGCCGTGTCGACGGTGGAAAGGTGCATTTTATTTATGCATTCAATAGCTTCTTTTTGCCCATGTGGGATAGTGAAATGATTCGCGACCGCATTGCCTGAACCCGCCGGTATAATGCCAATTACAGCAGAACTGCCAATAATCCCCGCAGCTACTTCATTCACTATCCCATCGCCGCCAACAGCAATAATCGCATCGCAGGTTTCCGCGGCATCTTCGGCCAGAATGGTTGCATGACCGTGGTATTTGGTAAACTGTATTACAGGCTTAAATTCCGGAGAGAGGTATTTTTTGATATTCTCTTCAATCCCTTTCCATTTACCCGTTCCCGAGACAGGATTGATTATGAAACAGATATTCGTACTCATGCTGCCGGAGGCGCTTCAAACGATTTTTTCGACATCAGTGAAAGAATGACGTAGAGCAACATGATTACCGGAACCGCTGTATACCCCAGTACTATAAGGCATATCAGGGAAAGGATAAGAAAAGAGTACCTCGTTTTATTACTGTTCCACGATGTGTTTTTAATTTTCAGCGAAAAAAGATTTACCGGAGAAACCATAAGGGCCGAACAGGCCACAGCAATGGCAGAAAAGAACCATACTACAAAAGTTACATTTGAAAAATAGACTGCATGCCAGTAAGAATCATGTGCAATTATAAGCGGAAAAGACGCAATGAGTAAAGCATTGGCAGGGCTTGGCAGGCCGATAAAATAAAATGTTTGTCGCGTATCGATGTTAAATTTGGCAAGGCGTAATGCAGCAAATACCGGAACCATTAACCCAATCCAGTTTAAAGGAGGGGTGCCAATCAATTGATAAATCATCATGCCCGGAGCAACACCGAAAGAAACCATATCTGCTAAGGAGTCCAGTTCTTTGCCTATGGGAGAATGCACTTTAAGCGCACGGGCAGCCATGCCATCGAAAAAATCGGCTATACCTGCAAAAACAACCATCCACGAAGCATCTGCAAGGCGGTTGTGAAATATAAACACGATTGCAATGCAGCCAAACAGCAGATTCAGGCAGGTGATGGCATTGGGAATATTTTTTTTTATGGCATTCATACGGTTTGGTATTTATGACGCAGTGACATTACAGGTTTTTCAAAATATTCATAACTAAGAGCAGAAACTGCAATTGTCAGTACAAAAATAACAATTGGGTTGATTATAAAGACGGCTAATGGGGTATTAATGCTGCTTAAGTTTTTTGTTGCTTGTTCGTAAAACAGAATTATCAGCCCATGATAACAAAATAAGCCATACGAAATTCTTCCCAAATAATTCAGAAATGCAATTTTCCCGAATTGAAACAAATGGTTCTCGCAAAAGGTCTGTTCGAAAATGATAAAGCCGAAAAACATTGTAGCAGAAAGCCTTTCCACTATGGTCATTGTATCTGAAGCATAAATCTGTTTGTAAAATATAAGGTCTAAAATGAAAAGAATATAAACCGATGTGATAACCCAAACAGGCATTTTTTTCAGTTTTTCAAAAGCCCCTTTTCTATTTATACAAAAAAAGGCAAGCAGCCCACCGCCTGCAAAATTACCCACCCAGCTTAAGGAATTGAAGTGCATGTTTAAAGAATCATGAATTGCCAGAATACGGAAGGCAAGCGAGGCCATTACCAATAAAGCGCAAAAGGGCACAAATGCTTTCCGCATAAATTTTAAAAGCAGCCCCCATGCGGCATAGCATTGCTCTTCCACCGATATGCTCCAGAAAAAAACAAGAAAGAAAAGGAAATTCTGTCCGTGTTTTACAATATAAAAGTTGAGTGTGAACGTAAGCAGCCATGATAATGGAGGCATATCGCTGACTGTATTCCCTAAGAGACTTCGCGATGCCCAAATCAGCAGCAATCCTATAAGTATCATTAGAAAATAGAGCGGCCAAATGCGTAAACACCGCTTCAGCCAAAAGTAGGGCAAACTGAATTTGGAGGTAAAATTATATTCTTCTAAAATTATCCATGTAATAAGAAAGCCTGATAACACGGTGTAAAAATCCCAACCTATAACGCCGATGCTTAAATGTTCGTCATAAAAATGGAAAAGGGACGAACCTCGTATGGCTTTATCCTGTGTAAAGATTATATGCTCAATAAACACTACCATAAATGCCAAAAACCTTGGTGCATCCAGGTTTTTGAAATACATTTTTGGATAGCCGTTCATCATTTAGTTTGTAAAGTTACTAAGTCTGTGTATTTAACTTTCTCCTTTATGAACCTTACAAACTTTCTACTCTTTCTCCACCCAGTCCCCATTATCTTTGATAAGGGTGATAAGTGCATCCACTGCCTGCTCTGAAGCAATATTGCGTTGGACAACCTGTTTGCCTTTGTACAATGTAATTTTTCCTACACCTGTTCCCACATAGCCATAATCAGCATCGGCCATTTCGCCGGGGCCATTAACCACACAGCCCATAATTCCAATTTTAACACCTTTCAGGTGAGAAGTGCGTTGATGAATTTGTGCTGTTACCTGTTGCAAATTAAATAGGGTTCTTCCGCAGGAAGGACAGGATATATATTCTGTTTTGGAGATGCGTGTGCGTGTAGCTTGCAGTATTCCAAAGGCAACACTGTTAAGTGTTGCGGGGGCAATCGGGGCTTTCAGCCAGATGCCTTCACCCATGCCGTCAATTAATAATGCGCCAACATCTGTTGCTGAAAAAAGCCTCAATTCATCTGCGGTTGCAGCGGCATATTCCCTTTTTATAATGACAGGAGTATCATATTTTTTAGTTAATAACTCAATAAATATCCTCCGCTGTTCAGCCATGCCATGAAGATTGGCTGTTTCAAGAATCCACACAAGCGTTTCGTCGGTATTCAGGTTATCAAATATTGGGTTTTCAATATCTCCAATTTTAAGGCTGACAAAATTCAATAAATCTGATTTATCTTTTGCTTCCGAATACTCATCTAAGTTCTGAAAATACGGATAACTATTACTTTGCTTATTATTTTTCCAAATTTTATTATTGCCAATGGTAGCCAATCCTTCCGGCAGGGCAAAATCAATTTTGTTGTCACCTAAATAAGCATAGTCTGCTGCTTGGTCATTGGCCTTCCAATTGCCTCTATTGGTATTATATGAATATCCAATACCAAATAGGGTTGCAGGTGTTATTGGTTCCTTCTTTCCGCTGAAATCTGCAATAACCCTTGGGTGGTTTTTCCCGCCAATGTTATGCGTTTCACGGGTCAGTTCTTTTGTGTATTGTAAAGGAGAATAAGGCAATTGTGTTACGGGAGGAATAGGCGAATGCTTTTCCCTTGCTGTATATCTGCCTACCAACATGCGCGCAACAGGCACTTCAAATTCGGGGTCTTCAGTAAGTGATACACGAATTGTATCTCCAATGCCATCTTCTAAAAGTGTTCCTATTCCGGCAGCAGATTTAATACGCCCGTCTTCGCCTTCGCCCGCTTCGGTTACACCCAAATGCAAAGGGTAGTGCATGTTTTCCGCATTCATTTTTGTAATGAGCAAACGGTATGCCTGAACCATTACAATCGGGTTGCTCGACTTCATTGAAAGCACAATTTGCTTGTAATTATTTTCTTCGCAGATGCGTAAAAATTCCAATGCCGATTCCACCATACCAAGCGGAGTGTCGCCATAGCGGCTCATAATCCGGTCACTCAGCGAACCGTGATTAGCTCCGATACGCATAGCGGTGCCATATTCCTTACAGATTTTAACCAATGGCACAAACCGCTGGCGGATTCTTTCCAGTTCTAAATCGTAAGAAGAATCCGTATAATCGAGTTGTTCAAATTTTTTCTTGTCTGCATAATTGCCCGGATTCACACGTACTTTTTCTACAATCCGTGCAGCCATTTCAGCGGCGTTGGGAGTAAAATGTATATCGGCAATCAAGGGTGTTTTATATCCTCTTTTGCGTAATTCGTTTTTAATATTTTGCAGGTTTTCCGCTTCTTTTAAGCTTGGGGCTGTAATGCGCACATAATCGCATCCGGCATCAATCATGCGGATGGATTGCTCCACCGTACCCAGCGTGTCCATCGTATCTGTCGTGGTCATGGATTGGATGCGGATAGGATAATCGCCACCCATAGGCACTTCCCCAATAGTTACCACGCTGCTTTTGCGGCGTTTATAGGCAGTGAGGCTTTCGCAGTAACTTGTCCCGAATTCACTTCGGGATAATTTTATTTCAGATTCGGATTGTACCGACATAATGTGCTTTTGTGCAAAGTTAGAGAAAATAGATATAGGCTATGAGATATAAGCAAATTGTACTGAACCAATTTACTGAGCATTTGTCGCCGCAGGCTGTAGGGATTTTTTAAAATCCTCAAATTTCATGGTCTTGTATTTTTCTTCGGCAAAATACATAAGTATGGGCTTCATATCAGCCGCGTTAATATAGCTTTGAACGAAGGTGAGGCGGCCGAAATTTTCATCCATGTACACTGTAGTAGGGTAGGATAATTTACCATCTAATAAAGAAGAAGCCAGTTCATTGGTATAGCCCCTTGTATGTGGCTTTGGGTTATAAAAAACATGGTCCTTAAAGTGGAAAGTATCGGCGGTTTCAGCATCTAAACGTACTGCATAGTAGTGCGTATTTATATAGTTGATTATATCAGGATTGGTGTAAGTGTCGGCATCCATTTTTTTGCACCATCCGCACCAGGGGGTATAAACATCAATAATTATTTTACGCGGATGAACAGCATCTAATTTTACAGCTTCATCAAAACTCATCCAATGGATTTCTTTGTCATCACCACCGGAAATAAATCCAAAGGAGATAATTCCAACTATGAATAATGATATGATTATCCAATTTATATTTAAAGACCTGTGCATTTTCAGTATTTACAGACTCAAAGTTACGAAAGTTTTATTTTCCCTCGGATTTCGCAGATTTACAAGAATAGTTTCTGCGCCAATTAGCGAAATCTACGGGGAACAACAGTGTTAGCCTAATTTATTTTTGAAAAATGCCATCGACATAGCCCAGGCCTCTTTGGATGCATCAGCGTTATAAGATGGCCTTTCATCAGAGTTAAAAGCATGGTCGGCATACGATATTACCACATTGATAAAAGGTTTTTCGGCTTTTTTCATTACATTAATAACCGTTTCCACATGCTCCGGAAGAATATGCTTATCCAATCCGCCCCAGAAGAACAAATGCGGACCGTGCATGGTTGCAGCTTTATCTGCTATAAGGTGCGTGCTGCCGCCATAATAGGATATACAGGCTGAAAAGGGTAATATGGCATTAGCCAGAAAAGAAACCCTTCCGCCAAGGCAAAAGCCAATTGTTCCAAGCTTATCATGAATAACCTCCGGTTGGCTTTTCAGCCAGTCGTAACAGGCTGTAATATCTGCCGAAAGCCCTTCTACCGTTATAGCTTGAAAATGCGGCATTATAGGAGCAAAATCTCCATACGGAAATTCGGTACCGTGGGCGGCAGAGTGGTGGAATAATTCGGGTGCTATCGCGACATACCCTTCTTTGGCAATGCGGTCGGTTACATTGCGCATGTGGTTGTTTACGCCAAATGCTTCCTGAAAAACAATCACACCCGGAAATGGACCTTTGCCTTCCGGCATGGCAACATAAGCCATCATTTCGGTGCCATCGCTTACTTTTAATACAATTTTCTTTGTGTTCATATAGTAGTTTTAAGATTAATACATCAATTGGGGTATGGGGCAAATATGCGAAATAACTATGAACTATAAATTATGAAAGATGTTACAATCGGGTCTTTCGGGTCATAGTTTATAGTTCATAGCTCATAGTTTCTCAGAATATCATATTTTTGCCTTTCATTTAAGCAGAACAATGGCACAGACTGAAGTATTAATGCCCAAAATGGGAGAAAGCGTAATTGAGGCCACCATCATTAAATGGACCAAGAATGAAGGTGACAAGGTTAAGGCTGATGAAACAATATTGGAAATAGCAACCGATAAGGTAGACTCTGAAATACCCGCACCTTCGGACGGTATACTGGTAAAAAAGCTTTGTAAAGAAGGTGATGTTATTCCTGTTGGGAAGGCTATTGCCATTATTTCAACCGACGGCGCTGCTGATGCACCTGTTTCAGCCCCGGTTGCCGAAGCCAAGAAAGCTACCCCGGTTGCCGCATCTGCTCCTGTTTCGGCAGTAGTTGCCGAGCCTGTTACCCGGTTTTCAAACTCCGGTAGGTTCTATTCTCCATTGGTTAGAAGCATTGCCCAGAAAGAAGGCATACCGGCCAATGAATTGGAAACTATTCCCGGAAGTGGAAAAGCGGGAAGGGTTACCAAAAACGATATTATTTCTTATTTACCTGCACGTCAAGCCAATGGTGGTGCAACGGTTTCCAAACCAATAGCCGTTCAGGAAACTGCAACCACTGTAATTAAAGAAACTCCTGCCAAACCAATGCCTATTGGTGTTAACGACGAAATTATTGAAATGGACCGCATGCGGAAGCTGATTGCCGACCACATGGTCATGTCAAAAAGGGTTTCCCCGCACGTTACATCGTATGTAGAAGCTGACGTAACGAATTTGGTTCTGTGGAGAGAAAAAATTAAAAAAGAGTTTGAAAAGAAAGAAGGCGAAAAACTAACTTTCACACCAATATTTATAGAAGCGACCGTAAAGGCATTGAAAGATTATCCGATGGTGAATGTGTCGGTTGACGGTACAAAAATTATCCGCCATCGCGATATTCATATTGGTATGGCTGTTGCATTGCCAAGTGGCAACCTGATTGTTCCTGTAATTCGTTATGCTGACAGAAACAGTTTATTAGGTATTACCAAACAAGTAAATGACCTTGCGGGACGCGCCCGTATTAATAAACTTGTGCCGGACGATACAGCAGGCGGAACATTTACCATTACAAATGTAGGCACCTTTGGCAACATTATGGGAACTCCCATAATAAACCAGCCACAGGCTGCCATATTGGCAACAGGAATCATTAAAAAGAAGCCTGTTGTTTTAGAAACCCCCTCGGGAGATGTTATAGCAATTCGCCACATGATGTACTTGTCTCTTTCATACGACCATAGAGTGGTTGACGGAGCTTTGGGCGGCAGTTTCCTGAAAAAGGTAGCCGACTATTTGGAAGGATTCGACATGAACAGGACCACCTGGTAAAGCGGGATTTATTTATTAAGCGGATTTGAATAATTTATTCAAATCATGTTTTGCGTATTTAAATTTTGTTATATTTGTCTTCTATCTTCCGAATAAAATGACAAATAGCATTATTACTAAACTCTACAGTAAGCAGCTAGTCACCATCCTATCGTTGGGTTTATTGTTATTATCGGATGTGTCATATAGCCAGCCTTCCACCGCAAAAAGCCCCGAAGAAAAATATTGGATAAGGAAAGGGGATGGGCAATGGAAAAAAGCACACATAGCCAGAGCGCTCGATTTTTATAAAAAGGCTGTTTCAGTAAATCCGCACAACAGTTACACCAATTTTCAGGTAGGCGCCATTTATTTTGTTACCGATTCCTTTAAAATCAGGGCACTTCCTTATTTTCAAAATACTATAAAATATTCTCCTCCGGGAATAGATGACACCATTGTCGATGCCTACTATTATATGGCATATTGCTATATGCTGCGCGAAAGATATGACAGTGCCGCTATGTGTTTCAGGCAGTATGAAGGCCACCTTGACAATGTAAGAATGAACAAGGAGGCTTTCCGGGAAGTGAATACCAATTTAGGCGTATGCAAAATGGCTCCCGCTATTTTGAAAAGAGACCCCGATTCCACCGCATGGCTTATTAGCGGCAAGAAGCAGCCTACGTTTGTTAAAGTTGCCCAAAAGGAAATTAACACCCAGTTTCCGGAATATTCCGAAATAGTATATGGCAATGATTCGAGTATGCTTTTCACATCGCGCCGCCCTTCAAGCCAAAAAGGCAAATTGGATGATATTACCGGAAGGTATTTTGAGGATACCTATATCAGTAAAAAGGATAGTAACGGCTATTGGTCGCCGCCAAGTTTGTTTGCCAAACAGTTGAATATTCCGCCTAAGAAATTAAATATGGCAACGGTGTCTCTTTCCGATGACGGGAACACACTTTTAATTTATCGGAATGGCGATATATTGCAATCAGATAAAACAAATGGGCAATGGAGCAATCCCCGCAATTTGAGCAAGGATATTAAAAAGCTTAAAAAATACTATGTCCCTTCCGCATTTATTTCGCAGGATGGCAGCCGATTGCTTTTGGTGAGTGATGCCAAAGGCGGTTATGGCAACAGGGATATTTATATGTGTACCAGAGATGCAAACGGAAGTTGGTCAGACCCGAAAAATTTGGGACCGGTAATTAATACATCTGACGATGAAGATGCCCCTTATTTAATGCCTGACAATAAAACCTTATTCTTTTCTTCAAAGGGCCATGGCGGATTGGGCGGGTATGACATTTTTGTTTCCCACATGGACAGTAACGGCAACTGGTCTGCTCCGCAGAATCTGGGCGCCCCCATAAATTCTCCGGCCGATGATATTTATTTTATTTACAAAAATGAAGAACAGAAAGGATATTTCTCCTCTTCCCGCATCAGCGGAATGGGCGATATGGATATTTATTCGTTTGCATTTACCTGCGACGATATAGACAATACATTTTTAAAGGGAAAGGTTACCGCTGATTCAAAAGACGGGACGATGCCTTCGGTAAGTATTGCACTTACTGATTTATCATCGCGAAGGAAATCTGCACCGATAACAGTTGCTGTAAATGAAAGCGGTTATTATTCCGGTAAACTTAAACCCAACCATAATTACCACCTCGATATTTCCGGAGAAGGGTATTTGCCCTATTCCATAAACTTCTCAACCCCCCACCAATGCAATGCATTTAACCTTTACCAAACCATCCGCCTTTCCAAATTTTCCGATTCCGCTGGGGCACATGCCGGCCAAAATCTGCTCGTAAAAAATGCATTTTATCGTTCTGTTGCTGGAACAGGCTATAAAAATGCCAAGGGTGATATGGATTTAGGCTTATTAATGGTTTCTAATAATGATACGGGAACGGCATATGAAAAAGATACAAATTTAACAATAGCATATACCCCTGTGCAGCGCGACAGCCTGCTGCATAAAACCTTTATTGCCACTTCTGCCGGATTGAATAAAACGAACACTGCAAAAGCAAACAATGTGCAACCTTTGCCTTCTTCCGGTAATGTGATATATTTCCATTTTAAGAAATATAAAATAGATGCCGAAAATTATCCAATTCTGGATGCGGTTGCAGCCAATATGAAAGCCAATAAAGACATGAAAGTGAAAATTATGGGGTATACGGATAATTCAGGAAAAACATTTTTTAACAAACGGCTTTCCATATTGCGGGCCTCAGCGGTTGCAAAGTACCTTTATCGTAAGGGAATCAGGCATTCCCGTATAAGTTACAAAGGCTACGGGGCAACTCATTTTGCGGCTCCAAACGACCGCGAACACAACCATTTGAACCGCCGCGTTGAGATAGAAATTGTAAAATAGCATATATTTGCTGCAATTCATGATGGCTAAAACTACATTAAAAAGAGTTGGTTCCTTATTTTTCCTCGGGATATTCCTGTGGTTTTATGCCGTTAAGGATATTCATGATATTATGCACGCGGATGATGAACATTGCCATGTTCAGAACGCAAAGCACTTTCATACACAGGAACACTTTTGCCCTATTTGTGAATTCGAATTTCCGGGTTTCGACAACCAGACTCCGCAGGTAGAAATAACTGCACATAATTTCTTTGTTAAGGTTCAACACCAATTAACGGTTCAGGTTATTTCCTGCGAACCCGTTGCTTTATTTTCATCGCGCGCACCGCCAGTGTTAGCCTAAGGAATTTCTATTCCATTTATTATCCCCTATTACCTTGGCATGTTCTGCCAGGGATTTGAACACAATATTTACAGTGCTTAATTTATATTTAGTATGAAAAAAATAGTTCTATTATTCAGTTTGCTAATATGCATTTTATGTATAAAGGCGCAATCGCTAAGCGGTACTATTACCGACTCTGCAAACCATCAAACCCTTCCGGGAGTGGTGGTTTATATTCCGGAACTAAAATCAGGTTCCACCTCCGATAGTAAAGGAAATTATAAAATTTCTTCCTTACCTAATGGCACATATATGGTAGAGTTAGAATTTTTAGGATATGCCACCATTACTAAACAAGTAAGTATAAAGGGCGATGTAGTCCATAATTTTGTTTTGAGCCCTTCATCTTCCTCAGAGAAAGAAGTAATAGTTACAGCACTTGGTAATGCCACAGATATAAAGCGCACCCCCACCCCTGTGTCGATTGTTACGCATGACATGCTTCTCCAAACCACCGCAAGCAATGCTGTGGACGCTATAGCTCTGCAACCAGGCATTACTGCAATAACTACCGGGCCTGGTATTTCCAAACCTGAAGTTAACGGATTGGGATATAACCGCGTATTAACCCTTTTTGACGGAGAAAGGCAGGAAGATTTCCAATGGGGAGATGAACATGGCATTTTGATTGACCCCTATGCCGTATACGATGTGGAAATTATAAGAGGTGCGGCTTCCTTGCAATATGGCGCTAATGCAGTAGCAGGTGTGGTGAGTTTTAAATCGGAACCTTTTCCGGAAACCGGAACCATTGCGGGTAGCGTGCTTTCGGAATATCAAACCAATAATGGTATGATTGGAAATTCTTTTGATATCAGCGGTGCTAATAACAATGGCTTTGTTTGGAGTTTACGCGCCAGTTATGAAGAAGCCCATGATTATTGGGACCCAAAAGATGGATATGTTTTGCAAACTGCCTTTAATCAAAGTAATGTGCGTGGCATGGTCGGCTTAAATAAGAAATGGGGTTATACTCGTTTGTCCGTTAGCGCCCTTCACCGCCAGATTGAAATTCCGGATGGAAACCGAGACAGTGCAACCGGGCAATTCGCTTTTGATAATCCGCAAAGCAACGGGTATGGCAGTCCGCAATATTATTCAAGTAATCCGGCATCGCCAAATTATACAACAAACCAAAATCTAATTGGAGTATTAGTTCCCGGAACTGGAAGAACATTGCCCGGTAGAAGCGATTTTCTGTCTTACAATCCCGGCACATCGGTTTACCAAGTTTTAGAGCATGATGAAGTTTGGTGGCAAAACAGCTTTAATGTAGGCATAGGAAGGATTGGAGCGGATGTGGGTTTTACGCAGAGCCACCGCGAAGAAGTGGATTCCGGTGCATTTCCGGCCGAGCAAATGACTGTGCATGATATTCCCTATTCCCTAAAATATCAGGTGGCAGGCGAAAGTTCAGGACTGAAACTAACCACAGGAGTTAACGGCATATATGAATTTGAAAGTAATGCGCCTGAACCACCCTCGCCCTATATTGGCGATTTTGAAATACCAAATTACACCGATTTCGACATTGGAGGATACGGCATTTTGAACTGGGACCCTAAAGGTGCTAAAAACCTTAGCTTGAGTGGAGGAGTGCGTTATGATTTAAGAACCATAGACGGGCAATCTATGTACCTCGCTAATATTAATACTTCAAGCCAATTGGTGGTTCCGTCGGGAGGCGTTAATGAAATTGGTCAGAATTACTATGCCAATTCAGGCCAGGGGGTGGTTGCGGCAGGAACACAAGTTGCCCAACAATTCCCCGGGTTTACCGAATCATATACGGGTTTATCGGCTAGCCTTGGAGGAACCTATCAACTGCCCGGCAATAACTATGTGAAACTCAATTTTGCAAAAAGTTACCGTGCACCTTCCATCAGCGAATTAACCAGTAATGAGCTTGACCCTTCCAACATATACAGGCAAGGCGACCCTACGCTGAAAGCCGAATCTGGATACGAGGGCGATATTGCATACGGAAATAATGGAAAAGACATTAGTTTTGAAGTGGATGGGTTTGCGAATTATATAAATAATTTTATTTTTGATGACCGGATTCCAAACTACAACGGAACAAGCGATTCCATACACGATAACGCTCCGGTATATAAATATCAGGCATTTGATGCCATTATTGCCGGGGCCACGGCTTATTTTAATATCCACCCCGCAGATACCAAATGGATTGAAGTGAATAATGGATTTACCTATAATTATTCCTACTTCCTCCATCAAGGTAATTCCGATTCAACACTCCATGTGCCATTCACTCCGGCCCCTCGGCTTACATCGCAGGTTAAGTTCAAACTGAAGGACAGGCATTCTTCCATTCTCAGTGAGACATATATTACCTTTGGGTTGGCTCACTATTGGGCGCAAAATGACATCTATAGTGCCTTATGGAACGAACTGCCTTCGGTTGCATATACTTTATATAATGCAGGCGTAGGAACCAATTTTGTGAACCGCAAAACAGGTAGGGTGATTTGTTCTTTCTTTATTAATTGTACCAACCTTATGAACATTGCTTATATTGACCATACAAGTCGTGCGCAATATTTCTGGGCTTACAATGGAAGTACATTCAGTTCTGCCCTTCCGCCTACCAATTACGGCAAAGGCTCGGCTGTTGTTACCATTCCGAGCGAAGGAATTTACAATATAGGGCGAAATGTTGGCTTTAAACTGCTATTCCCAATAGGTGGACATAAAGTTTCGGATACCGAATTACAAGGAGTTGATAAAGGTTAAAGAAAATGTAAATAAAATAAATGAGCGCATACTATTTCAGAAATACCGGAGTTATTATAAGAGAAAAGGTTTGTTATAGAGAGGTGCGAGTAGTTTTTGCCTCTAACTCTTAAAAAGAGTGGATATTGTTTTTTGTGTGAAGTTTGTCCCTGACGTTTACAGTCAGGGACTTTCTTTTTATGTAAGTTTGTCAGAATGAAACTAAGCCCCAACCCAAAAATCATTATAAGCCGAACCGATAATATCGGCGATGTGGTTCTAACGTTGCCGCTTGCTAAAGCGCTGAAAGAAAAATATCCGCAAGCGGAAATACTGTTCTTGGGCAAGAAATATATTAAGCCACTTATTGATTGCTCCGAAAACATTGACCAATTTATAGATTGGGATACTCTTTCAGCAATGCCGGAATGGGATGCTGTGAATTTTCTGAAAGAACTAAAAACGGAGGTAATAATTCATGTGTTCCCTAGGCCTGAGATTGCAAAACTGGCTTACAAAGCCGGGATTAAATACAGGATTGGCACAAGCCACCGTTTTTATAATTGGCTCTATTGCAACAAACGGGTTGATTTTACGCGCAAAAATTCTCCACTTCATGAAGCTCAATTAAATTTTCAATTGGCGAAACCATTAGGAATTACTACCATTCCAACACTAGATGAATTGGGCAAAAGTTATGGGCTTACTAAACTTCCAATGCTCGCTGATGAATGGAAGAATGAATTGAATTCCGGAAAATTTAATCTCATTCTTCATCCGCTATCACGGGGTAGTGCGCGTAATTGGGATTGGAAAAATTACAACCGTTTAATTGAAATATTACCTGCTGACAAAGTAAAAGTATTCATAACAGGAACAGAAGCGGAATCCGCATTAATTACAGAAAATATTTTAATCTATCACCCTGAAGTAACTGATATGACAGGCAAGTTGGATTTCACCCAATTAATTGCATTTATAGCAAACGCAGATGCTTTGGTTGCAGCCAGCACTGGGCCTTTACACATTGCAGCCGCTTTGGGTAAAAGAGCAATAGGTTTATATCCCTCTATACGCCCTATGCACCCGGGAAGATGGGCTCCATTGGGTCCGAAAGCAACCTATCTTTCACTAAAAAAAGAGTGTGTTGAATGCAAAGCAGGTGGACATTGCACTTGCATTAATTCAATTACTGCGGAGCAGGTGGTGAGGTTGTTGTATTAAATTTGAATTTAATTACTAGTACTTCGTAGCAACCCTCGCCATAGGATGAACCTCATAATTGTTCAATCCATTTGCCGGGTCGTTGGCAATTAATTGTTGAAGTTGCTCTTCGGTATCTACTCTTATTACTGCCATACCATAACCACCTTTTGGATCTGCCACCGGGCCCAGAACTAATACGGTACCATCTTGCACGTAAGGCGCCCAATATGCAACATGCTTGAACATAATGCCTTTTTCTTCATCCGTCATGTCCATCATAAAACTTGCCCTTGGAGGGTTTAATTTTAAAAAGAAATATTTTTTCATGGGTAAAAATTTTTAGTTTGCTAATGACAAAAATAAAAATTTAAATAATCATCCCGGCCCCAACCGTTTCGTTGGTGGCTTCATCAATCAGAATCATGCTGCCTGTGTGGCGGTTTTTGCGGTAGCTGTCAAAAAACAGCGGGCGTGTGGTGCGTATAGAAATCCGGCCTATATCATTTAAGCCAATATTTTTATCGTCCTCAATACGGTGCAGGGTATTGATGTTTATTTTGTAATGCACATCGCGCACTACGCAACGGGCATCCTGTGTGGTATGTTTGATGGCATATTTACCGCCAACGACCAATTTCTTCTCGTTCAGCCAGCAAATCATCATGTCTATATCCTGTCCGTTGGATGGCTGGTTGTTTTCTCGCACCAGCATATCCCCCCGGCTTATGTCAATATCATCTTCCAATAGCAGAGTTACAGACATTCCCGGCTCGGCTTCGTCCAGTTCCCCATCAGCCGTATTAATAGATTTTATTTTAGAAACAAATCCCGATGGTAGTGCCATAACGATATCTCCTTTTTTGAAAATACCGCCCGCCACTTTGCCTGCATAGCCACGGTAATCGTGGTATTCATCATTCATCGGCCGGATGATGTACTGCACCGGAAAACGGCAATCGATAAGGTTTTCATCGCCGGATACATGAATGTTTTCTAATAAGTAGAGTAGGGTACTGCCACCATACCAGGGCATGTTAGCAGATTTGTCAACTACATTGTCTCCATTCAGCGCAGAGATTGGAATAAACTGCACATCCACGATTTGCAACTTCGAAGAAAACTGTTCGTAATCGCTGCGGATTTGTTCAAACAGTTCTTTTTTGTACCCTACCAAATCCATTTTGTTGATGCAAACTACTACGTGCTTAATTCCAATCAAAGAAGCAATAAGGGAATGGCGATTGGTTTGTTCTGTAAGTCCGTGGCGGGCATCTATCAGTATAATTGCAAGGTTAGCCGAAGATGCCCCGGTAACCATATTGCGGGTATATTGAATATGTCCGGGAGTATCTGCAATAATAAATTTCCTATTAGGAGTTGAAAAATAACGGTAAGCCACATCAATGGTGATGCCTTGTTCACGCTCGGCACGCAGGCCATCGGTAAGCAATGCCAGGTTCACACCTTGTTCGCCGCGTTGTTCGCTGCTGGTTTTAATTGCCTCGTATTGGTCCTCAAAAATTGATTTGGTATCGTAAAGCAATCGGCCAATTAATGTACTTTTTCCATCGTCCACACTGCCGCAAGTAAGAAAGCGTAGCAGGCTTCTTTGAGGGCTTGAGTTCATAAAGTTCGTAAAGTTATAAAGTTCATAAAGTACGTATTACATAATTTATAAGGTTGAAAGAACCAAGAACTTTATGAACTTTCAACTTTATAAACTTTCAACTTAAAAATATCCTGCCTTTTTTCTATCCTCCATTGCGGTTTCGGAACGCTTATCATCGCTCCTTGTACCTCTTTCCGTTACACGCGATGCTGCCACTTCCGCCACAATTTCATCTATAGTGGATGCTTCCGAAAGCACAGCGCCCGTGCAGGTCATATCGCCAATGGTGCGGAAACGCACTTGCATCATTTTGCCTTTTTCAGTTTCTCTTAAATTCAAAAAATCAGATTTTGCCAATAGCTGTCCATCCCGTTCTATCACCTCTCTTTGGTGGGTAAAATATAAATTCGGCAGCGGAATATTTTCCTCTTTAATATATTGCCAGATGTCCAATTCGGTCCAGTTGCTTAATGGGAAAACACGGAAATGCTCGCCCATATTTTTACGTCCGTTAAACAAATCCCACAATTCCGGACGTTGGTTTTTAGGGTTCCATTGTCCGAACTCATCCCTATGTGAAAAGAAACGTTCCTTTGCTCTCGCTTTTTCTTCATCGCGCCTTGCGCCGCCCATGCAGCAATCTAACTTTAACTCCTCAATAGCATCGAGGAGGGTTACAGTTTGTAAAAGATTACGACTCGCATTATATCCTTTTTCTTCCTTTGCACGGCCTTTATCAATAGAATCCTGAACATTTTTCACTATCAGGCGGGCATCAATTTTCTTAACCCATTCATCGCGATAGGTAAGGGTTTCGGGAAAGTTGTGACCCGTATCAATATGCATTAACGGGAAAGGAATTTTTGCCGGAGCAAATGCCTTTTTTGCCAGATAACTCAACACAATAGAATCCTTTCCGCCGGAGAAAAGAAGGGCCGAACGCTCAAATTGAGCAGCCACTTCACGCAGTACGTAAATGGATTCCGATTCTAATTCTTTTAAGTAAATATTCTTAGTTGGCATAAATTTTGGTCGCTCAAAGATAATGAATATGCTTAAGCCTGAATATCCTTAATGTTCAACTCCAAGGATTTCACCCCGTTCCACTCGTTTTCCTTCAGGGAGTAGCATATTTTAAAGGGTTTATCGGCTTCAATCATTTTCAGGTGTTCGTGCATATCATAACCGATAGCCGAAAAAGTAATATTCGGATTGTTGGCTTGTGCGAGGGAAAGACGTAAATGTCCACCGCCAACCACCTGCGGAGGCCTTTTTGTAATAACATTTTCAGCCATAAAAACAGGAGTCATGTTGCCCGGGCCGAAGGGCGCGAACTGTTTCAAAACGCTATTAAACTTGGGGCTTATCGCAGAAAAGGGCAATGCACAATCAATATCTATTTCAGGGTTTAGCATATTCTCCGTAATAGTTTTGCCCACCACTTCTTCAAACAAATCAATAAAAGCCGGAAGGTTTTCTTCTTTCAAGGTAATTCCTGCAGCATATTTATGTCCCCCGAATTGCTCCAATAAATGCGAGCAGGATGAAATGGCCTGGTATAAATTAAAATTCTTAACCGAGCGGGCAGAGCCTGTAATGCTGCCGTTAGACTTAGTGAAGATAACAGTAGGGCGGTAAAAATGTTTTTCAATTAATCGGCTTGCAACAATACCAATTACACCTTTATGCCACTCCGGATTATATAATACCGTAGTTTTTTTTGCCCGTTCTTTTTCGCTGGTGAGTATCATGTTCAGCGCTTCTTGTGTGATGTTGGCATCCACATCGCGTCTTTCAACATTCGTTTTATTCACAGATTCGCCTGATAACATTGCCTTTTGAGCGCTATCCGCAATTAAAAGCTCTACAGCATTTTTACCTGTTTCAATCCGTCCGGCAGAATTAATTCGCGGACCGAAAACAAAAACCAAGTCTGTTACATTTACTTCCCTTTTCATTTGCGCCAAACCCATAATGGCTTTGAAGCCCTCGCGGGGAGCGGTATTTATACGCTTCAATCCGTGAAAAGTAAGTATTCGGTTTTCTCCTGTAATAGGAACTATATCGGCAGCAATACTCAAAGCTACCAAATCTAAATATTGTTCAATAGTTGAAAATGGAATCTCATATTGTTGTGCAATAGCCTGCACCAACTTAAATCCAATTCCGCAGCCGGAGAGCTCTTTGTATGGATATTTGCAATCCGCTTGTTTGGGGTTTAATATGGCAGTTGCATGGGGAATTTGGTCATCCGGTTCGTGGTGGTCACAAATGATAAAATCCATGCCTCTCTTTTTGGCATGAGCCACTTTATCCTTTGATTTGATACCACAGTCAAGAGAGATAATAAGTCCGAAACCATTGTCAGCTGCATAATCTACACCTTTCAGAGAAACGCCATAACCTTCGCTATATCTATCAGGAATATAGTAATCGCAATTCAGTCCCAACCAACGCAAAAAAGTAAATACAAGCGAAACAGCAGTGGTGCCATCCACATCATAATCTCCATAGACTAATATTTTTTCTTTGTTTTTGGTGGCTTTTATAATGCGCTCCACAGCCTTGTGCATATCCTTCATCAGAAATGGGTCGTGAAGCGAACTTAAGGAAGGCCGGAAAAAATCTTTGGCCTGTTCATAATCTTCAATGCCGCGCTGCACCAATAAATTTCCAATTATATCATTCACCTTAATAGCCGCTGACAAGCTTTTCACCTTTTCGGGTGATGCCTGTTCTTTCATGTTCCATCGTTTTTTCATTAATGCATTTTATGTTTCTGAAGTTGGGCAAGACTGCTTCGTTCCTCGCAGTGACGGGCAGTGCAGTAATAGGTCATTGCGAGGAACGAAGCAATCTTACACTAAAGAATATTTGCTTTACTTTCCTGCAATATTTCTTGCTTCTCCTAATTCTTACTAATTACTTCCTAATTAATTTCAGCTGGCTTTAGCCGCTGATTCTGTATATTCATTATAACATTTATCGCTGCAAAAACTTTTCATTTCCGATGCGCACTTTTCACATTGAATTACCAATGTGTGGCATGAAAGAAGCGAACAATTCACTTGCCTGTCGCTGGCTTCACCACATGTATGGCATTTACTTATTACATCCTGCGTAATACGTTCGCCCATGCGCTCATCGAATACAAAATTCTTCCCTATAAATTTCGATTTCATTCCCAACCGTTCCATTTCACGGGCATACTGGATAATGCCTCCATCCAATTGGTAAACATTCTTAAATCCGTTATGTTTCAGGTATGCGCTGGCTTTTTCGCAACGGATACCTCCTGTACAATATAATAAAATTTCTTTATCCTTTTTATCTGCTAAATCTTTAACAGCCACAGGCAATAATTCCCGGAAAGTTTTCACATCAGGGCAAATGGCATTTTCAAAACGGCCCACTTCGCTTTCATAGTTGTTGCGCATATCAACAACTAATGTATCCGGTTCAGCTAATTTTTTGTTGAAAGTAACAGCATCCAACCGTGTTCCTGTATTGCTTGGGTCAAATGTTTCATCACGCAATCCGTCAGCTACAATTTTAGGCCTAACTTTCATTTTGAGGGCAAAGAATGATTTGCTGTCGTCTTCTACCGCCTGCTTTATAGGTACATCTTTAAAGAGCGGATTCTTATAGAGATAATTGATAAAATCCATTACAAAATGTTCGGGAACGCTCAATTGAGCATTGATTCCTTCGTGGGCAAGGTAAATGCGCCCATATACTTTCACGCTTTGCCAATAAGCGTATAGCTCATCGCGCAACTTTTCCGGCTCATCAATGTGAACATAACGGTAGAATGACATCGTAATCCTTTTAAAGGGTTCCGCTGCTACCTTTTTCCTAAGCTCTTTTTTATTAACTCTATTGTAGAGAAACATCTCTTTGTGTGATTCCTATCTGGCGGCAAATATACAAAATAGTGATAAGTTATAAGTGATAAGAGATAAGTGGTGTTTTATTTACTCATCACTTATCTCTTATCTCTCATCACTATTTAGATGTTTTCCTTTGGTGGTGGTATTTCATCTAAATGATGTGTATGCAGGTTGCTATGGCTGCGGCTGTAAAGGAAGTATATAAACAATCCTCCAATCATCCATCCAAAAGCGGTTAAAAGAGTTGTATTATCAAGTGTTACAATCATGGCCGTGCAGACTCCAATACCAAGAATAGGTACAATTGGAACCAATGGAGTACGGAAAGGACGTGGACGGCTCGGGTCTTTCACCCGCATAATCATAATGCCTAAACAAACCAGCACAAAAGCAAGCAAAGTACCAATAGAGGTCAGGTCACCTGCAACGCTACCGGGAACAAAAGCTGCAAACAATCCTACAAATACGAAGAGAATTAAATTGGCTTTATACGGTGTTCTGTATTTAGGGTGCAAATCGGAAAATGCTTTTGGCAACAAACCATCATTCGACATGGAATAAAACACACGGGACTGTCCCAATAACATCACCAATATTACCGAAGAAAATCCCGCTAAAATGGCTACCGAAATTAGTGTGCCCAGCCAGCTGAACCCGGCCATATAATGTTGAATAGCATACGTTACGGAGGCTTCCTTGCCTGCTTTTACAAAGTCGGTGTAAGGGGCAACTCCGGTTAAAACATGGGAGAATAAAATATAGAGAACTGTACATATAGCTAGTGAACCCAAAATACCGATAGGCATATCCCTTTTCGGGTTTTTGGTTTCCTGTGCGGCGGTAGATACAGCATCAAAACCAATAAATGCAAAGAAAACAACAGCTGCTCCACGCAATACGCCAATCCATCCGTGATTCACGGCAGGGGAATAATCATATACCTTCCCGGCACCCAAATCAACAGGCGGGTGGTTGGCAGGAATTAAATAGGGGGTATGGTTGGCAGGGTTAATAAATTTCCATCCGATGCCGATGAACAGCAAAACAATACCTACCTTCACAAATACAATAACGGCATTTACCTTGGCGCTTTCTGAAGTTCCCCTGATAAGAAGGAGTGATAATATGGCCAGTATCAAAAGAGCGGGCGCATTCAAATAACCATGCACACCTGTTGCAGATGTCTCGAGCGGCGAGTGGCACCA
>CAIWVW010000142.1 GCA_903916255.1 uncultured Bacteroidota bacterium
ATGAATATTTTATTGCTTGGAAGCGGAGGAAGGGAACATGCCTTGGCATGGAAAATGGCAGATAGCCCTCTTTTAGAAGCCTTATATATTGCCCCGGGAAACGCCGGTACAGCGGATTTCGGCATGAATATGAACATTGATATACTTAACTTTGAAGAGGTAAAAAAAACCGTATTGGAAAATAATATTTCAATGGTTGTGGTTGGGCCGGAAGAACCGCTTGTCCGTGGCATATATGATTTCTTTAAATCGGACCCGGAACTTAAATCCATTCCGCTAATAGGCCCTTCTAAAAATGGCGCTGCGCTTGAAGGAAGTAAAGATTTTGCCAAAGAGTTTATGGTGAAGCATGGCATACCTACTGCCCGCTATGAAACCTTCACGAAAGACACCATTGAACAAGGTATTGCATTTTTAAAAACATTACCTGCACCCTATGTTTTGAAAGCTGATGGATTAGCGGCAGGCAAAGGGGTTGTAATCCCTCATACGCTTTTAGAAGCTGAATCTACCTTACGGGAAATGCTGCTGGATGAAAAATTCGGTGCTGCAAGCCAAAAAGTGGTTATAGAAGAATTTTTGAGCGGCATTGAACTTTCTGTTTTCGTATTGACCGATGGCAAAAGCTATCACATTCTGCCGGAGGCGAAAGATTACAAACGCATTGGTGAAAATGACAGCGGCCCTAACACAGGAGGCATGGGTGCTATTTCACCGGTTCCGTTTGCTGATGATGCTTTCTTGGAAAAGGTTAAGCAACGAATCATCATTCCGACCATAGAAGGGCTTAAAAAAGACAACCTGGAATATCGCGGGTTCATCTTCGTTGGGCTTATGAATTGCAACGGCGACCCCAAAGTGATTGAATACAATGTACGCATGGGCGACCCGGAAACAGAGGTTGTGCTTCCGCGGATTAAATCAGATTTAGTGGAATTATTTATTGCTGTCGGTAACCAAACATTGGACGAAACAGAAATAGAGATAGACGCACGGCCAGCAGCTACGGTAATGATTGTTTCAGGTGGCTACCCCGATAAATACGAAAAAGGGAAAGTAATTACCGGTCTTGAAAACGTAACGGACAGTATCGTTTTCCATGCAGGCACAAGGCAGGAAGGAGATGATATTTTAAGCAACGGGGGCCGTGTGCTTTCTGTTACATCGTATGGCAATACCCTAAAAGAAGCTATTGCAAGTTCCTACAAAAGCATTGCAGAAATAGATTTTGAAAATAAATATTTCCGCAGGGACATTGGGAAAGACGTGGGTGCGTGAAAATAATTTAATGCACCTTCAACTTTTTAATTAGTTCATTGGCGGAATCTTCACTATATATCCCGTAGGCATTTACAAGCACCCCTTTTATATGATGTTTTTCGGAAGAGATGGCATACAACACCGATTGGTCCTCGGGGTCGCTGTTACCTTCGAAACGGAAAACATGGTCCACCTTAAAATCAGCGGGCGATAATTGGTATTTGCCCCCTTGGCAATCAATGCAGTTTTCTTTCAGGTTAAAATCTTCGGTATAGCCTTGGGCTCTTAACCCATTAATAGCTTCTGATAATGTAGCGTATGATTCCATCGTGATTTATATTGGGTTCTTCCACAAATATACGTTAAAAGGATACAATAAACACCCTAACGGCAAAGGATAAAGCCGTTCAGGCATAGGAGTGCTTGTTTTTCTTACTTTTGCAGGTGTAAATGCAAATGATTGAGAGCAGTAATACGTCATTGGATATCAACTGACCGGAAATTTTCGGGTACTTTAAAGAATCTGTTAGGGTTCTATCCTACTAATATTTCCCTTTACCGTATGGCGTTCCGCCACAAATCGGCTGCGCAAAATTCTTCCGATGAGATTAACGAAAGCAACGAACGCCTTGAATTTTTAGGCGATGCTTTTTTAGGCGCCATTGTAGCCGAGCATTTATTTTCTACGTTCCCCTATAAAGATGAAGGCTTTCTTACCAAACTGCGCTCAAAGGTTGTCAGCCGGAACCACCTGAATAATATAGCCCGCAAAATGGGAATACCCGAAATAATGAATATTAATGACGCTCATTTTACGGGAAGTTCTGTGTATGGGAATGCACTGGAAGCCCTTATCGGAAGCATTTATCTGGATAAAGGCTATAAAAAAACCAAGGAATTTATTCTCGACCGCTTCTTCGGATTGTATGTGGATATTCATGAACTGGAATCTACAGAAACCGACTTTAAAAGCAGGCTCACGGAATGGTCGCAAAAGGAAAAACAAAGCCTGGAGTTTAAAGTTTTGCAGGACCCTCATCATTCGCAGGACCGGGGCTTTCATGTGGGCGTGTTTGTAGGAAATTCCCTAATAGCCCAGTCAAGCCATCATTCTAAAAAAAGGGCAGAACAGCTTGCCGCCGAAAAAGCATGGGCCTCAATAACACAGCAAGTACAAGGCAATGTCTAAAACTAAACTGAAAGTAGAGTACGATTTCGATTTTTGCCTGATTGGAATCGTTTGTTCCGAAAAAGATTTCCGCCTTTGCTGGATGCTGAACAACCAATTGGGATGGAAACTGGCAAAAACAGATGACCATGTTTCAAGTGCAGGAAATCATCCGGTGTTTTCATTCAGCGATGAAGAACTGATGCGCGATTATTATCTTATTGTTAATAAATCGGATACGGGCAAACTGCTTATTGATGAACACCAGCATACTGATTACTTTATAATTATTAAAGGGGAAATTACCGACGAGGAAAAGAAGTATTTTGCAGAACAAATAAAAAAACTTGGCAGCGTTTCAGCCTCTTATATGATATATGCAGACACCTTGAAATCAAAACAAAACCTGATATTTTAAAAATGAAAACCGGAAACAAAACAAAAATAGTTGCTACCATAGGCCCGGCCTCCACCTCGAAAGAAGTATTGCGCGAAATGATACTTTCGGGGTTGAATATTTGCCGCATCAATTTCTCGCATGGCAATTATGATACGGTAAGCGAAACCATTCTCAACCTTCGGGAACTGAACGTAGAAATGGAGACGTATGTAGGTGTGCTGGCCGATTTGCAAGGCCCGAAATTGCGCATTGGCGAAGTGGAAAACAACGGTGTAGAACTTGTTCCCGGAAAGGAAGTTATAATAACAACCGTAAAAGCGATTAGTAATGCGGAGCGTGTTTTTATTACCTATCCGGAATTCCCGAAAGATGTGGTGGTGGGTGAAAACGTTTTGATAGATGATGGAAAACTGATATTAAAAGTAATTGCGACAGATAAAAACACAGAAGTAAAAGCTGTTGTTCTGCAGGGCGGAAAGTTAAGCTCCCGCAAGGGAGTGAACCTGCCTAACACCAAAATATCTTTGCCTTGTTTAACTGAAAAAGACATTAAAGATTTGGATTTTGCACTGAAAAATAAAGTGGAATGGATTGGGCTTTCCTTTGTGCGTTCTGTGGATGATATTCTCGATTTAAAGGCACGCATTAAAGCCGCCAACTCAACAGCACGCATAGTGGCCAAAATTGAAAAACCCGAAGCATTAAAAGAGATTGATGCCATTATTGAAGCATCAGATGCCGTGATGGTGGCGCGTGGTGATTTGGGCGTTGAGTTGCCACTTGAACAAGTACCAACCATACAAAAGATGCTGGTGCGGAAATGCATTCAGCGGTCCAAGCCGATAATAATTGCCACACAAATGATGGAGAGCATGCTTACAAATCAGTCTCCCACCCGCGCAGAAGTGAACGATGTGGCAAATGCTGTATTAGACGGAGCCGATGCTGTAATGCTAAGTGAAGAAACTTCTGTTGGGTTGTATCCGGTGAAAACAGTTCAGCACATGCACCGCATTGTCCGCTACATAGAGGAACATGAACAAGGCATTTACTTCCGCGAACACCACCCGGAACCGCATGATGTTACCTTCATTTCAGATTCTATATGCTACAATGCATGTGTAATGGCAAAACATGCCAGGGTAACTGCTATCTCCACCATGACAAATTCAGGCTACACAGCATTCAAACTTTCCAGCCACAGGCCGAAAGCGAACATATTCACGTTTACAGATAACCCTTCACTGCTTACTACATTAAGCCTTGTTTGGGGCGTATATGGCTTTTATTACGATAAATATGAAAGCACCGATACCACCATACAAGATATTCAGGATATTCTTTTGCAGGAAGGCCATACCAAAAAAGGCGACTTTGTAATCAATATTGCCAGCACACCCATTAAAGACCGTGGCCGCGCCAATATGATTAAGTTGAGTTTGATTGGGTAAATTATTTAGACTTCTTTTAGAGGCAGAAATCGCAAAGGCCGCAAAGGAAATACACGCATAGGAATACAATGAAATTTTTAATTGGCATCATTTTAGTATCATTATTTAGCTGTATAAATAATGGTCCAAACCTTTCTACAAACAATATTAAATCCATTACAATCATAACAGTAGATAGTAATAGTTATAAAAACATAGATAGCTCTCAGGTTACTGCTGGAGAAGATATACATAACTTAGTAGAAAAAATAAACAGCGGCAAAAAGGATCCTATCATGATATTTTTGTCCAGATACCTTTTATATTTAAATTATTCAGATGGTAATTCTATCGAAATCCAAATAAATGGGAAAGGTAGTGGTGCAATTGTTGTAAAAAATGGTTGCTATGATGAAAATAATTTAAAAGATTTTATTGAATCGCTTAAGTCACATTATGGTGGACACCCTCCCAAAATACAGAGGTATTAGTGATTTTGTTAATACCTACATTTTGTAGCCCTGCCGCTTAGTTCCTTTTCATAGTTTTGTAGTATGCAACAGGGGCTTGTTTTAAAATCGTTGGGAACTGTATATAATGTGCTTACAAAAAGCGGTGAAACGGTGAGTTGTACCCTGAAAGGTAATTTACGCATGAAAACTATCACTACTACTAACCCTGTTGTGGTGGGCGATACCGTTACCATTGATGAAACTGCCCCCAATGAATTTGTAATTACAGAAGTCGAGCCGCGCAAAAACTATATCATTCGCCGCTCAAAAAAACTATCGAAACAGTTTCAAATAATTGCCTCTAATATTGACAGGGTATTTGTTCTGGTTACTATCACCCATCCCAAGACACAAAACTCTTTCATAGATAGAATTCTGACTACCGCTGAAGCATACCAGATTGATGCACATCTTATCTTTAACAAAACTGACTTGTATAACGAAAAGAATAAAGCCGATGCGGAAGAGCGATTGGAAACATATAGCAATATCGGATACCCTTGCCATTCTGTTTCGTTGCTCGATGACAAACAAGTTTCTTCACTTAAAAAATTATTTGCAAACAAGGTTTCTCTTTTGTGTGGCATGTCGGGTACAGGAAAATCTACACTCATTAATCATCTTGTTCCAGGGATAAATAGAAAGACGGGTATTATTTCAAAAGCACATAAAAAAGGTACGCACATGACTACCTTTTCCGAAATGATTCCATTACCGGGAGGAGGTTTCATTATTGATACCCCCGGCATACAGGAGTTTGGTTTGGCTGATATTAGCAAATACGAGCTTTCGCAATATTTCCGCGAGATGAATTTGTACCGCAACAAATGCAAATTCAATAGTTGCATGCACACGAATGAACCCGGATGTGCCGTGATGGAAGCTGTGAATGAAGGTAAAATAGCAGTCTCGCGCTACGAAAGTTATTTAAGTATGCTCTTTAACGAAGGCGAGGAGGAGGTGCGGTATGAATGATGAAACCAATACGATGCAGCCCCAAACCCCTAAAGGGGCTTTAAATAGAGCTGCTCAAAGTCCGCCGCGGGCGGATTGGAAGCAAGAAAATGAACAAAAGCGGAAAGAATATTTCGACGGCCGCGGTGCACAGGTAAATCCTGCCAATAAGTTTTTGAAGACATCTTATGTGCAGGAACATTGGGAAGGGATTGATGAAGATTCCCTGATGGAAAACAAGCGCACGCAATACATTGAAGTATTTCCAAAAACAATCGTTAATAAAGTGGAAAGCCCTGATGTGGGCGGAGGATATTCCATGAATCCATACCAGGGGTGCGAACATGGCTGCCTTTATTGCTATGCCCGGAACTCCCATGAATACTGGGGGTATAGCGCAGGCATGGAATTCGAACAGAAAATACTGGTCAAAAAAAATGCACCGCAATTATTGGAAGAACTTTTCCAGAAACCGAAATGGGAACCGGAACCTATTATGTTTTCAGGTAATACCGACTGTTACCAGCCCATAGAACGGAAAATGGAAATCACCCGAAAAATGCTGGAGGTGTGTTTAAAATATCGGCATCCCGTAAGTATGATTACCAAAAATGCACTTATACTGCGCGATTTGGATATCCTCACCGAAATGGCGAAACTCCGCCTGGTGCATGTAATGGTAACTATTACATCGGTTGATGAAGACTTGCGCATGATATTGGAACCCCGTACCGTTACTTATAAAAATAGGTTTAACGTTTTGAACCAGCTTTCCTTGCATGGAATACCCTGTGGCGTAATGGTAGCACCTATAATTCCCCATATAAACAGCTATCACATTCCTGCGGTTATTGAAGCGGCGGCACAGAATGGAGCGCAAAGGGCAGGTTATACTATTGTCCGCTTAAACGGACAAATAGGCGTAATTTTTAAAGACTGGCTGCAAAAGAATTTCCCGGACAGGGCCGAAAAAGTATGGCACCATATTGAAGAATGCCATGGTGGACAAGTAAACGATTCCCGCTATGGTAAACGTATGCGGGGCGAAGGGCAAATTGCGGAATCTATTCGGCAATTATTTAAATTATCGGTAAAAAGATGCATGCCTGCCTCGTCGGCAGACAGGGGCGACCCACCAAAATTTTCTTTCGACCTAAGTATTTTCAAACGGAAAGGAGATGAACAGTTATCTTTGTTTTGATAACACAACCATTAGTTTGCAAAAAATATAGAGATTGCTTCGCCGAGCCTCGCAATGACGATTGGGATTTTAGTTACGCATACAGAGCGTTAATACGTCATTGCGAGGAACGAAGCAATCTCTTTCAAACAGGTAAATAATATCGAATGAGAGTAGTCATACAACGGGTTTCTTCAGCAAGCGTATCAGTAGATAAAAAAGTAATTGGCGCATGTGCTAATGGCTTGCTTATCCTTGCCGGTGTTGAAGAATTGGATACCGAAGAAGATGCCACATGGTTAAGTGCCAAGATTGTGAACCTCCGCATTTTTAGTGATGCGGAAGGTAAAATGAATCTTTCGTTGAAAGATGTGAATGGAGAAATACTTGTCGTCAGCCAGTTTACGTTACATGCCAGCACCAAAAAAGGAAACCGTCCATCCTACATACTTGCAGCCCGCCCCGAAAAGGCTTTACAGCTGTTCAATACATTTATAGAAATGCTGAAAAAAGAATCAGGCAGGCAGGTTGCTACCGGGGAATTTGGCGCACACATGGAAGTGAACCTTGTGAATGATGGGCCTGTAACGATTATAATTGATACAAAAAATAAAGAATGAAAAACATGACCATCACCGAAGCCCAAAAATTTGTTGACAACTGGATAAATAAACATGGAGTGCGTTATTTCAATGTGCTAACTAATATGGCTATGCTAACTGAAGAAGTAGGCGAAGTGGCGCGTGTAATAGCACGTACCTATGGCGAGCAATCCTTCAAAAAATCGGATAAAGGAAAAGATTTGGGTGAAGAAATGGCAGATGTTTTATTTGTACTTATCTGCATTGCCAACCAAACCGGCATTGATTTAGAAAAAGCCTTTCTGAAAAATATCGAGAAAAAAGACAAGCGGGATAAGTTGAGGCATAAGCAAAATCCGAAATTGAAATAGAACAGTCAGCCCTTCTAAACGGCTTTGAGTAATTGCCAGTCGGGCTCCTAGCCTCGCAATGACGAATTACCTATTCAAATGAAGTAGTAATAGTAAGTTTAACCGCTAAATTATCTTTGGGAGTGCTTAATGAATACGGCCCATAGCGGTAATAAGCACCTACCCCAACGCGAAAAATACTTGATTTTAACAGGCTGTTTATTTCCATTCCCGATTCGTAATAGCCTTTTGTCATTGTTTTATATGCAATGCCAAACTGGCTTTGGGGGTTATCCAGCATTCCCCAACCGGCATGTGAAACCAATTTCAACTCGGGGCGGAAATGTTTGTGCCGGAATAAAAACGATTGGAAATTATGCGAGTAAAATAAGTTTACATACCGGCTCGACAGAAACTCATTTATTCGCATCGTTTCAAAGGAATTATCTACCGCTAACGGGAAATTCTGGAAAGTTAATTGTTCGTAAGAGCCCTTACCATTGTATAAAAGCCCGTATGGAACATTACCCTGCACGTAGCCTGCCAAAACTGCAATAGAGGAATACCCTGCTTGCGGAATATGAAAATCCTTGCTTATTTTCAAGTCATATTTTGTGTAGGTAAATTCACCATTCAGCAAACTGTTGAACCCTTGTGTTATGTTTCCCCAAACAATAGGATATTTTGTCCCCAATGAAATCATGCCTAACGGGCTTTTCAAAAAATTCTCTTTGTAAGCAAAGCGGAAACCAACCCCTGCTTCGGTATACCAATATTGGTTGGTTAAAGCAGTTACATTATCATTGCTTACGCCAAATTCATACCCATTGGTAACTGTTCTTAACTGCTCATCGCCAAAAATATTGAACTGGAAATAACGCAATGCGTCGAAGGAAAACGAAACAGTTTCCTTCTGCATTTTATCCATATTATTTATAAAATAATTATAATAATTTTCGGTAGACAGAAGGCTTTGGTCATTGTAAAAACTAACTGCTCCTGCCCCAATCACATCCTGCTGATAAGCAAAATCAAGTTTTATATGGTTGTACGGGTCGAATATAATTGCTGCATCCCCGCCATATTTAAAAGCCTTGTCGCCTGTGCCATATGCACCGTACCCGCCAATTACGAATACTTTGGAAAGGGCATCATTCGTATGAAAACCCATTCCCAACCTGAATTTTTCGTAGCCGTTATAATTCAATATCTTATTCAGGTCCATATTAATCTTGCCCATCTTCAACTCGCCGGTCGACAGGCTTTCAAACCATTTCAACTTACGGTCGAAATGATTTTTTTTACCGATGCTGTCAATAAACCGGTAGGTTCTTTTTTCTTTTTTTGTCAGTGTATCTATGCGGTATTTATTCCAAAAATCTTCCGATTTATCAGAGGCGTCATTATCCACCTCCACTTCCACTCGTCCAAATTCGCGTTTACGCAAAACCGTATCGAGCACTATATTTTTTATATAGCTGCGTGAAACTACTTTCAGTTTATTGTGTTCGTCATCCGGATTAATGGGGGCCTTCGAACCAAAAATAATGGCAGAGTCGGAAAGAACCGAATTATTGTAATACCAATCGGTATTTAACTGAACAGGAAACCACTGCTTGCTATTTACATATTCATATTTCTGCTGGATATGAATGCTGACGCTCTGGTCGTCGCGGATAGGCTGGGCAATTACATTCTGAAAAGCATAGCCGTTTGTGTTGATGTACACAACCCCTTTCATGGCATTAAAATTCTTACCCGATTTAGGATTGAATGAAATAACAAAAACGGTGTCCTTTCCGCTGTATAAGGTATCTTCAATACTAAAATAATAACGTTTTATTCCGCCGTCCGATACCGGATTCAGGTAGTCGTTATCAAAAATATTGATGTTATCGGGGTAAAAAGAAAATGATTGCAACTGCTGTGCAACCATAGCAAACGGAGAATCCTTTAACCCGGAAGTGCGCGAAGCAACTACCTTTTCATAATTATTATCAGGATACAAATATTTGCGCTGGCTAACTGATTCCATTAAAAAAAGATACTGCCTTTTCAAAAGTCTTTTTACGGAATGATGGATGCGGTGAATGGTATCTTTATGGGTATGCTGAAGCGGAACTGAATCGAGTGAATTGGCTGTATCATTAGCGCCTTTCATATCGGCGGTGCAATAAAGTTTATTGTAGGAATCGTAGGTAAATGAATGTACTTTTTCGGGGTTGTTTTTGTTTTTATTATCTATTGCGGCACGAATAATACGCAACGCGGGGTTTATCCCCGGAAGTATTTTTACTTCCTGCAGGCGCAAACTTATTTCCTGCAATTTTATTACTAAGCCTTTTGTATCAGTTGACTGGTTTTTCAACTCGATAACAGTATCGCGGTATCCTACATATGAAAATGAAAGAGAGGTAATTTGAAAAGGTGCTGAAATTTTAAAACTGCCATCAATGTCGGCAGTAGTGCCGAGTTGCGGATGGCCCGTTACAATCATATTAACAAATGGCAACACAGCCCCCGTGTTCTTATCAATTACCTTGCCTTGTACATTAAATGACTGCGAATAGCAATGCACCCAAAAACTCAGGGCTATAAAAAACAGGGCTATTTTTTTTGCCATCATATATTTTTCAACCCATCAAAAGTAACAAAGTATTTGACAGGCACAAAAAAACTCCCTGACTTATTCGCCAGGGAGTTTTTTTTCATATAGTTTTAAAACTATTTCTTATCGGCAGCCGCTTTCTTTTGCATTTCTGCTTTCATTTCTTTTTCTGCGGCAGTCCACTTTGCTTGTTGGTCAGCATTCAGCACAGCGGAAAGTTTGGCATTCATGGTTTTCATGCTGGCTTGGTTTGCTGCTTGCAATTTATCCTTGTCTGAACCTAATTTTTGTTTGTTTTCCATTCTTGCCGAAACAAATTCAGCAATGATTGGTTTCACTTTTCCAATTTGTTCAGGTGTAAGGGTACACGCGGTTTTCATTTTGGTCATCAATTTTTCAACCTGTTGTTCTTTAGGAGCTGCGGCAGATTTCGCTGTACTTGGTGCCGCTACAGGTGCTGTTTGTTGAGCAGATACGCCCATTAAACCGGCAACACAAATTCCGATAGTTAAAATTACTTTTCTCATGGTTTGGGTTTTATTTATTGCTGTTTTTTTATTTTTCCGATTACAAAGGTAAAAAAAAATGAAACCGAACTCTTTTGCTTTCTTTATTGGTTGAGGCCTTATTCTTTTACAAATTTAGAGGTTTGTGTGGCATTTGCAGTTGTTATCTTAATAAAATACATTCCGGCTGGTAATTCACTTACGTTAATTCGCTTAATTAATTCATTGCCAACAGTATTCATATTCTCCGAAATAACTCTTCCGGTAACATCGGTAATGCTTATTAAAGCTGAATTCCCGAAATCACTGCTATTGAATTTCACATAAATATTATCTTGGCTTGGGTTAGGATATATATAAAAAGCATTGGAAGCGTTCATTTCATTTACCCCGGTGCAAGTACTCACCAAAACATCAAAACTGGCTGTATCTGAGCAGCCATGCATATTGGTATAGGTATATAAAATTACATTCGACCCAATAGCACTCGGAGTGAACATACCGCCGCTTACATTAGCCCCGGAATAAATACCGCCCGCAGGTGAACCACCTGTAATTGGTAATGCAGTATTTCCCTGGCAAACCGGGTTTCCAAAACCGATAGTTGGGAAAGTAACTATGGGTAATCCAAAAATCTGAACCAAGGTAAGGGTGGTATCGGTACATCCGTGTCCGTCAGTTACAACCAATGTATAAATAGTATTCATCGGAGGGGTTACATCGGCAGTATCACTGGTGCTGGAATTGCTCCATGCATACATGAAACTGGAAGATGCCGTATCGGTAACGGTTGCCGTAAGAGTGGTGTTAGTATATTCACAAGTAGGGGACGGATTATTAATTAACGCAGAAGGGAGGCCATGAACTTCCAAAACCGGAGAAGTTCCGCCGGCATAACAATACTGGTCGGAAATACCTACGGTATAAGTAGAAGCGGTAGTTGGACTTACTTTAATAGTATCATTGGTTCCTCCGGTGCTCCATGCATAGGTTAATGGTAAATTTAATGCTGATATGAGATTTAACCCTATTGTTGACCATGAACCAATACATATTGGATTTGGATTTATGGTGAAATTACCGGAAATATCATCTACCGAAACAAAAGAACTGGCAGTATCCCAGCATCCGTTGCCATCGGTAAAAGTTACGGTTTCCCATTGTGAAGCATCGGGTGAAATGTATGCTGTATCCGTTAAACCGCCATCTGTCCAACTGTAACTAAATGAAGTGGTGCTGTTATAGGTAACATTTGCCTGTAATGCAGCCAGTCCGCCAATACAAATAGTATCCATAGCAGGAGTTACAGTTACCACAGGAGGTGTATCAGGCGTAAGATTAATGCTTGCAATATTACTGATGCAACCATTTATATCTTCCACTTGCGCCAATTCGGTGATATTAGCGTTTGTTATTACTTCAGCAGTATCGGAAGTACTGGCAGAAGGCGACCATGCGTATGCGGCCATGGTGCTTGTAGAAGCATCGACAATGTTATCGGTAAGTAGAATAGGCTGTCCAAAACAAACCGGGCCGGAAGCAGTGATTGAAAGAGTTGGCAAGGAATTAACAGTAAGTGTTACACAATCATACGTATTACAAAACAGGCCATCAGTAACTGAACAGCAATACGTGTATGTACCCGCAACAAGTGCACTTGCCGGAACTACAATAGTATCATTCGTTCCGCCGGTATTCCATACATAACTGAAACTGTTGGATGAATTGTCTGTTACGTTTGCCGTTACTACAAATTGCACCACAGCCCCCTGGCAAAATGAACTGGTGCCGGCAGCATTGCTAAAAGTTGGATTGTCAGTTAACGAACATTGCGCATTTGATTTTAAGCACACTACGCTGAAAATGAAAAATGCAAACAGGGTTATAATTTTTCTCATCAGAAAAATTTTTAATTAAGGAGTTTATTATTCAGGTAACAAATATAAGGCTAAATATGATATTTATCATAATTAATTCTTCATCTATTAACATATAAAATTGCATTTAAATTAAGTTCATATACACTTGTATATGCGTTACTTACATGCATTAATAACCTTGTCTAATTAACAAAGATTACGGCAATCAGAATATAAAAAGCTTAAATGCTTTGCATCCCCAGTAATATAACCGGGTTCTCCATTAACTGCTTAAAGGTTTGTAAAAATGCTGAACCCGTTGCCCCATCCACTGCACGGTGGTCGCATGACATGGTTACCTTCATAATATGTCCGGGAACAACTTTGCCATCTTTCACAACGGGTGTTTCACTGATACCTCCGATAGCCAAAATACATGCATCGGGCGGATTTATAATAGCTGTGAATGATTCTATGCCAAACATTCCCAAATTAGAAATGGTAAAGGTGTTTCCTTCCCAGTCGGATGGTTGCAATTTTTTAGCTTTTGCTTTTTGAGCGAACTCCTTCGCCTCTACCGATATTTGCGAAAGCGTTTTAGAATCGGCAAAACGAATAACAGGGACCAATAAACCATCTTCCACAGCCACAGCCATACCAATGTGAATATGATTGCTGTAACGGATAAAATCGCCTCTCCACGATGCATTTACACGGGGGTTATTCCGTAAAGCAATAGCCACAGCTTTAATTACAAGGTCGTTGTAGGATATTTTAACAGGAGCAGCCACTTGGTTAATCGCTTCTCTTGCCTTCATCATCTCATCCATTTCAATTTCCATGGTGAGATAAAAATGCGGTGCCGAAAATTTACTTTCCGCAAGCCTGCGGGCAATGGTTTTGCGCATTTGCGTTACCGGTTCATCGCTGAAGCTTTCTTCCTGAATTATGTTAGATGCGCCTCCACCCCGGTAGTTTTCAATGTCTCTTTTTATTACTCTGCCTGCATCTCCTGTTCCTTTAATAAAAGAGAGGTTAATATTTTTATCTCCTGCTAGTTTTTTTGCCAATGGCGATATTTTAAAACGTCCGTCATTTGCTGCTTTTGCAGGTGCAGGAACAGTTTTTGAGGCTGCACTTTGCGCCACAGGAGCAGCAACAGGTGCTTTTACAGGTTCTTCTTTTTTAGTTTCAGCTGCAGATGCGCTTGGTGCTGCAGGTGCAGGAGTTTCAGCAGGCGCAACAGGTTTTACAGTTCCCGATTCAATCAAAGCCTTAATATCTTCGCCTTGTTTACCAACAATGGCAAGTATAGAATCTACCGGGGCAGTTTTTCCCTTTTCTACACCAATATACAGCAATACACCTTCCTGGTACGATTCAAATTCCATGGTGGCTTTATCGGTTTCAATATCCGCCAGCAAGTCGCCGCTCTTAACAGTATCACCAATTTTTTTATGCCATTCAGCCACCACACCTTCGGTCATGGTATCGCTCAGTTTGGGCATTTTAATTATTTCTGCCATGCTTTTTAAGTTAAAAGTGAAAAGTGAAAAGTGAAAAGTTGAGAGGCATTCTATTTTTCATTTTTAACTTTTCGTTTTTCATTTATTTAGTCCATTATAAAAGGATAGTCTTCCTGCATATACACATCTTTGTATAGTTCGGAATCATCCGGATAGGGCGATTCATCTGCAAATTTAACCGCATCATCAATCACATCCTTTATTTTCTTTTCTATTGCTTCCACTTCTGCATCGGTAATCCACTTGTTGTCTTTCAATGTATCAAGTGTATGCTGAATAGGGTCTTTTGCTTTAAAACTTTCCACCTCATCTTTGGTACGATACGTTGCGGGGTCGCTCATAGAGTGTCCTCTGTAGCGATATGTTTTCACTTCTAATAATGTAGGGCCATTGCCTTTGCGTGCATTTTCGGCTGCCGATGCAATAGCTTCATGAACGGTTTCGCATTTCATGCCATCTACCGGAAAAGAAGGCATATTGAAAGCCCTGCCCAATTCATATAGTTCGGTTACATTGCTTGTCCGTTGAACCGATGTACCCATAGCATAGCCATTATTTTCAATGATAAAAATAACAGGTAGTTTCCACAGCATAGCCATGTTCAATGCTTCGTGAAAAGCCCCCTGACGAACGGCTCCATCGCCCATAAGGCAAAGGGTCACTAAATCGGTCCCCCTATACTTATCGGCAAATGCCAACCCGGCACCCAGCGGAATTTGTCCGCCTACGATACCGTGTCCTCCAAAAAATTTATGCTTTACATCAAAAATGTGCATGGAGCCACCTTTACCGCCTGAGCAGCCTGTTGCTTTTGCAAAAAGTTCAGCCATTACATATTTAGGTTCTAATCCTTTTACCAAAGGATGTGCATGGTCGCGATAGGCTGTAATAATATTATCCTCGGGGCGAATTGCACTTACCGAGCCAGCAGCCACCGCTTCCTGCCCGATATAGATATGACAAAAGCCCCGTATCTTCTGCTGAAGATACATTTGCTGGGCGCGTTCTTCAAACCTTCTCATCAATAGCATGTCTTCATACCATTTGAGATATTGTTCTTTTTTGAACTTGAGTGCGGCGGGTTTTTTCGCTGATACTTTTTCCATTTTCATGCTGTTATCAGATGCAAAAGTAAAAAACTGTTGAAACTTGAGCGTTAAAGGTCTTTTATTGCATTAACTTATCCTACTCCTCCCCTCCCGGTGTTTGGTATTCCTCTTCCAACGTTCCCGGGTGGTCGAGTTTGTTTTGCAGGTTTTGGTAATGCATTTTCAAGGAATCCTCCTGTCGTTTGTTGGGCATAAATTTATTACAGTTCAGGCATTTGCCCCGGTGATAGATGAGGGTATCTTTTGGTTCGCCATCCACATAATAAATCCAACCGCCTTCATGCAAATCATTTACATATTTGCCCTTTACCGATATTTTACCATCGGGGTCATACACATACAAGGTGTCCTGCAACATGCCATGCACAAAAGTGCCTTCTTCTTTTAGTCCGCCTTCATCAAAAAACTGCTGAAAAGGGCCTTCCGCCAACCCATTTGAAAAATTTTTCACCTGTAAGGTATTACCACTGGGGTAAAAAATGACCTGTTTGCCGTTTTCTTTGCCATTTATATAGTAGTCTTTGCGTTTCAGGTGTTGCGCCTCATCATAATATTTCCAAATGCTGTCCTCTTTCTGGTTCACAAACTTTCCCTCGGCCCATAGCGCGCCTGTACTATAAAATATATGCGCATGTGCCACTTTTCCGTTATCGGAATAGATATAAATGCCCTCAATACTATCACCATCGTAATAGTTTTTGAATACTCCATCGGGGTTATTATCCCAAAAATGGCCGCGGTATCTGATGTTGCCATCATCGTATTTTTTTTCCCAAAGTCCTTGTCTTCTTCCCTCGGCATCTATTTTGTTTACAGCCCTGCCCGTATCGGCAAAAATGTAAACAGTCTTTAAACTATCGGCCATAAAAACAGGAATAGAATCGGCAGGAAGCATCTGGGCGCAGATGTTTCCCGCCATCAGCAGCGCCACACCTATAATAAATATGTTCCTTATTTTCATTTTACACAGCCTATTGTTTGCAAAACTATTAATTTTGAGTTGTACCATTCACCAGTGCAAGCATAAATTATCTAACTTTGCAAGGTTGAAAAATTTCATCCTCCTCTATGTACTCATCCAGCACTAAATATATTTTTGTTACCGGGGGGGTCACCTCTTCCTTAGGAAAAGGTATTATTTCCGCTTCTTTAGCCAAATTATTGCAGGCAAGAGGCTTTTCCGTTACCATACAAAAGTTTGACCCCTATATAAATATTGACCCGGGAACGCTGAATCCTTACGAGCATGGCGAATGCTATGTTACAGACGACGGCGCGGAAACAGATTTGGATTTAGGCCACTATGAACGCTTTTTAAATACCCCTACTTCGCAAGCGAATAACGTTACTACAGGCCGTATTTACCAAAGTGTTATAGATAAAGAACGGAAAGGTGATTACCTCGGAAAAACGGTTCAGGTTATTCCGCATATAACCGATGAAATTAAGAACCGCTTTCAATTATTGGGCAAAACAGGCAGATACCAATTTGTAATTACTGAAATTGGCGGCACTGTTGGCGACATAGAATCATTACCCTACATAGAAGCAGTTAGGCAAATGAAGTGGGAACATGGCAAAGATTGCCTGGTTATTCACTTAACCTTGTTGCCTTATTTGCATACCACAGGCGAACTGAAGACCAAACCTACCCAGCACAGTGTGAAAGCTTTGTTGGAAAGCGGCGTACAGCCCGATATTTTGGTTTGCAGAAGCATCCAATCCATCGATGAAGACATCCGCCAGAAGATTGCCCGTTTTTGCAACGTAGCACCCGATAGCGTAATAGAATCATTAGACGCTAAAAGCATTTACGATGTGCCTATGCTGATGGCGAAAGAAAAGTTAGACCTCGTAGTTCTTCAAAAATTGGGCTTGCCTATCGATTCAACATTAGATTTGAAAGCTTGGGAAGAATTCCTGAACAGGCTTCATCATCCAAAACAGAAAGTAAGAGTAGCCCTCGTAGGAAAATATATTGAACTGAAAGACTCCTATAAATCTATTGCCGAATCATTCATTCATGCCGCCGCCGCCAATGATGTGCAGGTGGAAGTGGAATGGATACATTCGGAAGATGTGAATGAGGAAACCGTTAACGCCCTTTTTACCGGAATACGCGGTATTGTTGTAGCTCCCGGTTTTGGCAAAAGAGGCATCGAAGGCAAAATAGTAGCCATTCGCCATGCCCGTGAAAACAATATTCCGTTTTTAGGAATTTGTTTGGGTATGCAATGTGCCGTAATTGAATTTGCACGCAATGTATTAGGCTTTAAAGACGCCCATTCTACAGAAGTGAACCCTGCTACCTCGCACCCTGTTATCGATTTGCAGGAAGTACAGAAAAAAATTACGCACTTAGGCGGAACTATGCGCCTCGGGGCTTATCCTTGTTTAATAAAAGAAGGTACAAAGGCCTTTGAAATATATGGAAAGAAAGAAGTGAGCGAGCGCCACCGCCACCGCTACGAGTTCAATAACGAATATCTGAAAGACTTTGAAAAAGCGGGACTGAAAGCCAGCGGCACTCACCCTGAAGCCGGCTTGGTGGAAATTATGGAATTGAAAAACCACCCGTGGTTTGTAGGTGTACAATTCCACCCGGAATATAAAAGCACCGTTGCCAATCCGCATCCGTTCTTTATAGGTTTTGTGAAAGCTGCTATGCAGTATCAGCCCCAGCATGAGGCTGCAAAGGTGCAGAAAGTATAGCACCTATTTAATACCATATTTTATTCTTTTTTACTCTCATTTTGAATTAGGAGTCCAATTTGTTTACCCAATTTCGGACTTTTGTATCGTAAATTATTTCCCGAAAAAACCTGATTCAAATCAATAAATAAAATAAAGTGCAATTCGCGAAACAAAGCGAAACCTTGTCCGTAGAAGTTTAAGGTTAACACCTATAAAACGCCCATGAACTACTCTAAATCTACGCGACATGAAATTACTCCTGTTATCTATCCTCCTGTTTTTCTGTGGAATAGGGATTAGTGCGGCCCAGAACGAGGCTTCTTCTTCTGTTAATTTAACCAATGAATTAAAAAACTTATGCAAGCTCAGTGCCGAACAAACTGACAAAGTACAAGGCATAGTATCCGGTTTCGAGAAGAAACGGGATGAAACATATCGGAAATACCGCCACAACCTTGCAGAACTGAAGAAATACGTTAAGCAAAACCGCTGGGATTATGAAATATCTTTAATTGGCATTCTGAACCCTTCGCAAATGGGGTTATTAAAGGTTTTTGACCAACGCAATCCCGATTTAATGATGCATGCCAGCAACAAAGTTGTGGACGTAAGTTATTTTGCAGATGATTCCGAAACCCAGCCGCAAAGTACCACAGTTGCAGTGAGTGCGCCACTCGAGAAAACCGCTCCGGCAGCTGAACCTGTTACAGTAATTAAAACCAGGGAACAACCGGCCGCCGATACTATTCTGACAAACGCTATTCGCAATTACTGCGGATTGTCGGGTGAACAATTTACAAAAGCAGCGCCTATACTAACTGATTTTGAAATAAAACGCGATTCTCTTTACAAATTATATAAAGATGATAAACTTACGTTGAGTAAAGAGGTCAGGAAAAACAGACTGAATTATGAAGTAGCCTTGGTGGAACTATTAACCCCACAACAAATGCGGGTTTTAAGGGCCTTTAACCTGAATAACAAGGAATTAATGTCGGGCAGCGGCACCCTGGTGCATCCGATAGATTATATCCCCGGTGGAATAGTTCGTATTTCCGATGATGCACATCCCATTATAAAGCCAATAGTTTACACACCTTCTGAGGAAGTAACAAATCAGGAAGCAAATTCTGCAAAGCCCGATAAAAATGCAGGCACCGAAATTGTTAGTTTGACCGATGAATTGAAGGACCTTTGCAATCTTACACCAGAACAAATTGCAAAAGTGGACCCCATAGTATCTGACTTTGAGAAGAAAAGAGATGAGACTTATAAAAAGTATCGTACTAACCCAACCATGTTAAAAAAACTGGTTAAACAAAACCGTTGGGATTATGAAGTATCCTTGATTGGTACCCTCAACCCTTCTCAAATGGGCCTGCTTAAAGTTTTCGACCAACGCAACCCCGACCTGATGACCTTTAACAGCAGTGTGGTGAATGACGTTAGTTACTTTGCAGACTCCAAATAACCCCAGGCGGGAATTTCCATTAAAGCCAAATAAGTTTTATTTGCCTTATCCAGCTGAAAGCAGAAATGGTTTATGCCATTGCTCAGTATCATCAGTTTCACATCCATAATCAAGTTGTAGCGCATAGCCTGGTCAAAAACACTTTGGGTTATTTCCACATCGGGGCTTTTACATTCAGCCATTAACAAAGGTGCTCCGGTGCGGTCGCAGACAATAATATCGGCCCGCCTGCTCAGTTTGTTGTACTTAAATTCTTTCTCCACCTTCATCAATCCGAGGGGATATCCTTTATCCTTGTTCAGGTAATGGATAAGATGTTGCCTTACCCATTCTTCAGGGGTAAGAGCCACATATTTTTTACGGGCAGGGTCAAAAATCCGTAATTGCCCGTTTTCCTCTTTAATACGGAGTTCATAGGCAGGAAAGTTAAGATTTGGCAGGCCGGAATTCGACATTGTGGAAAGTATGTTAATAAATACAAATGTAGTTATCCCCGAGAAAACTAAATTTGGAGTCTATTTTAAACATGACGCATAAAGAAATCATATCCGATTTAGATAAAAAGCTGTTCCACCCGGTCTATTTTTTCTGTGGTGAAGAGCCTTTCTATATCGATATGTTATGCAATGCCATTGAGAAGAATGTGCTCGATGAAACCGAAAGGGAGTTTAACCAATTTGTGTTTTATGGCCGCGACAGCAACCTTGCCACAGTGTTAGATGCCGCCTACCGTTTCCCTATGATGGCCAATTATCAGGTTATTATTGTGAAAGAGGCTCAGGATTTAAAGGACCTGATACCCCGTTCGCAAGAGAAAAGCAAAAAAGACGATAAAGAGCATTTGCTCCTCTCCTACCTCGAAAAGCCACAAAAGACAACGGTTTTGGTATTTTGCTACAAATACAAAACATTGGATATGCGCACCTCGCTGGCTAAGAAACTGGCGAAAGGGGCCGTACTGTTTGAAGCGAAAAAACTTTACGATAATCAGATTCCGGCATGGATTGAAAGTTATTTGAAAGAGAAAGGATTAATCATAGGCCATAAAGCCCTTGCCCTGCTTACGGAATATTTGGGTAACGATTTGAGTAAAATATCGAACGAGCTGAATAAGCTGATGATAAATATTTCTCCTCCGGCAGAAATAACCGTGAACGATATTGAGCAAAACATTGGCATCAGTAAAGATTATAACGTGTTTGAACTGCATAATGCACTCGGCAGCAAAGACACAGCTAAAGCCATGCGCATTATAGATTATTTCGCATCGAACACCAAGGATAATCCGTTTGTGGTGAGCATGGGCGCGCTTTACAGCTATTTCAGCAAATTGCTTATTTACCATACACTAAAAGAAAAATCGCCAAACAGTGTGGCTGCCGCTTTAGGCGTGTCGCCCTTTTTTGTGAAAGATTATATAAGTGCCGGTAAGGTATATTCTATGGCATCGCTGCAAAAAGCAATGCATATTTTAAAAGAATATGATTTGAAATCCAAAGGACTCGGAAACACCTCTATGGATGAGACTGACCTTTATAAAGAACTCATACTTAAGTTAGTATATCTGGATAAGGTGGTTTTAGAAGAGGCGGAGGAAGAGGTGAATTAATAACCCCTGATAGGATGTTAAATCGTATTCGCTACTTATTGCTTGGGTTGTTCCTGTTTTCAGGAATGGTTTTGTTTTTTTCATGCGACAACAATCCTCAAGCTGAATACTACGTCGGTGGAGGAGTTGCTTCAGCAAAATTTGGAGACACAATTATTACTTTTCAGGATACGATAGTTAGTAATAATCTTGCAATTTCCTACTTAAGTTCTATAACTTTCTCCAACACTAAAAATAATATCTCCAACTTTCAATTAAGTATTGAAACAAATATTAATTCGGATTGGGTTGGTTCCTATCCTCTCAATTATTATAGTTATTCAAATTCTGCGAGCATATCAGGCATTTTAACTGCTAAAAATGGAGCCTCCTATATAACTGATGCAACCCATACAGGAATATTTACAATTAATTCATATAACCCACAACTTGGAATAATTTCAGGCTCTTTTCATTTTACGGCTATTCGTGATTCGGCAGATGTTACTTTTAAGTCCGATACAATAGTTGTAAGTAATGGAAATTTTGTGGCAAATTTAAAAGACGATATAACGCAACCATAATGCTATCATTCCGGAAAATATTTATCGTCATCTTTATTGCTGGTCACTCATTAACGGCAAAAGCTTATTCTGGAGATAGCACATGGTTGAATAAAAGTAATCGGTATATTATTGGCGCTTCAATGGGCGCAGCAATACCATTCCTGAATTTTGGTGTACCAAGTTCAACATCAGTATATTATTTCGGCTCCCAATTTTCCGGTTATGCTAAATCTGGGTTTCATTTTAATGTTAATGCGGAGTTCCTCATCACCCCAAACTTTGGCATAAAAGGCATGGTTGGCAAAAACCAGAATTCTTATAATACAACTGCATATAATAATAGCATATCGTATAATGATCCTGGAACAACCATGGTTAGTGCAAATAGTTATGATAGTTGGGAATATTTGATTGGCATTTTTATTAATGCCCCATTTCGAAGGCACCCCAATTTGTCATTTAACTTTTCAGTTATGGGCGGTTGTATGGCTATCAATTTTCCAACAATTGTTACCGATTTTTCAGCAACATCCGGCCAAGATGCTGGGGAATCAAGTATCTCCGCCAATAATGCAAAATCCTTTGATGGAGATTTCAGCTTAGGCTTACATGATAAAATAAATAAACACCTCAATGTTTCTTTGGATTGTTCATTTTCTTTTGCCTATATGCAATTTTCAAATGGCATTTATACCGAAACCGTTCAAGGTTCACCATCCATATCAACAACACCAAGCAATCCGCTGAATATGTGGATAGGTTTATTCAAGCCAACTATCAGCTTGGGCTACCTTTTTTAGGACATGACCCAAAAATAGGTGAACCTATTAAATTTTTATTACTTTTGGGCACTCAACTAAAGAAACCACTCGCATGAAAAAGAGCCAACTTATTGCCATCGTTATTTTTGCAGTTACCTTTTTGCTTCCATTCCGTTATGCCGTTTTAGATGTGGATTCTACTGCCCACGGATTAAGTGTGTTTGGTGTATTTTTCACCGGTGTAGGTTTTTTGGCAGGTTTCTACTTCCTTATCAAGGATGATGTAGATAAGGAACATGGCGAACACTCCGCCCACTAATTTTCAGAAATAATTTACAATTCCGAAATTTATTTTCCCGGTGCTGAAGTTAAGCGGGTTGCCTTTGGCATTTCCCAATGCATAGCTAAGCGAGAATATGCCAGCTTTGGTTTGGAAGTCCATGCCGGCGCCAAAACCCGAGGGTGTATCATAATAATATTGAATAGCGGAAGGCAGTGTTTGGCGCACATATCCCTGGTCGTAAAACAAAAAGAAAAAGGAGTTTTGTTCCAATAAATAGTGGAACTCTATTGTTCCCACCGCGTATTGTGAAACATATACAGATTGTTCATTGAATCCCCGCAATATCTCCAATCCGCCTATGCGGTAAAGGTCATTTAACAACAGAGACGGGTCTTGAATATATCCGCCATTTACACCAAATTTTATAGCAGCACGGGTTGCGACAGGTACATAACAATCGGCTAAAATATTGGCACGATACTCTATGCTGTTCAGTTGTAATCCTTCATAAGCATCCGGATTAATAGCCGAATTTTCACGAATAGTTTTGTTCCCTACCGCAGCCGAACCCAAAAACTCATATCCCCGGCGGGGATTATATATATAATCGAGGTGGCGCACTTTATATTCTATGCCATACAAGTCAGTTGTTGCATCGGTATAAGGCGGAAGCACAGTAATATTTTGCAACTCGGAAGTAGATAAAAGGCTGGTGACAATACTCTCGTAATAAACCTCCAGATAATCGCCTCCAATAAAAAGGTATTTCAACCCCAGTTTATTATCCAGCTGAATGTATGTGGTGTCCTGCTTAAAAAGATTGAAGTTTTCATCTACCCCAATGGGGGTATGGAAAAGGTATGGATAACTGAAATTAATCAATAATTTCTCTGTAAGCGGCTGCACATGTTGCCAGTGAAAGCCTAATTCATCGCCATGCCGAAAGGCGTTCCTGAGTTGCAGGTTCACATCTCCGGTAATGGTAACTTTGCCATTGCTATTAGGTAGTATTCCTAAAATACCGTTAAACTGGTTAGCGTTCTTTTTAGCCAGATAAAGCACTATTTTTGCTTTATCCTGTATAAATACCACCTGCAAAGGTCTCAGTTCCGCCAGAAAAGGCAATGCTTTTATTCGGGTGCTTATGGCTTCCACTTTCGCTTCATCATACAGGTCGCCGGGCTTAATGCCCAAATAACCATAAAGGTAGTTGGGCGAAATTTTAAGTGTTCCTACTACCACAATGCTGTCGATGGTTTCCGGTTTGTTCTTATCTACCTTAAGAGATGCCGAAATAATATTATCATTTATAGAAATGCTGTCCAGGTTTACCTTGGTAAAAGGGTATCCATGGTCCTCATAATAGTTCAAAATGCGGGCCATCAACTTAGCTGCAGTTTTAAAATAAAAGGGTTTATCCTCGAATATTTTCTCTCGGAAACCTGACAGATTAATAGCTACTTCATCCACATTTCCTTTGCGCAAATGCGCCCATTTAAAAAATTTTCCGAGGGTTAGAAATGCGGTGAGTTTACTCGTATCCAGTATTATACTGTCAATAGTTGCGGTAAGATAGCTTTGGTCGTGAACCGTATTTAATAAATTTTGCAATTCCCGTTGTCGTTCTTTAGGCGAGCCGAAAGCCTTAATATAATCGGGCATTACAAAGTTTTTAGCGTTGCCGGAATCGAGCCTGATTACTTTCAGAAAAAACTTTTTCAGCACAACCTGCGGCTGAAATTCACTTTTGGGGATAAAGAATTTCTGCGCATGTAATTGCAGTAAACAGGACACCAGTAAAATAGCTGTAAGGCTCTTATGTTTCAGTTTATACACGTGGAATTATATACGCTACTAACGTTGAAGTGTTAAAATTATTAAAATATGACGAGTTGGAGGATGGAATAAAGTCTGTATCCTTGTAAGAATCCAATTAATTACAAGCTATGAAAAGTAAAATCCTCTCCCTCCTGCTCCTATTTTTCAGTCTGCTTTCCTTCGCACAAAACAAAGGTTCAGGTAAGGAACCTGTCGATAGTTTGGTATCCAGATACGAGGCCGAAGGTATGGATTTTTACAACAAAGCCAATTATGACACCGCCATTGCGCGCTATATGAAAGCTTCTGCCCTACTGGATTCTGTATATAAAAAGGGCAACAAGTTTTCCGATGAAATCGATTTGTACATAACCAATTGCAATATCGGGTTATGTTATGGGCAAAAGAAAAACTCCTTTAAAGCATTCAGGCAAATAAATGAAGCATTCTTATTATCGCAACAAATGCCGCAGGAATTTCAACGCTACCATAGTTTGCTGGCTTTTGTACAATTTACCATTGCAGATATATATATACAAATAAAACAAAATGCAAAAGCGGAAGACTATTACGGCACAGGCATAGGAAACCTTAATGCAATTTTATTTTCGCCTTACGGCGTGCTCCATTATAAATATGCTTTGAAGGATTACTCCTATCAAAAGATTTGCCAAAACCTTGGTGATATGTATAAAGCTACTGGAGATACCTTGCGTGCAAAGAAATATTACGATAAGGCAGCGGGAAAGAAATAATCCTACCCGAACATATCCTTCTCCGCATCCATCTTCAGGAATTTTAAGCCGGTAAACCTGAACGCCATATTATTTATCTCGGGCGAAAACTTAAACAGTAATATACAACTCATATATACTATTCCGATTACAGCAGAATTAATGCAAATACTGACATATTTATTTATGATAAAAGGAATAAAATGAACGATGGCCAGCGTGCCTGTTGTAATCAATAAAATCCAGAGGCAGTTCAGGGTGAAAGGCTGCATTTTGAAATTAACCCATACAAAAACCAGCCGCAACAAATTATAAATTACCAAACTGATTGTGGCAGCCAATGCCGCGCCGGTAATGCCATATAGCGGTATAAATATTAAATTAAGTATTACAGTTGCTATTACAAGCACCAGCATAAAATACAAATCGTATTTATACTTTTTAGATGTTATGGTGATGATGCCATTCAGCCCGGTTATCATATCGATATATTTGGCAAAACAAAGCAGGTAAAAAGAATATCTCGCCACAGAATATTCCTTGGGAATAAACATAAAAATGGAATTTATATTTCCCCACAAAAGCAGGATTAATCCGCCGCCAATAATCATCATAATAAGCGTTGTTTTATCGTACAAATCTGAAACGGCCTGCATCTCGCGGTTTTTCCAAAATCTTCCCACTAACGGATAGGTTATTTTTTGAATAGAACGGTAGGGTAAGGTTAGTCCCGTAGCAATCATAAATATGGTGGTGTATATACCCGCCTGCGCTAAACTCAGCTTGGATGCAATCATCAAGCCGTCGATATTTACCAATATGCCGCTGCCCAATACCGACAAAATAGTAAAGGAACCATACAGCAGAATAGGCTTGAGCAGCCGTTTGTATAATTTGCTTTTGCCCGGCTCGATATGAAACTGGCGGAGATAAATGATATATACCAGCAACACCAGTGTTATAAGGAAACTACAGCCTATATAAATAATTACAAACTCCTGGAAATTTACAACCTTTAATGCATATAATGCAATAGCGATTGTTACCAATATTTTTGAAAAAACTTCATTAAGAAATGTGGGCACCACCGTTTTGAGAAGCGACCGCAGATAGGACTCGAAAAATTGAAAATAAACGGACGAAAGCGCCAAAGGTATTAGGTAATAATAGTAATCGACTATCAAGGGCGAGTTATCGATATATTGCCGTATAATAAGGGGTTTGAATACTATAAAAAGCACGGTGGTTAAAAGAAAACCGAGAAAAACAAACACATTCCCCCAGAAAAAGAAACCGTTGTGTTTCTTTTCCCTATCCATAAAAAACGGGAAAAAGCGGTTGCTGATACTTGGTATTCCAAGCGTGGCAAACTGGGCATAAAGCACGGCCACATTTGTCAGAACACCTGTTAGCCCCACCTGCGTAGCCGTTAAAAAATTGGTGAGAAGAAGCACCCTGTTTAAATAGCCCAGGGCCGAACCGGCGTAAAAAACAGCCGTAAGTTTTATGCTTTCTTTCTGTACAATTCCCATTCTTTCAACTCAACAATTCTGCAAATATGACAATAAGTTCCCTCTTAAAACCGATATACTCCTGTTCTATTATGTATTTTTGTATTAAATAGTGTTAATAATGTCGGCATCGTCCCGCAAAATATTCCTGAATAAACTCAAATGGTTTGCTTACGAAAAGCTAACATCGGCGGGCGATTTGCTATTGTTTTACCTGGGTTTGCCAATTGGTGGAACTACTCAAATTAAGGGAGAAAGGACCATTGTTTATGTGGGCGAATCTTTACCACCTCGCATAGCCCGGGTTGCCAAATGGTTTAAAAAAAGCGGCGACTATACAACCGTTTTGGTATGCCATAAAAGGGGTTTCGTTGAAAAATTCTCCAATCCGGATATTGACCATACATTTCTTTTCCGCAACGAATGGCACCTGAAAAGAATAATCCGTGCTATTAAAAACCCTTATATATTGCACGGATTTGCGCCCAAAAGCAAGTTCCCCTTTATTGCCAAAGAAGCAAATAAAAAATATTCTCCCGCTACTCCATTCATTATAGATTACCAGGATGTGTATGTAATTTATTACGGCAAAAACCCTGCTATGCGCTGGTTGCAGCAAGAATTGCCTTATGAAGATGGCTGTTTCCGCGATGCTGATGGTGTGATAGCAAACAGCCTAGAGGCTTGCGAAGCGATGAAAGTTTGGGAAGTTAAAAAGCCCGGCAAACGCATATTTTTTCCACTATACAGCGACAACGATTATTTCTGCAATACCGAAAAGAAATTCCCTGCCGGGGAAATACATTTGGTGTATGCTGGCGGTATTTATGGCTCCCACCGCGATAAACGTCACTACGGAATTGCTCAACTGCATTGGCTGATTGAGTTTCTGCAACCCCAAAAAGTGCATCTGCATATTTATCCAAGCCCCTCCTCTATTGGCGCCGATTATGAAGAATATGCGGAAATGGCAAAGACAAACCCTTATTTGCATTTGCATCCTTCGGTTTCGCAATCTAAATTGGCCGAAGAACTTTCACAATATCATTATGGCCTCATGCCCTTTTTCGGGACAGAATCGAACCAGAGCGACATAAAACTGAAATATGCCACTACCCTCAAACTATTTAACTATGCCGAGGCAGGCATACCCATCTTAGTTGCTGCCGATGTAATGTACCAAAGTTGGTTGGTGACACGCTATGGCTTAGGAATATCGGTCGCACATAAAGATGATTTTAAAGATGTACGCAAATTAACCGGAGCCACACCCTACACCGAACAGGCCTTGAGCGTTATTAAAAACAGGGAAGTATTATCATTGAAAGAACATATTCCAAGATTAATTAGGTTTTATGAGAAGATGAGGGAGAAAGTATGAAAAAAATTTTGATGTTGATAATATCCGTTTTTATTGCTTTTAGTGCAATGGCCCAGCAAGATAGTAGTTTTCGACAAAAAAAAAGAAAAGATAGCCTTAGAGATAACAAGTTTTGTATTGAAATAGCTCCGCTTGCTTTAATTGATTTCATTGATGTACCTTCATGTGAAATAGGTGCAGAAGTTAAACTAATCAATAATGTGTCCGCATATTTTGAAGGAGGAGGGTATTATAGTGCGGGAGGACGAATGTCTGATGTAAATGGGTATATTATTAAAGGTGAACTTAAATTTTATGGAAATAAAAATCATATTTCAAGCGGACCTTATCTTTCTTTGGAGGGATTTTATAAAAAGCAATCCTTCAATTGGCAGGATTCAATACATTTAAGCCCTCCTTCTCTCACAACTTTTCGCGACTTTAAAAGCGTTTATTGTTTTAACCTGAAATTTGGCAAACTAATAGTACATAAAAGCAAAATTATTCTTGACTGGTATGTTGGGCTTGGTGTCAGATATAGAAATATTACTTCTACATTAACACCACAACAAATAAGTGGCTTAAAATATGATGATGATAGCCCGTATGATTCTGACCTAACAGGAACTACTGTTGATCCTATTGGAAGAACTGTTGGTCTCAATCTCGAATTAGGATTTAAAATAGGATACCTACTACGGTGACAGGAAAGAAGATTAAAAAAACGACGACGAAAACGG
>CAIWVW010000143.1 GCA_903916255.1 uncultured Bacteroidota bacterium
TGAAATATTTATTCTGATAAGATACATTCCTTTTGCCATATTAGCCATATTTATTGTTTGATTGTAATGTGCGGAGTTGTAAATCAAATCACCATTAATATTATAAATGGAAATTTCCTTAACATCATTATTTGAAACTCCGGTGCCTAATTGAATAGTAAACTCATTATTAGTCGGGTTTGGATAAACCATAAAATTCCTTACAGGTTCAGACACTTCACTTACAGAAGTGGGTACAGTGCAATCTGCATTATGACCATGAAAAGTTTGGTTACTGTCTCCTGTAGCCGTATAATAATGAAAGGTATAAAATCCTGCCGTGTTCCAATAATATACAATAGAGTCTGTTTTTGACAAGTCAGTATAAGTTAAAGTATATCCATTGTTTGTATCGTTCGGTACGCAGTTAGTAATAACAGCTCCCGCTAAAGGATTTTGGGGACCACGTATCGGACTTGCCTGGGCTTGTGGTACAATTTGATGTGTAGTATCTTGGGTAACTTTTCCAACCATGTAGCCAATCATATAAGGATAAGTTGTAGTACCATGATAATGATAAATACCATTTGTCCAGAAGTGGCCATGGTTGCTATCGAGCGGTTGCATAGGGCTTCCATCAGGCTCCACATTTCCATATACAGCAAACCCATCTAATGCATAAGCAACGGGCAAAGTGGCCTTGGTTTTTTTGTAAAGTACCATAGGTGCAATGTGATAGTGATAGTCATCGGCCCGACCGCAATGCCCGCCAAAACTGTCTAATTGGCCAGTGGCATATGCGTCGGCACCGGTGTTGGTATGCTCATTAAAAATTGGAACTCCATTTACTGCAACAGCAATGGCTCCGCGTGTAAAGTTTATGGAATCCACTTTAATCGGTGAAGAAGAAACTACTGCATGTAAGGGAATACTCCATGCGTTACTGTCTATATAACATTGCGGGATAGGCACCTGCCTTTGCCAACTTATTATCCCTGCCATCATAACATGGCTGGGAATACCTTTTGAATCGACATAAAAATAGTTTGTGTCCCAAGTGGTGTAGATTGCCGGCTTAAAAGGAGCATAAGCGGAATCAATTGTAAGTGGGTTGGTTTTTGTATGAGTAAAATGTAATTTACGGTCTGTAAAGCTGAATAAGGTCATAACAGTACCTACAGACATTATCGGAATTAAATATTTGCGTTTCTTTTTTTCTGCAAAGAAGAACGAATAAACTGCAACCCCAGCAAGAATGAGAACTACAATCCAGAATTTGATATCAAAAGGGCTTTGGGCTTTATCGGGTAAAGTGATGCTTTCCTGAAGTTTTTTATTCATGTCAATTACCCATGCCTGCTTCTTCATTGCAAAAGCCTGGTCATCCTTTGAGAAATCTGCAAGCGGATAATTGAAAATTTTATTACTGGCATCTTCAATGTAAACGTTACCGTTTTTATACATATAAAAGGAACCGTCTATTGTTTTATTTTCTTTTGCAATGCTCCAATGATGAAGAACAACATTGCTGTAATTAATGGTATGAGCAAACGCAAGGTTAGCCCACAAACAAATGGTCACAAATAGAATAGCTTTAATTTTCAGGGGAGTATTCATTATAGAATGTTTTTAGTTTTATTGAATAGAAACAAATCTTGCGTATCTGTAAAATATGACGACATAAATTCTCAGTTCTGGCATTCGGGAAAACTAATTATAGGCGCCGAAAAATAAATGGGGTGTCACCTTACCAATACAACCTTTCCTGATTTTACCCCACAATCTGCACTACGAATAGAATAGAAATATACTCCGTTTGGCATGGGCACACCATTTCCATCATTTCCATCCCAAACAACATCAAATTTTCCTGCATTGATAGTATTTCCCCCTAACAAGGTTCTTACCAATTTACCTTTTTCATCATACATTGATATTGTTAAACGCTCAGGTTGAGCAAGCGTAAATGAAATAGTTGTTTGCTTCATGAAAGGATTGGGATAAACCAATTCATTGATGGAATTATTATTCCATATTACGGTAGGTACTCCTAAGGTTGAATCGTAGCAATTGGTTTTGCCAATAAAGTAAGTTGCGGAAACTTCCTCGTTATGCTGAGTTGCATTAGTATCGGCAGGTTCAAAAACTCGGACATATTCCACCTTTATACTACTATCGCTTACAGTAACTCTTAGGTGTCCGGAATTGGGAATAATAAGCCCGGAAACATAGCCATAGCTAGCAGCAGCATCGCCAACAAAATTTGGCAAGCTCGGCTGTGGAGTTTCCTGGTAAATCATGCATTCCTTTTCCTGTTCTCCAAAAAAGTGGTCGTGCCCATGAAAGAAGATATTTACATGATGCTCTGTTAACAAGTCTTTAGTCGGCTTGTACCACCCTGGCCTATATGTGGTGAACCCATTGGAACTATCTAAATTTTCACCACCCCATTCAAAGTAATTTGCCCATTCAACGCCGCCTCTGCCTTCTCCGTTTCCACCGCCGAGTATTTGATGCGCAAATACAAATTTGAATGTTGCCTTACTACTATCCAGTACATTTTGCAACCAGTCGTATTGAGTTTTTCCTAAGGTCCATAACCATTCACCAGTATTGGTCGAGTCAGGCTTAGTGTTTATAAACCAGAATGGGTCAAGCACTATAAACTGAGCATCACCCCATGTCCAGTCGTAATAACTCTCTCTTAACCCGATATAAGGATAGTGGGTTGTATCACCCTTATAAAAATTACTGGGTTGCGGATTAAGGAAATATTTTTCGCGGTATCTGGTATCCCAGACAGCAATATTATTTCCTCCGCCTGTGTCATTCCACATAGCCTCTCCTTCGTGATTTCCTAAGGCAATAAAAAGAGGAACAGAATGACACTCGGTTTCGTAAAAATTCCGGAATACCTGGCATCTGTATGAAATAGTATCAAACGGAATTATATGGTGTATATTATTCAACTTATCTGTCATTAGAAAGTCGCCCAAATCAATCATGAAATCAGGAGCGTCAGCCAATTGATTTTTTAAACATAAACGGTATAAAGCAGTGTCGCTGTTATAATCGTCATGCGGGTCAGCTTCTACGTCAAAAGTAAATGTGGCTCCGGGAGGGCGTTGGGTATGAAAGGTATGCTCCTGTTGTATATTATATGTACCTCTGTTAGGAAGACGATAACACATCCTATAGTAATATTTTGTGTCAGGAGTCAAACCTTGTACAAGCACATTGGCAGGAACGCTATCAGCAAAAAGTTGCGGTGTAGTTTGGTAAGGATAAATCCCCGAAACGATACCGTACTCAACATACACTTGAACTGAATCTGCAAATATTGACTGCACAGTAATGGAACTGTCAGTTGGGCGGTACAACATCTCCGAAAAAAGCATTTTCTGAGCATTAGTTTGAGTAAACCCAAGAAGGAGTAAAGTAAAATTGACTATTAGCTTTTTCATAATCTATTGTTTAGGGGGTGAAAAGGAATATAATTGTTAGTGATTAATCACCACTTTTTTATTGTAAGTGTTATTTTCGGTGGTAACTGTTATGAAATAAATACCATTCGGTATTTCACTCACATCAATTGTATTCAGTTTGGTTTGTAAAATAGTTTGCCCCATCGTATTTTTTAGTGTGATGTAGTTGTATTTGAAATTATCTGGCAAACGAACTTTAACATATTGACTGGCAGGGTCAGGATAAACTATAATTTGTTCGTCAATTGTTTGTATGGTAGGAACTGCTGATGCACAATTACCAATGGTGTAGGAGAACCTTACGGCATTATTATGTTGGTTATTGGTTGATGTATCTTTCGGAAGATATGAACTAATGTATTGCACAGTGACGCAAGAAGAGTTAACCGTTACCCTGATATGTCCTGACCCGTTTAATGTATCGGCAGTATAAGCTGCTCCATTGGCAGTAATTCCTTTAATATATGTGGAATCCGCAGCCATAGGAACTTCCTGGATAATTACGCTGTCATACACCTCATGAGCAAATAAATGGTCATGTCCCTGAAAATAAATCTGCACTCCATATTTTTTGAATAGATCTTCGATTGGCATTGGCCATCCCGGTCGGTTTGTTGGGAATGTATAGCTACTAAGTGTAGTATCCTCATAGCCACCCCATTCAAATAACGGGGCGCATATCGCACCTCCGCGATCTTCTCCTCTGATATGATGAGAAAAAACAAACTTGAATTTGGAAGTGCTGTTCTGAAGTGTTGTCTGCAGCCAGTCATATTGCTTGCGACCTAATGTCCATTCCCAGTCTGTTGGTTTAGCGGTAGTATCACCAATATAATTATCATAACGGTATTCGTCCAATACAATAAATTGAGCATTACCCCATGTCCAGGCATAATAATCATGCGGCAATCCCATTGAGAATCCCTCAACACTATCATTTCCGGTATAAAACCCGTTTGGCGCTGGATTAGGGTAATAATAATTGCGCCATATCGTGGACCAAACACCAATACTATTTGGTGGCCCGTCGTTCAGCCATTTATCTTTTTCGCAGTCATGGTTGCCATTCGCAAAGTAAAAAGGAACCGAATTGCAAATATTTCCAAGCAGAGAGCGATAATAAAGTCGAAGTGAATCAATTTGACCTGATGTGCTTGTAGTAGGAGTATGGTCATCTCCGTAAATATCACCCAATGAAATTAAAAAATCTGGGTTGGCGCTTGCTTCATTTTGGGATGTAACTTTATAAAGGTTGGAATTTCCGTAGTCATATAGATGTTCATCTGCCTCTACATCGAAAACAAATGTGCTGTTTACCGACCTTTGTGTATGAAAGGTATATTCCGGAGTAGTTATAAATCCTCCACCACCATGCGGCCTATGTGCTAATCTGTAATAATACTTAGTGTCCGCAACAAGATTCGTCATATATACCTCATCAGGTACATTAACAGTATTGGTGTATGTTACTGTTTGGTACGGATAAGAGTTGGAGGCGGTACCCCATTCAAGATAATAGTCTTCTGTTGAGTCAAACAGTACACTGGCTGTAATGGAAGTATCTGTTGGTCTACCAAGCACAATTGATAAAAAATTCGGGCGAATAAATTCGCTTTTGTGCCCCGATACATACTGTGCCTTTAAAGACATTAATGTTCCGAAGAAAAGGATTGAAAAGAAGGCAATTTTTTTAGATTTTGAGATAAACTCAAAGTATGGGTGTTTCATTTTACAGGGGATTAATTGTGTGTGTGTGCAAAAGAGGATTCAAATTATGAAGATAGTGTGAAGGCATTATTTTTTCTGCATTTACAACAATATGACGACAACAATTTTTGGTTCTGGCACTTTTTTTTACTGATGTAAATCAGAAAAAATACGCGACACTTCCTTTTATGAGTCTCGGCGCTCCGGGCGTAAAACATAATTGGTTAATTCCTGCCAATGGTTCTCCTTGCAATCGGGTTAATGTTTCAAACTGCGCTTCGTTCCAGTTTACATTCAGGATATTTTCAATTGTCATTCCCAGTTCATATTTTTTAATCCGATATTTTACAACAGCGTCTAATAAAAAATATCCCAACGCAGTTATCTGGTTCTGATTGTCCGCAGGGCGATTATCAATATAACGGTATCGAAGGCTTGCGCTTAGCCCTTTCGGATTTCTATACGTAATGCCCGCAATGCTTGTAAGCGTGGGAGCCAACGGAATATAATTATGACCAACGGCAGAATCAATAAATCTTCCGTGAGAATATTCAACATCCATATCAAAGAAAAGTTTTTTTATAATCTGGTAACGAACTGAAAAATCAACACCCAATCGTTGTGTGGAACCATTAATTAAATCCTGCGCTACATCTTGGTCGTAGGTTAATTCATTTTGCAAATTAAGCCCCCATAATTCAACATTAATAAGCATATCGTTGATAGGTTTGAAAGTGCTTCCTATTTCATACCCAATAGCAGTGGGCAAGGTATTTACATTCGGATTGGAAACCACAGCCCGTGCATCATTTGAGTGAAACCCATAGCCTGCCTTTATAAATAGCTGCACATTTGGACTTGCATCATAATACAAATTCAGTTTTGGGCTGAACTTTACTTTTGAAACTGCGCCGGAACTATCAGGGTTAGCAAACAAACCAGGCTCAACTGGCATAGGAAAACTCCTTTTATATTGAATGTAGAAGTAATCGGCACGCACGCCTGCATTCACAAAAAACTTATCGGTGAAATGATAGGTTTCATCAATATAGGCGCTCACATTCTGTTCATATAAATTACCCATGCTCACGGTATCTAAAATGTTCCTGTCTTCCTGTTGCAGCAATGAATTTTGCCCCATATCCACTTTAGTTGAAACACCAAAAACAGTTTTAAGGTTCCTGCTGCCAAAATCGGTATTCATCTCATAAGTTCCGTTATATCCGAAAATATTTCTGCCATTATCTCGTTGATTGATACCATCGCCATGTATGGTATCAATAAGAGAAAAAGTAAAATCGGTAAATAGGTTCAGCTGATAATAGGAATAATAAACTTGGTTGCTCAAAATCGAGCCATCATTGTAAGTAGTTTTAAGAATAGCATTAAAATTAGTCCTGTCTGTTTGCCCGCCTTCACTGGGGTCAAGGGCACCAAAGCGGGTAATAAAACCTTCGGTCACTGCTCTTAAAGGTATCTGTCCTGAACCATACCATGAAGCATTAAAATAAGATCCTTCAACTGATAAGGAAGTTTTTGGAGTTAGTTCACCGTAATATTTGCCAAATACATTGAAGCGTTTGTAATCTTGCGGATGGACAAAATACGAAGTTGCATTATAGGCATTCTCTGATGATATATAAGCCGATTCCCTGTACTTTGAAAATATATGTTTGTCCTTTCCTATAAGGTTGAGTATTCCCATTATCCTGTTGTAGCCATAATCTCCATACTCCACTTTCACCATATTATCCACATAATTTTTCGTAAAGAAGGCAGCGGCACCAGCCGTTGCAAAATCTCCTATTGGAGTAGTGTAATCTCCTTTATAAACATTTACCTGGTCAATGGTTTCAGGAATCATAAAATGTGAATCGGCATAACCCTGTCCATGTGCGTGTGATGGCATATTTATTGGAATGCCATCCCAAAAAACAGCAAAATCGGTTCCATGGTCAGCATCAAAACCACGAAGAAATATTTGTTCAGCTTTCCCACCTCCCTGATGTTGGGTAAGAAACAAACCCGGAACAAGCCGCATCAAATCCTGGGCTGAATTAATGGGCCGTAATAGCATATCAAGTTGGTTTATGACATTTAGGTTCTGGCCAACATTTTTTGTCGAGCCAGTTACAGTAACTTGTGAAAGATTAACTGCATTTCGAGATAATAAAATAATAATATCCGGAGTCGGTTGATTAGGCTCAATCTTCACAGGGACAGTGCTTGGTTTATATCCGAGAATTGAGATTCCAAGAAGATAAGAACCGGTATGCAAGTTGGTGAATTTGAAATTCCCGAATTGGTCGCTGATAGTTGAAAATTGTTTTGAAGCAGAATCTTCCAGCGTCACAACAACTAAGGGGATGGCTTCATGAGTGGTGGAATCTTTTACAATGCCATTTATTACGCCGTTGGTTCCGGCATAAGAAAAATGAACACAAAAAATGCAAAAATAAAATAATGCTTTTTTCCGAAACCCTGATTTGTTCATGCTTGTAATAGGGAACTGTAGCCTCTCAAACAGTTAAATTTGTTGAGTTATCTTCAGTTTTGACAAATCAAATCCCTTTTCCTTCAGTCTCGTAAGAATTTGTTGATAAACACTATCGCTCATTTTAGGTGTTCTTGAAAGTATCCATAAGTACTTTTTGTTCGGGTGACTTACCACAGCATAACTATAATCATCAGCTAAATCAATAATCCAGTATTTAGCCCTGAACGGCCAAAAGAACTGAACCTTTAATTTGGCATTGTTCGTATTCGGTACTACAAAAGCCTTCCCTTTTATATACGATATTTTACCTGTAATACTATCCTTATTGCATCTGTTTTCCACAATAACATATCCTTTTTCACTTACCTTATATTGTGCAGTTGTACAATGGCAACCTTTCTGAAATACCTGAGGGTATGAAGCAATTTCAAACCATTTACCGGCATACTTATTTAAATCTACATTCTGTACTGTCTGAAGAGTTTGTGATTTAACAGTTGTTGCAGCCATAAAAATAAATAAGATTAAGAATTTACAATGAATATTTCTTTTAATAATCAATTCCATGTTTGGTACTTTGTTGTGCTTACTTATGCTGATTATCCGGCCTAAAATAATCCCTGATTTCCAAAACAAGGTTCTGAAATTTTTCAAGTTGCTCAGGTGTACAAATAGTCTTTAGATCCTTAGCCTGTTCAAATCTCAACAGTTCCATCCTATATTCATTTTCCGCAACTCTTCTAGCTAAGGATTTTACCAATGAATCGTCAGTTGCTTTATTAAACATAGCTACATTCATGGAGTCCCTTTCATTACGTATGGTTAGTGTCAATATATTTTCCTTTTCATAAAAATCAGAACGGAGATTATTAATTTTAATAACCTGCTCATCTGTTAAGTTCAGCTCTTTTTTTAAAACTCCCGATACATCTTTATAATCAGGCTTAGGGTATAACGCCGGCTCATGGCGACGATGAACCCCCTTCCACAGGAATATACCTACTGAGAACAGATTCAAAGAAACAAGCACTATAACTGTGCGTACCAAAAGTTTTTTCTGCGCAAATATGTCCATCCTTTAGTCGTTTATTGAAGTGGGGTTAATCAATAATTCCTTCGAAACAATCTGCAATTCATCTTTCCTTGTAATGGATTCATTGGTAGGCTTGCTTAATAGATTTACCAGAAACCCAGCATTAATAATAACAACCACTACTACTACAGCCGCAATATTAATAAGTGGTGAACTGATAAATTTGTTGTGCTTTGAATAATTTAACTTCTTCAATAATGATGCATCCCAATCAGAAGACGGTTGGATGCCTTCCATTGATTCAAATTCATTTAGAATTTGAGATACCTTATTATTTAATTCCTGTTCTTTCATAGGGGCTCATTTACATTGACGATTACTATTTTTTATTCTGGCACTTCAATTATTATTTTTCAAAATTAAGGTTAATTCGTCCGTCATTTTCTTTTTTGCCCTGTAAACAAGTGATTCAACTGCTATGGTTGTTGTATTCATAATTTCGGCAATTTCAGTATTGGTATAGCCTTCAATTTTACTAAGAGTGAAGGCAATCCGTTGACTATCGGGCAAAATATCCAGCGCTTTCATAACCTGTTTAAGGTTTTCTTTTTCTTCAAGTGCTTTATCAGGTTGTTTTCCTCCAACGATTAGATTCGTAACAAAGTCAATATGCATTGATTTACCAAAAGAAGAAATACGCTTTTTCCGGTTCCGTTTTTTTAATTCATCAAGACTTTTAGATACCGCTATCCTGTATATCCAAGTTGATAGCTTTGATTCTCCTCTAAATGACTTGATAGACCGATATACTTCAATAAAAACCTCCTGTGCAACATCTTCTGCATCCTCTTTATCAAGTAAAAACCTGTAGCAGGTGTTTATGACAGTAGTTCTATACCGCAATACCAACTTATTGAAGGATGCTTTATCACCATTTAATAAATCATTCAATAAGTCTGCTTCTTCCATTGTTAAACAGGGGGAATGGAACGTGGTTTTTTTATGTTAATTGTATCTACAGGTACTATTACACTTGTTTCGTGCAAATTTTACGAAGGAAAGAATTTCCTATGAAGAACAAATGAAGCAAAGGAGTTTCTAATAGCAGAACACCAAATATAGGTACCAAATAAGATTCAGCTAATTTTTAAGACCACAACACAGTAGGTGTTGCGGTCAATAAAGTATAGCCTTGGATTTTAACCTTTTAATATGATTTATTTAACCCAGGGTGCGATCCGGGTGCGATTTCGGGTGTGGTGGGGTGCGATTTTAATTAACCCGAAAAAGTAAAAGTGCCTGATTTGATTGTGATCCCGATGGGGCTCGAACCCATGACCCCAACATTAAAAGTGTTGTGCTCTACCAACTGAGCTACGGAATCAACAATAAGTTTCCCTAAAAAGGTGCGCAAAGATAACAGAATTTAATATGCAAAAGCCACAGAAGGAATATTTAAATCCCTAATTTGAAAATACAGTCATAAACAATAGGACATCAACCCTTTGTATGTTTGCTATTGGGAGCAATAATTCCCGATGCTTCACATTTGGCGCAACCGGGTTTCTCTTTATGGCTTATAGACTTATAGATTTTCAATCCCGCATAAACTAACGCAAGTCCAAAAATAATATATACCAGTATAGTTTGCATTTAACTTACTGCTTTAACAACTCCGAATTTCTTTTGCAATGCCTCTGTGGTCATAGAACCCGGACGTTCTATCGGGAAGCCCAAAACCCTATCCCATAAAAGTGATGCAAGGACACCAAGCGACCGCGACACACCGAAAAGAACGGTATAAAAATCATTCTCCACAATGCCATAGTGGGTTAGAAGTACGCCGGAATGTGCATCTACGTTAGGCCAAGGGTTTTTAATCTTTCCCAAAGATTGAAGAATAGGCGGGGCTACTTCGTATATCATCTGAACAATTTCGCAGAGGTCATCATTCTTGATATATTTCATGTAAAAATCCTGTTCAGCAAGGAAACGAGGGTCTGTCTTACGCAATACAGCATGCCCGTATCCGGGAACAACCCTTCCTTCATTTAATGTTTTATGTATATAATCTGCAATCTGTTCCTTTGTAGGCAATCCTCCGCCCAGTTCGCGCTTCAGTTCCAAAATCCAGGAAAGAACTTCCTGGTTAGCCAATCCGTGCAAGGGACCGGCTAATCCATTCATGCCGGCAGCAAAAGAAAGGTAAGGGTCGCTTAATGCGGAACCCACCAAATGGGTGGTATGTGCAGAAACATTTCCACCTTCGTGGTCTGCATGGATAGTGAGATATAAACGCATTAAACGTTTCACATCAAAAATATCAAAGCCCATCATGTGGGCCAAATTAGCCGCCCAATCTAATTTTGGGTCGGGCTCAATATGCTCATTGTTCTTATATTTCCTGCGATAGATATACGCTGCGACACGAGGTAGGCGTGCTATAAGATTCATGGAATCTTCGTATATATAATCCCAGTATTCCTTTTTATTTATTCCTTTTTTATAGGCAGCCGCAAAAAGCGATTCAGTCTGCATAGCCATAACACCAATGCTGAATTCAGTCATCGGGTGGGTGTTGGCAGGAAGTGAATCAAGTGTATCAAAAACATGGCGTGGTACAATACTTCTGCGCGACCAGTTATTGGTAATATCATCCACATCTTCTTGTGTTGGTAATTCCCCCATCAGCATAAGGTAAAAAATACCTTCCGGCAATGGTTCACTGCCATTGGGCGCTTTAGGCAATTTCTCGCGCAATTCAGGGATGGTGTATCCCCGGAAACGAATACCTTCTTCCGGGTCAAGTTTGGATGTTTCGGTAATTAACCCTACCATTCCTCTCATGCCCTGATATACTTGGGCAACATTATATTCTCCCAATTTTTGTTCACCGTATTGGGCAATAAATTGCTTTACATTTTCAGCTTCTGCTGTGGCTTTCTTTGCGAATTTTTCTTTTAGCTTGTCCATAAATTTATGCGTGATATAAAATTATCGGTTTTTTATGTATTTAAATGTGCTTCCTCCATATTGAGCGGAACCTCCCAGCGCTTCCTCGATGCGGAGAAGCTGGTTGTATTTTGCAATACGTTCTGAACGACAAAGTGAGCCTGTTTTAATCTGCCCTGTGTTCAATGCCACACTAAGGTCGGCAATGGTGGTGTCTTCCGTTTCACCGGAACGGTGGCTCATTACAGATGTATAGGAATTCCTGTCAGCCATTTGAACAGCGTCTATAGTTTCCGTCAAACTACCAATTTGATTTACTTTTATTAAAACAGAATTTGCAACATGCAAATCAATGCCGCGCTGTATGCGGGTTACATTGGTAACAAACAAGTCATCACCTACCAGTTGAATTTTACTGCCCAGTTTTTCCGTCAGCGCTTTCCATCCATCCCAATCATCCTCGGCAAGGCCGTCTTCAATAGAAACGATAGGATAATTGTTAACTAATTTAGCATATAAATCAATCATGTCGGATGATGAAAGTTTATCTCCAGTTGATTTTACAAAATGGTATTTCCCTTCTTCTTCCAGATAGAATGAAGACGAGGCCACATCCAGCGCCAAGTAAATATCCTTTCCGGGTTTATACCCTGATTTTTCAATGGCTTTCAAAATAAAATCAAGTGCTTCTTCGTTCGACTTCAGGTTAGGTGCAAAACCGCCTTCATCCCCCACATTCGTAGAGAATTTATTATCGTGTAATAATTTCTTAAGATTCTGGAATACCTCTGCACCCATACGCAAGGCTTCAGAGAAGGTTGGCGCTCCGGCAGGCATAATCATGAATTCCTGAAAATCCATGTTATTATCTGCATGGCTTCCGCCATTCAGGATATTCATCATCGGCACAGGAAGAATATTTGCATTCACACCTCCTACATATTTATATAATGGAAGACGTGATTCCTCGCTCGCTGCTTTAGCCGCAGCTAAAGAAACACCCAAAATGGCATTCGCACCCAGATTTCCTTTATTATCGGTGCCATCCAAATCAATCATTTTTTTATCAATGGCGCGCTGGTCGTATATAAACTGACCTTTCAACTCTTCCTGAATGGTCGTGTTTACATTGTTCACCGCTTTCAAAACACCTTTACCAAGATATGTTCCCTTATCGCCATCGCGTAACTCCACAGCTTCATGAATGCCTGTGGATGCACCGGAAGGTAAGGCAGCCCTGCCGATTACTCCTGCATCCGTAATTACATCTACTTCTAATGTTGGATTCCCTCTTGAATCAAGAATTTGACGGGCTTGAACACTTGCAATAAAACTCATATAATGTTGTGGTCTTTTAAGACCTCAAAGTTATAAATAAAATAATGATTTTGGAGTAACATGTTATCTATCTGTATATGAACAGATAACATTTAGGCGTCGGATTTTAATTGCTTATCTACTATTTCGAGGCCTTCTAAAAATGAATGAGGCTTATAACTTAGTTCATTAATAGCCTTATCCAAAATAAAACCCGTTCTGAGCGGCCGTTGGGCAGGCTGCCCAAGTGTAGCTGTTTTAGCCGGGTGAATCAGTGATTTATCAAAGTGCCAGAAATCGGCAACTATATTTACCAATTCAATAATGCTCATGAAATCTTTTCCCGAAATGTGAAAAACACCTGTCGCACCCTTCATTGCAGCCAAAACGCATGCTTCGGCAAGGTCTTCAGATAAGGTTGGTGTGCGGAACTGGTCATCCACTACATTAATGGATTTACCTTTGGAAAGAGAATCTTTCGCCCAAAGTACAATATTACTCCTGCTCATAAAATCAACCACACCATATACCAGCACAGTACGTATGATGGTCCATTTCAATCCTGATTTTTCGACTAATTTTTCTGATACATATTTTGATTCGGCATAAACAGAATTAGGTGGGTAAGGTATGTCGGTTTCCCGGTAGGGACCATTCTTCCCATCAAAAATAAAATCGGTGGAAAGGTGGATAAGGTGTGGGGAGCCGGGCAAAATTTTCATTGTATTAATTAGGTATTCCACTGCATCTACATTTAATTTCCGGCAAGCTTCCCTCTCTGTTTCGCAGGCATCCACATTCGTCATAGCAGCCGTATTTATAACCACATCGGGCTTATGTTTCAGCAGAATATCTTTCACGGCTTGTTCATCCGTTACATCCATTGCTTCATATATATAACCCGCCTGATGTTTCAGCCTGTTTTGCCCTTTGGAAGTAGCAATAACTTCTACATCAGATTGCGGCAGAAGCCTGTAAACAAGCTTCTGTCCTAAAAGCCCGTTTGAACCCGTAATCAATATTTTTTTTCTCATGGTTTGTTTCTGCTGCCAAAATTAACAATTGCCACTATATGGCTGACCTTTTTAAAACTATTCAGCAAGGTTTTCAGCGGAAGAGCCTTCCTGTAAAGAGAAATTCTTTGTCATCAATTCCCACATAATTTTAATCCAAACCAGCACACACGGAATCACACATACAAAGTTAGGAGTAAAATATTTATCCCTGAATGGTTTAGGGAAAACATCGGTTGGTTCTAATACAGTAAACACTAAAACCATAAATAATAATATAGTATTCAATTTATTGGGTGCCTGAATAAAGTACCATATTGCCACACCGCAAATAGCTATTATATAACCTGGGGCTTCTGCTTTATGATTAAAGATGATAACCCATATTAATATTGAAGCAAGGAATAACATTTGAAATAAATGGTTTGCGTATGCCTTGTACCTTATTAGTGGTAATACCAGAAACACAGCTCCTGCATAAAGTTCTGCATTTTTATTGGTAAGCCCAAACCATGAATGCATGAGGCCGAAAAAAGATATCCCCAACGAACTGTCGTGGTCATTTTTTAATAGCAGAAACCAGCTTTTATATTCACCTGCTAAACCGTAAGGAGATATTACTAATAAAGGAAGAATGAATATCAGTATAAACCACATTACAGAATAACCCAACGCTTTTAGTTTCTCGGGATAAAATAAAAATAGGGTAAAGGCAACAAGACCGAAAGGTTTTATAAATATGGATAGCACCACAAAAAAAGTCGCCCAAAGCAGCTTTTTCTTTTCAAGGCATATATATGTAATTATCAATAATCCTGCCATTATGCAATTACTTTGTGTAGCCACCAAGGATGTGAGTGCTTCTATTAAAATAAAGCCCATTGCAAGGAGCATTCTTTTATCATTTCGAAAAGAAAAATTACGGAAGGCGTAAAAAACTACCAGCAGGTTCAAAACATTCCATGCAATAAGCCCCAAAAACTCCGGCAAATAGGCAAATGGCACCATGAACATAGCAAATGACGGGGAATACTTGAATAAATCATTGTATTCATTGGGGTATAGAATATAAAGGTCATTATGTTGTAAAAGATGCCGAAAGGATTGCCTGAAAATTAAGAAATCGTTGTAATTGGTATGAAATGAACCCTTGTGCGGTGCCAGGTAATACAACCATAATGATAATACAATGGCGATAAGCGATACCAGCCCGTAAAACAAATAATTGTTTCGTAATACTTTCATAATGGAAGTGATTGGGGTTTGATTATTTGGTGCAAAAATATCCGATTAAACGTTACTTATTTACCGATGCAAAATTTTCCGAAAATATTTCCAAGCAAATCATCTGTCGTTATCTCTCCTGTAATTTCTCCAAGATGGTTCAAAGCCGAGCGAATATCAGATGCGACAAGTTCTCCCGATAATTTATTTTCAATGCCGGTTTTAGCTTTCTGCAGGTTTTGAAGTGTTGATTTAAGTTCCTCGTAATGACGGATATTACTTAGTATAACTCCGTCATTAATGTTATTTCCCTGCACAACCGTTTCAAATAGATTTTTCTTTAACACATCAATTCCATAGCCGCTTTTGGCAGATATAAGTTGCAGCTTCTTTATGTTGCTGAATTTACCTGAATAGATTTTCTTTTCCGCCAGGTCCACTTTATTTGCAACAGGCAGAATTGGAATTTCGCCGTTTGTTTTGAACTTATCTATATCTTCAATAACTTCACTTGCCGATATATTTTCAGCATCAAAAAGATACATAACTATTGATGCCTCTTCTATTTTCCGCATAGTGCGCTCCACCCCTTGCTTCTCTATTGTATCTTCGGCTTTACGTATTCCGGCAGTATCAGTCAGTCGAAAGGCAATGCCATTAATCACAAGTGTTTCTTCAATAGTGTCTCGTGTTGTTCCCGGTATGTCGCTCACTATAGCGCGTTCTTCATTCAGCAAGGTATTTAGCAGAGTCGATTTACCGGCATTAGGCCGGCCGGCTATAACCACTGACACTCCATTTTTCAACACATTCCCTAAACGGAAAGATTCACAAAGTCTTTCGATTTTTGTTTGCATTTTATCTAAAAGCCCCAATAATTGCGGTCTGTTTGCAAACTCGACATCTTCTTCACTAAAGTCCAGTTCCAATTCTATAAGCGAAGCAAAGTGCATTAATTCTTCCCGCAATATTTTAAGTTCACCTGAAAACCCGCCGCGCATTTGGTTAATGGCCAAATGATGCGCAGCCTTTGTTTCTGAAGCTATAAGGTCGCTTACGGCCTCCGCTTGCGAAAGGTCGAAACGGCCATTTAAAAATGCACGCATGGTGAACTCCCCCGGTTTTGCAAGTCGTGCGCCTTTGCTTAAAAGAAGTTGTAAAACCTTTTGTAAAATATAGGGCGAACCATGACAGGAAATTTCCACCACATCTTCACATGTAAAAGAATGAGGAGCCTTGAAAAGGCCTGCAACAGCTTCGTCCAGCACTTCATCACCGTCTTTTATTATACCGAAATGCATAGTGTGCCCGGCAGCGCCTGTCAGCTTTATTCCAGGCAGTATTTTTTCACTGATAGGAATTGCCTCAGCCCCTGAAACCCTTATTACGCCTATAGCCCCTACCCCATTAGGGGTTGATAATGCAACTATTGTATCGCCTGTAACTAAATTCATTTTAATATTTCAGCGTAAAAATAGGCAAATACAAACTAGGGAAAATAAAAAAGCGGAGAAAATCTCCGCTTTTCAAAGTGTTTTTATTGGTATTTTATTATTCTACTGCCAATCTTCCGGTAGAAATTGCATCGCCTGTTTCTGAAAAAATTCTATAGATATAAATACCTTTAGATTGTGAGTAAAGGTCTATAGGTGTATTTCCATTTTTCAATGAAGACATATACACTTCCTGACCAAGAACATTATATATTTTTACATATGAATTACCCGAAACATTTGCAAGTCCAATAATAAATTGCCCGTTATTTGGGTTAGGATACACGTTAACCGATGGCTTTGCAGATAAAGCGGGAACTGAAGTGGGCACACCCAGTATATTTATATTATCGATGTACATGGCTGCACCATTGCCAGAAAGGTTTTCGAAAGAAAACATTACGTTGGCTGCCCCGGCTATTGCAGGTATATGAATTGTGTCCGTCCTCCAATTATTGCTGGCCGGAACAAAAATACCATTAGCATTTGTATCAGCCCCGCTGGAAACCATATTTCCGGTGGTACCTAAAGTCATACCACCTTTTTGGTAAACCATATGAAATGTAGCTCCGCAATCGGTAGAGTAATAAATTTGAAGTGTATCGCTAAACGCGCTACTGAAAGGAGCATACGCCACATCAAAATAAATTTCCGGTTTTGTTGTATTCGTAAAATTATATTCCGGCGTATAGATTTGCTGCCTTTGGCCAATTACATCAACAGCAGGCTTTCCGGGCGGAGTAACCCAAAGGCCGGTATATATAGTATTATAGTCGGCAATCACCTGGGTGTTGTTAAATACCATGCACTGGGTACTTGCGCCATATCCTCCTACATTATTACTCAATTGCCATGTATAGCTGAAATCATTGGGATTGTTTAGTACCCATCCAGCAGGCGGGAAAGTAGCTGACTGGAAATTTTGAACCATTGGCAGTGTTCCCGTCGTAGCCACAGAAATATATGCCTTCCTAACTACTGTATCTGTTCCATTAATATTGGCAATTATTTCTGTAACATCATAAGTTCCGGGAGTATTATAGGTAACCTTAGGATTAGGGGAAGGAGAAGTGGAAGGGTTTCCTCCCGGAAAAATCCAGTTGTATGACGTAATTGGAGAATTTGAAATGCTGGAATCCTTGAAATTTACTATTAAGTTTCCGCAACCGAAAGTTGGGGATGCCCCAAAATAGGCTGCTACAGGAGCGGGTTCTATACCTATTACTGCTTCATCCCACCAATCAAAATTATATCCGCTCACCATTACTGCATTAGGCGCAAAGTAGCCGTTGCTTGAACCACCCCATCCCCAATTCATATGAAAATTATTATTAACATCATACCCGTCGCAAACCCAAGTGTGCCCTGCATTATTTACTGAGTCGTTTCCAACATATTGAACTGGCCTGTTATTATTTAATTCATTTTCTATTAAGAGTATCCAGTTTGGCAAGGTGTAATTTGATTTGTAAACACCTTGTATAGTTTTGGCATTGTATCCAAAATATTTCACATAAGAATTCTGGGAGCAAACAGGGTAGTCCCCGTCAATCACCCATGCTCCACTCTCGTATGTATTATAATTCATACAAACACTCACACCACAATCGTACATCAGTTTTGCAACTTCATTATTCGTACCGGTTACATTATAAGGCATAGCCGACCAAACATAATTGGAAGTATCATAATTAGCAGCAAGATACCCGAAATTGCTCCAGAATCCGTCAGCTGATAATTCATAATATCCGCTGTAACCGCGGCCATGTGAAGGATACGACCAATATCTCATTATTTGTGCCATTGCACAAGCTACGCATCCAGTAACGGAACCTCCGGGGCACATATCATTATAATATGGTGATTGATTCCAAGTACTTTGTGTTAATGGCAGCACACTGGACATAGTGACATGCCTTTTAATTTCTGTATTATTGACATACGCATTCCATTCTTCAGCAATATCGTTGGTTGCCGATATACCTTTTATTCTTGCCATTTCAATTTCTTGTTTTCGGCAGTTCATCCACCAGGCAACATTATTAGTAGTATTTGCAGGAACTACATATTGCCCTTTATTTGAGTAGCCAAGTATGGGATGGGCAGCATCTTCACCAGCTACGATAATGAAACCATCATTCGAATTAACATTATAAACATAATACGCAGGCTGCCCGTCTTTTGCATATTCCGTGTATATAAGACTCAGGTTCGGAGTTACCGATTTAAAGTTCAAGCCGTAAAAATTAGTGGCAACTATTTTTGCAGTTTGCTGAGAAACGGGATTGGCACTTATAGAAATGAAGAATGAGCAATTAAGAATTATAAATAAAGCGCCGAGTAATTTTTTCATATTTTTTTGTTTTTCTACCGATTACATATTAATCGATATACAAATATATGAAAAGAACTGAATATCGGTTTTATTGATAGTTTTCTATGATGGGAGTGGCATCATAATTGCTTCGAATATAAAGGGTATATCTTGATATTGGCCATAAATGGAGTTCCTGGTAATAATGCTTTAATCCATTGGAAAAAATTTACAACTGTTTAATAAACCATTATTTGTATTCATAAACAATAATTACACCGGAAGTTCCGTTTCCGCCTGCCTGAGCCCCGTTATTACCGCCGCTGGTCCATGTGCTTATAGCTCCGCTACCGCCCGAGCCATAACCGGTTCCGCTGTTGCCCGCCTTAGAAAGATTAACTATATAAGGAGATACACCACCTTGACCAAGTGGGCCGGAACCTCCGATACCTGAACATACTGCAGGACTGGAGGAGTTCACATATATAACACCGTTACTTCCCGAATTTCCCGGAATATTAACGGTGCCCCCACCGGCAGTGCCACCCGCCCCGCCGGCATTATAAAATATCCCTACGGTAGCAGTACAACCGCCACCACCACTACCGCCGCCGGCAGAAACTGTTCCATTGAATGTACTGGAACCACCCGCACTGCCAGGGTTGGCTCCTGCTACACCGCCGGTTCCGGCTGCACCTACAGTAACCGGATAAGAGGCTGCCACACTTGCCACATAGTATTCGCAATAACCACCCGCACCGCCGCCGCCACCTGCCAAAGCATCTTCAATGGATGCAGAAACAGTAGCAGCAACGCCACCACCACCTCCACCTCCTCCAACAATTTTAACAAGTATACTTTTTGTTCCGGCAGATGGGGTGTACGTTCCACTGGAAGTTAGAACTACAACATTATTGAGAGCACCAATAGACTGCCATGCCATGCCGGTAGCGGTTTGGGTAAGCACCTGTCCATTTGTAGCCGAAGGCGCCAGTGCCTGAATATCTCCGGTTGTATTATTGGTGAACACCAGGCTTGCGGCAGCCGTAGGGGCTGTGACTGTTGAATAGTAAGTGTTACCTGCTTGAATGGCATCTATTCTAACCGTACTGGTTGTTGATGCCACCTCCAATAATTGGGCAGGTGTAAGAGTACCAATACCAACCTGACCTGTCTGTCGGATTACCATCCTATTTGCAAATCCGGTATAAAAATCAAGCCCATACTGATTTCCGCCTGCGGTGCGTTTTGAAGCAAGTCCTTCTCCGCTATTTAAGCCAAATGCTAATCCGTTTCCGGTAGTAAGGTTATTGTCAAGAAATCCGTTATTTACATTTGCCTGGTCAACGTTAAATCCATTAATAACTGAAACCTGCCCCGGCTGCGTGCCTGAACTCATATTCGCAATGTTCATTGCCAATGCGTAACCTGTATAAAATTGCAGCCCCCATTTTTCATATCCGGTTGAACTATTCTGATTGCAGGCTATTCCTTGTCCGCTGGAACTTCCAAAAGTTAACCCGTTGCCTGTTGTAAGGGCATTATTAAGAAATCCATTATTCGCATTTGCCTGATCAATATTTTGCCCGTTCTCAACACTTACGTTCTGTTGCGGATTAACTGTTCCAATACCCATAAGGCCCGCAGAAGTCCATGTAGTAACTACGCTGCTTGCGTAGTTGGCAATATTAAAATGATTACCTCCTAAACCATAACTCCCGGCTCCAATGTTCCATAAATTGCTGTTTCCATTGGTAGATGCAGCCACATCACCAAAAGCAGTTACCCCGCTGATAAATTGCATGCTTGCCTCCCCATTGCTTACCGGGTTCCCAATCTGAATTTGCCCGAAAAAATAGTCTTGGGAGTAAACAGATAACTTTCCGGTTGTGGTAGCTGAATTTCCGACTTGCAGCATAGTGGTAGGATTAGTATTTGACACCCCTACATTTCCGGTGGCATTGGAAATTCGCATCCTTTCAAATCCGTCAGCAGCCATAACAAAATCGGAAGTATTCGTTGTACCAATAAAATTATTATTGGCAGCAGTGCCTATAGCCGAAGAGGAGGCCGTAATGGCTGCATTCCCCATCACTGTCCATCCAAGTGCAGTACTGCCCGACCCGGTTAGAACTAACTGCCACTTTGTGCCGTCCCAGTAATAATATCCTGGAACTACGTTATTGGGTGAAGTACCCGCTGTTGCTGTATTGTAAACAATTAATCCTGCTGATGGTGCAGCAATTGGGGCAGAAGCATTGGTAGCTGTAAGTGCTGTATAAGGCGCTAAAAAACCCGTTGTTCCATTAGTAAGGTTATTGCTAAGGTCGAGTAATACAGAGGAATTTACGGGTGCCGCACCCGTCGTGTTAATTGCTATATTCTGTGCCTTCAGGTCCTTTGCAAAAAGGAGAAGGAGGGGAATCCATAAGTTGCGGATATCTAATCTATTCAAATATCTTAAGTCCATTTTATCTTGCAGGTTAGACAGATTGTTATCCAATTAAAATATTATCGCAAAATTATTCCACAGTACAGTAAGCCCCAATACACATAATGATGTGAATGGAAAAGCAAACTGCAATAAACTGCACAGTGCTTAATTATCCTAATATTGCACAAAACTGCAATAGTGTTTAAAAGAATAAAACGCATATATGCCATTTCCCTGCTGCTTTTATTAAGGTTTATTTCCTATGCCCAGGAAGATATCCGGTTTAACCACCTTACAATAGAGGACGGATTGCCAAGTAATAATATCAATTGCATGCTTCAGGACAAGCAAGGATATATTTGGTTTGGCACCAAGGGAGGATTAGCAAGATATGATGGGAATAGTATACAGACTTTTGTTCATGCTGAAAACGATTCCGCTTCCATCTCCAATAATCAGATAGAGTGCCTTTATGAAGATAACCAGAACAACATGTGGATTGGCACTTATTTTGGCCTCAGCAAATACAATTTCTTAAAAAAGGACTTTACGAATTATTATTTCGATAAGTGGTCAACCAGTATGGAAGCCAGCCTGATTACAAGTATAATGCAGGACAATAAGGGTATGTTATATATTGCAACCGGTACAGGTATTTTCAAAGCCGACCCTACAAATCCACATTTTACATTAATGAAATCCTTCAGTGAAGACCATTATGGCTTTCTTATACATGGAATGACAAGCACTTCGAAAGGAAGAATATTTATTCTGATGGATACAGCCTTGCTTTATTCGGATGATTATTGCAATTCTCTGAAAACAGCTGTTAATTATTCTATTAGCGGAAAACTCTATTTTTCCGAACTCTACTATGACAAAAGTGACGAACATTTATGGTTTGGTATTTATGGCCAATCGATAGCTTATGAATTTAATACACACACATTTGGAATAAAAAAATATTCTTTGGAATCCTCCTCTTCGTTCAAGGCTAACTATGCAGCCTATGACTTTTGCAGGCTGAACGACTCCATTATGCTGGCAGGCTGTCTTTTTGGCCATACCAAAGGTGGTGGCGGAGTAATATTTTTGAATACAAAAAGAGATACCTATTTAAGTTATATTCATCAAATTGAAAATCCATTCAGTATGTCAAACGGCAATGTATGGTGTTTAATGAAAGACTGTCAAAATACATTTTGGATTGGCACAGATGAAGGCATAAACAATTTCAATTTGCAACAATTGAATTTTCATTGGACTTCAACTGATAATTGCGGGATAAAGGGGCTGAATGATTTCACCATAGGACAACTTTGCTATAACGGAAATCTATGGATTGGAGCTTTTGGCGATGGACTTGTTGAGTACAACGTTTCGAACCATACTTTTTCATTGTATAAACCACCCTTATTGCAGGATATAAAAGATAGAGATTATGTATTCTCTATGTTTCTGGATAATAATACTATATGGCTTGGCGTTGGAAAGGGAATTATGCGTTTCGATATTACTAACCGCAAGTTTGATACAATGAAACTAGCAGTTCCCGAACTAAAAGAACTCTATATTTCTTCCACGAGAGGTATAGGTAAGGATAATGAAGGAACTTACTGGTTTGGCACTTATAGTTCCGGTGTATTCAGTTATAACCCGTCTACAGGAAAAGGGACTAATTATCTTAACAGGAAAATAAATTTTACAACTAAATACAGAAACTATATAAGATGTATGAATGTTGATAAGGAAGGGACTAAATGGGTTGGGACTTATGATGATGGTTTTTACCGTATTGATGCAGTTACTAACCGGATTAGCTGGAATATACCTGACGATAAAAAAGCTGAAGTGATGCAACGGGGATGGATAAATGATATATGTTGTGACTCTGGGGGAAACACATACATTGCCACCCAGGGGGATGGATTGATTATTTACGAAGCTAAAACAAAATCATTCCGGACAATGAGAAACCCGAGGTTAACTGAGGATAATAAAATAAATAAAATTGTAGAATATACTAAAGGGCACTTGTGGCTTGCAACGGGGAAAGGGCTTTCATGCTGGGATTTAAATAACAGTATTTTTCTGAATTATCCTGAAGGAAAGCGATTGGCAAATATGGTTAGTGTTGCCGGTTGTATCTCGCCTAATGGAATTGTCTATTTTGGAGGAGGAAATGAACTGCTTTATTTTAACCCTGATAAATTAACCGAAACCTCACCATACATACATCCCGATGTAACCTCCCTGAGTGTAATGAATAAAGACTATATCTCCGATATTAATAAGCCCCTGTCTTTAACCTATAAGGATAATTACGTTTCATTTACATTTTCTGCATTTGATTTTCTCAATGAAAAAGGAGACCGGTTCGCCTATTACCTGGAAGGGTTTGATAAAGACTGGAATTATTGCAATAACAGGCATTTCGCCACCTATACCAATCTGCCCGGAGGAAATTACACTTTTCATTTAAAGGCGCAGAATTCTGCCGGGGAATGGATAGAATCTGCGCATCCGGTTATTATGAATTTCAGCTCTCCATATTATAAGAAATGGTGGTTCTTCCTGTTGTGCAGTTTAGCCATTTTTATTTTAGGGTACCTTTTATATTATGCACAAATTCAAAGCGAGTTGGAGGCTGTCAGGCTAAGGGCAAGATTAGCCAGAGATTTGCACGATGACGTGGGCTCCTCACTCAGTTCCATTTCAATTATAAGCAGCATGGCAACAAAAAAACCTCAACATTCTCCGGAAGATGCGAAAAGGCTATTTACTAAAATATCGGAAACCTCACAAAGAACATTGGATTCAATAAGTGATTTAGTTTGGACGTTGGACCCTGAGAACGATTTGATGCAAGATTTGTTTATGCGGATGCGCTTATATACTTCCGAGATACTGGAAGCAAAAGAAATTATGTATGAATTTAATGTGGCGCAAGAGACAGAATTGGTTAAAATGACAATGGATAAAAGAAAAAATATTTACCTGATATTTAAAGAAGCTATTAATAACATTGTTAAATATTCTAAATGCACGCAAGTTCTGATAAATGTGAAACTGGTTAATAATACAATGGAATTCGAAATAGCGGATAATGGAATCGGCTTTACAGAAGGACATACTGAACACAAAGGAAATGGGCTGAAGAATATGAGGCAGCGAGCATCCCAACTAAACGGCACAATTACAATCAAAAGCAAGCCTGGCGAAGGCACTGATGTTAAACTCCAATTCCGATACACATAATTATGTGTATCGTTAAATAATTTCAATTAAACTACTTTTACCTTTTTAAAGTATGGAAGACATTATCCAGATTGTAATTTACGAAGATAATCCTGACTTGCTTCAAACGCTTTCAGAATTAATACTGTCTGTCCGTGAGTTTAATTTACTCGGGGCTTTTCCAAATGCGGAAAATGCTTTAACAGATATGGAAAGGCTTAAGCCTGAAATTGTTTTAATGGATATTGAAATGCCCGGCATAAATGGTAAAGACGCTTTGAAAAAAATAAAATCTAAATACCCCGACACGGAAATAATAATGCTTACGGTTTTTGAGGATAATGCAAATATTTTTGAAAGTATAAAATCAGGCGCTTCCGGATATATTCTTAAACGAACCCCGCCGGATAAAATTATCGAATCAATTAAAGATGTAAAAAAAGGAGGTGTTTCCATGACTCCTTCCGTTGCAAAAAAAATTCTGCAACTACTGCCGAAATCATATTCCGAAATTCCCGAATCTGTAAATCTTTCTCCGCGTGAAACGCAAATTCTAACACTCCTAACAAGAGGATTCAGCTACAAAATGATTTCATCTGAATTAACCGTAAGTATTGATACAGTGAGGACTTTCATTAAGCGTATTTATAAAAAACTGCATGTCAATTCAATGACTGAGGCTGTTTCAAAAGCAATTAATGACAGGCTGGTCTAATTACAATTTAGCTTTTTTTGATACCTGAAACAAAAAACGAAGATTTTAAAACATTCGTTTTTTAATCATAAGTAATTATATATCTTTACTTTAAGTGCCCCCGGCGAGAATCGAACTCACATCAAAAGTTTAGGAAACTTCTATTCTATCCATTGAACTACGGCGGCAGTATCTGAACTATGAACTAAGAGTGAAAAGTGGAAGGTTTTATGCATTTTCTTTATTTAACTATTCCTCCGTTTTCAGCGTTAATATCTGTTGGGGCGACAAAGATAAGTTTGCCATCTGAATTTTCAGCCATTAATATCATTCCCTGAGATACTATACCCTTTAATTTTCTTGGAGCAAGATTAACTAACAAGCATACTTGCTTACCCACAATATCTTCCGGTGAATGGTATTTTGCAATACCCGAAACAACTGTCCTTACATCGATTCCGGTGTTAACGGTAAGTTTTAAAAGCTTATCAGCCCCTTTAACTTTTTCTGCAGCTGTAATGGTCGCAACACGGATATCAATCTTTTCAAAATCTTCAAATACAATTTCAGGTTTTTGCGAGAGAACACTTGGATTCGCTTCTACAGGCGGCTGATTTTCGACTTTGCTTTGATGCAGTTTCACAATTTGTTTCTCTATATCGAAGTCTTCTATTTTCTCAAATAACATTACAGGCTCTCCCAACTGATGGCCTTCGCGCAACATATCGGCTTTGCCGACACTATCCCAGTTTAAGGGTGCAATATTAAGCAAACTGCAAAGCTTATCTGCCGTAAATGGCAGAAAAGGCCTCATTAATGCCGTAAGGTTGGTACAAATTTGCAAAGAAATATTCAACACGGTTTGCACCCGTTTGGGATTTGTGTTAAAAATTTTCCAGGGTTCGTTATCCGCTAAATATTTATTACCCATACGGGCTAAGTTCATCAGTTCGGCAAGGGCTTCCCTAAAGTGAAAGATTTCAATTGCATCACCTATTTTTTTGGGGAAACGGCTTAATTCCTCCATTAAAAAAAGGTCGCTTTTTTCATACTCTAAAACCGCAGGAACTTTACCGTCGAAATATTTTTTGGTAAGCACATTGGTGCGGTGAACAAAGTTGCCAAGTATCGCAACTAACTCACTATTATTCCGGGTTTGGAAATCGGCCCAGGTAAAATCATTGTCTTTCGTTTCCGGGGCATTAGCGCAAAGCACATAGCGCAACACATCCTGTTTGCCGGGAAAATCATCCAAGTATTCATGCACCCACACCGCCCAATTGCGGGAGGTGGAGATTTTTTCTCCTTCTAAATTTAAGAATTCGTTGGCCGGAACATTATCAGGTAAAATATATTCTCCGTCGCACATCAGCATAGATGGAAATATAATGCAATGGAAAACGATATTATCCTTTCCAATAAAATGAATGAGTCGGGTATCTTTATCTTTCCAATATTTTTCCCAATCTTTGGTAAGTTCTTTTGTAGCTGAAATATAACCGATGGGGGCATCGAACCATACATACAACACTTTACCTTCTGCATCTGCTAACGGGACTTTTACACCCCAATCCAAATCGCGGGTCATCGCTCGCGGGTGCAAACCCTGATTTAACCATGATTTGCATTGCCCAAAAACATTGGGTTTCCAATCGCTGTGCGAATCGATATAGGCGTCTATCTGAGGTTGTAACTTATCCAGTGGCAGAAACCAGTTTTTAGTTTCTTTCAAAATGGGTTTTTCTCCACTAAGGGTAGAAACCGGATTTATTAAATCCATTGGACTTAATGATGTTCCGCATTTTTCACATTGGTCGCCATATGCATTCGGGTTGCCGCAATTGGGACAGGTACCTGTTATGTAGCGGTCGGCCAAAAACTGCCCTACCTTTTCATCATAATATTGCTCTGTTACCGATTCTGTGAATACGCCTTTATCATAGAGCTTTAAAAAGAAATCGGAGGCTGTTTTATGGTGAACCGGCGAAGATGTGCGCGAATAAATAGAAAAAGCAATACCAAACTCTTCAAAAGTTTTTTTCATCAGTGCGTGGTACTTATCTACTATTTCCTGAGGAGTGCAATCTTCTTTTCTTGCTCTAATAGTTATTGGTACTCCATGCTCATCGGAACCACAGATAAAAATAACATCCTTTCCGCGGGAACGCAAATAACGCACATAAATATCAGCCGGAAGATAGCAACCGGCTATATGACCAATGTGCAGCCCTCCATTTGCATATGGCAAGGCTGCTGTAACGGTATGTCGCTTAAAGGTATGCATGAATTGGAGCGCGAAGATAATGCGAAATACCTCTAAAATGGATGTGACTTCCATAATTTCTTATATTTGACCTGCTTAACAATCTAATACATACAGAATGAAAACATATTTACTCCCCGGATTGCTCTTTTTAATAATTGGAAATACAGCTATTTCCCAAATTATAATAACGCAGGCTGATATGCCCCAACCCGGCGACACTATTCGTTTAAGCACAACTACTGATACTACCGGACTCCCGGCTCCGGCATACACGGGTGCCGGTGTTACTTGGAATTATGCATCATTAGTTGCTCAGTCACAAACTATTGATACTTTTTTGAGTGTTTCCTCAACACCGCTAGCCTATCAGCTTTTCTTCAATGATGCGATACTTTACCCTAACTATGTATCGACTGTTGCACAAACAGGCGCTACTCCGCCTGCATTGGGACCTATTACGATTAAAGATGTTATCAACTATTATAAAGACGAAAGTTCCAATTATGAAAGCGTAGGATATGGCGCTAGCATTAACTCCATACCAACTTCGGTAAAAGATGATACGATTGATGTGGTATATAAATTCCCTATGAACTACGGCAATTCCGACTCCTGCAATTCCAGCAGCCATATAGGTATTACGTCATTGGGTTATTATGGAACCCATCAAAAACGGGTAAACCACGTTGACGGATGGGGTACACTTATTACTCCTTACGGCACATTTTCAGTTTTAAGGGTTACTACACTTATTTATGCGTCAGACAGCATTTACGTGGATACTTTCCATTTTGGACTTAATACGGCACAACCCGAACAAATACAATACAAATGGCTTGGAAATGGACATCCGATGCCATTGTTGCAGATTAATGAAAATGTGGTTGCCAATAAACCTGTATACCAAAATACTGTTTATCCCGATAAAGTTCACCCTGCAAGCATAGCCTCTATCCAATCCTTAGTAAGCAACATCATGCTATATCCAAATCCTGCCGCTGAAAGCAGTTTACTTAACTATACCCTTGCAAGCACTACAGAATTAAATATAAGCCTTTTCTCGGTGGATGGAAGGTGTGTTCGGAAAGTATTTGAAGGCACTCAAGCCGCAGGCAATCATCATTTAACTATAAATACGACCCAACTTTCATCGGGCATTTATTTAGTGAAGTTAACCGGAACCAACGGACAATTGGTTACACGGCTTGCGGTGTTGCACTAAAGGTAAACGGCCTTTATATTCTGAAGAGGATTGCAACTATAACACGGTTCTCGCTTCTTACCAAATCAGGTGTCCATCCCGGAGGAAGGGGAGTTGTGGTATATCCTGTCGGGGAGGTTACTCCTCCCGGCCCCGCAAAATAACCTACACTTGCCTGGCGATGCACCAATTCTAATTTAAACTCTATGCTTTGATTAGGCATCCATGCGATATTGGTGGAGCAATCCCAACCGGTAAACTGGTCGCCGGGGTTTTGTGTAAACGGAAAAGCCCCCACGGTTTGGGTAGGATTATAGGGGTTTGGCAAATCACTTGCCTGGCCTGTAGGTTCAAGCACAAGGTAGCGGCCCGGATTTGTCATCCACCCTCCGCCAACAAGCCATGCCCATTTGCCATGCGCAAACCATATCCGGTTATAAAACATGGCGCTCAGAAAATATTGTGCGTAGCCATGCAGGGAATCGCCCTTTTTAAAACCATTAAAGCCATTCACACCATCACCTTGCTCGTCTCCTAAATCAGCGGTCAATGAAAAAGCCATTTGGGTAATTCCCTTCTTCGTTTTTGGGTGATGGTAATATCTCCATAAAAAGCTATTGTCGGAATGGATTCTATGCCTACCTAATAAACCTGCATCATCGGAACCATAATAGTCATTGGTTAAAAGTTTTATATTTTCATTGGGACACCAGGTAATATTTCCGCCCGCTCCGGGCATATCGTTAAAACTGCCGTAGCTCTGCCATCCGTTAATTACCCATATTTCCATTTTGAAAAAATTGGAGAAAAAAATCTGGGTTCGCAAGCCGTTAAAAAACCAGGGTGTATTATCGGATGTAAAAGATGCCTGATAATCCCAATTTTCAGGCTGGTAATAAGAGTTAAGGCCAATATAAGACATAAATAATCCACCATCCAGATTAATGCCGTGCAGCACGTTAAAGTGATAGCCTCCATAAGCTTCGCTTAAATAACGGTAAGCATCCACCATATCATACTGGCCGCGATAAGTGCTGTAATCATTCCGGGGAACCACTTCGGAGCGGGTTCCAAATTGGGTCATAAATCTCCCGCGCGCGCCGTCATAGTTAAAATCTCCACCAAAACCTATGGCAGAAACTTCCATTTCATTATCTCTCGCAAGCGCCGTAGAACCCACAACAGTATGGTCTATGGGGTTATTGGCAGAATAGGTTACATTGGCATCCACAAAAATTTCCGGAGAAAAATAGGGAATATGAAATACGGAAGAATCACGGCGGTCGTTGCCATTTACCCAACTTTGGTCCATTCCGTCGAAAGGAGTTTGGTCCTGTATTATATGTTTTTGTGCTGCCGTATCTTTCGGACTTATTTCCGCCTTAGTTAGTTGAGCAAACAATACTATTGGAAGTGCAAGTAAAGTAGTTTTTTTGCTATTCATATTTCATCTTGATTTTATAAAAGGCCATTGTAATTATTTACAAATATATTTATTAATGAAGAACCCCTTAGAAAGCTAGCTCACTTTGTATTACAAAAACATTCTATAAAAATTTAGTTATTTTGCAGCATCATGTTGTCGCAAGAATCAATAGAAAACTACTTTCTTAACCTTCAGGATGAAATCTGCAAAGGCCTTGAAAACGCCGATGGTAAAGGAAAGTTCCAGGAAGATTTATGGAAACGCCCCGAAGGTGGGGGCGGCCGGACCCGCATTATTGCCAATGGAAATGTGATTGAAAAAGGCGGGGTTAATTTTTCCGCGGTAAGCGGCCCTTGCCCCGATTTTTTAAGAAAGGAAGCCGGATTGAAAGAAAATGAGCAGGCAGACTTTTATGCTACCGGAGTTTCGTTAGTAATACATCCCGTAAACCCAATGGCGCCCATCATCCACATGAATGTGCGCTACCTGAAAGCGGGTAATTTGGAATGGTTTGGTGGTGGAATTGATTTAACACCCCATTATATTTTTGAGGAAGATGCAAAGTTCTTCCATACCCATTTGAAAAAAGTGTGCGATGGACATAACGCCTCCTACTATCCCGAATTTAAAAAATGGGCGGATGATTATTTTTTCATACAACACAGAAATGAAACCCGCGGTATTGGCGGCATCTTCTTCGACCGCCTATCGGCAACAGATTCAATTAAGATAGAAGACCGTTTCAATTTTGTACAAGGGGTTGGAAATAGTTTCCTCCAGGCCTATTTGCCCTTGATAGAAAAGTATAAAAACAAACCTTTTACCGAAGCCAACAAACAATGGCAACTCTTGCGTAGAGGAAGGTATGTAGAGTTTAATTTGGTGTATGACAGAGGCACAAAATTCGGTTTGCTTACCAATGGAAGAACAGAATCTATTTTGATGAGCCTCCCCCCTACTGCCAATTGGGAATATGCCAACCAACCTGAAAAAGGCAGTGAAGAAGAAAAAACGTTGGGGCTTTTGAAAAAAGGGATTGAGTGGGGTGAACTAGAAAAAGAGAATTAAAATTTGAAATACTCATTAAAACTTAAATACTTATTACCCTCCCTGATATTCTTTATTGCTTATTGGCCAATTGTAATATTTTGCACTATAATTGGAATGGCTATTGATGTGAAGGGAGCACCACCTAAACCGGAAGAAAATATTTTATTCTTCGTTTTAAAAACTTTATACCCTTTTGAGATTGGATATTTTGGAAACGCATTAGTTCTTACCTTATGTGTTTTTCTTATTACACTATTTTTTATTTGGGTTAAACAAAAAATGAAGAAAATTCAATAGGTTTTCTACATCACAATTTTATATAGCACCGGTTTGCTTGGCGTAGCATCGTTTTCAAAACTAGCTATTTGCAGGTTGAGCAGGTATGTTCCATCCAATACATCGTTGGGGACATAAATTAATTCGGTTATCGTTTTATGCAGTTGGGGGTTGTTTGGGTAATCCCAAAAAATATGATGCGCATTTAATTTTCCATCATCTTTTTCCCTATCCACCGAAGGTAAATCAATCAGCAAATGCTCTATTTCCAATGCAACAATTAATCGCGCGGCATCCTCCGTCAAATAGGGTGGGTTTGTTCCCGAATATTGCATATCAATTTTTGAAACAGGATTTGAAATGGTACGGATGATAAGGGCTTCCGGTTCTTTATCACCCAAACAATTTTCAATATGCTCCGCAGTAATTACATGGTCTCCGTTAGGTAATTCATCGGGAAGGATGCTTATCACCTCGGCAATAAAAAAGAATTTCCGCAACACCTGGTTAATGGAATAAATCTCTTTGCTGATATGCCCCACCGATTCAGTATGCGTTCCGTTCCCATGCGGATTAAAAGCAATGTTGCGAAAGTTGACCGAACCACCAAGTGACACCTCACCCACCCAATCGCCAACTCGAACCGGCTCTATCTTTACAGGTGCGGCATTCCATGCATTTACATTATTTTCTCCCGCCCGCAGCGGAATGGAAATATCGCTGGGTTTATCCAAATCACTTTTGTATAATTTCCCTTTATGGTTGATGGTTGTAAACATTTTCAAGTCTTTAAGCCCCTTTAGGGGTTTGGGGCAATAAATAAATCGGATGCTATTTTATCGGCAAGCAATTTACCGCTTTTTGTCAATACCAAACAATCCTGTTTCCATTGCAAATTTCCTGAAATAATATACGGTTCAGCAACAACTAAAAAGGAATCGCAGGTTTCTTTTCCAAAGCTATCCAGAATAATATCCGGACTAACGCCCCACATAGTACGGAGGCGGGTCATAATATATTCATTGTATTTATTTTCTTCGGTAAGAATTTCCATTTCAAAATCGGGTGAGACTGCCTCTATACCTTTTATGTATTTCATATTGTTTGCAACATTAAATTGCCTTGAAACACCATTATAGGAATGCGCCGACGGCCCGATTCCAAGATAATGTTCCCCCGACCAATAACTGCTATTGTGCCTTGATTGCATACCTTCTTTACAGAAGTTGGAAATTTCATAATGGATAAAATTATGCTTTTCCGCTTCGCTCATCAGCAGTTCAAATTGCTCGATAGTTTCAGGTTCTTTAGGCAAAGTAATTTTACCTTTTTTAAGAAAATGATTGAAGGCGGTTTTTTCTTCAATAGTTAAACAATAGGCTGAAAGATGCGATACATTTAATTTAAAAGCTTGCTCCAAATTACTTTTCCATTTATCCAACGTAAGGTTTGGCAACCCATAAATCAAATCAATACTGATATTATTTATTCCGCCCGATTGGGCATTCTCCACTGCCTGTATTGCTTGTTTTGCATCATGTGAACGGTTCATCCGTTCCAAATCTTCATCAAAAAAAGATTGCACCCCAATGCTTAACCTGTTTATTCCTGCACCTATAAGTTCCTTTATTTTCCCTTTGGTTAAATCATCGGGATTGGCTTCCAGCGTAATTTCTGCATCATATGCTATTTCAAAATGCCCTTTTATTTCACCAATAATTTTTTTGAGTTCATCTTGACTAAGAAGTGAAGGTGTACCACCACCAAAATAAATAGTGGAGAGTTTTTTATTTTCCAAATAACCCTTCCTTGCATCAATCTCTCTGCAAATTGCATCCATCATTAACTCTTTATTTTGCAAAGAAGTGGAAAAGTGGAAATCACAATAGTGGCAAGCCTTTTTGCAAAACGGGATATGGATATAAACCCCTGCCATACAAATTAAGCCTTGGATGCTGCTTTAAGGACTATTCGGAAAGTGGTTCCTTTATTCAGTTCGGAGCCTTTCACAAATATTTTGCCCCCATGATAATCATCGATAATCCGTTTGCAAAGCGAAAGGCCCAAGCCCCAGCCGCGGCTTTTGGTGGTGTATCCGGGTTCAAAAACGGTTTTATATTTTGCTTTGGGAATTCCTTTGCCGGTGTCGGTAACATCAATTATGATAGTATTTGTCTGCCTTGATACCTCCATGGTAATAGAACCCTGTCCGCCCATAGCATCAATCGCATTGCGGAAAAGATTTTCTATCACCCATGAAAAAAGTGGAGGATTTAACATCGCAACGGTATCCAACCTTTCCTGCACAGTTAATGTAAATTTCACTTTCTGCGAACTGCGTGTGCGGATATAATCCATTGTTTCATTCAGTTCGTCCACCACATCAAAAGCTTCCAGTTGAGGCGCAGAGCCTATTTTAGAAAAGCGGCTGGTAATTGTCTCCAATCGTTTTACGTCCTTTTCCATTTCATCGGTAAGCTCCACATTTTTCGATTTCAAATAATCGACCCATGCCATTAAGGAAGTAAGTGGGGTTCCCAATTGGTGTGCCGTTTCTTTTGCCAGTCCCACCCAAACCCTGTTCTGTTCCGATTTGCGGGCACTATTGAAAAGATAGTAGGCCAGCATTATAAACAAACTTATTATGCCCAGTTCAAAATAGGGATAGTAGCGTAACTCCTTTGACAGCGAAGATTCTTCATAAAAAATAAATTGTTTTCCTTCGTCCGGCAGTTCAATTTCTATGGGCGGATTGCTTTGGCGCATATCGGCAATTTCAGCTTTCAGGTATGTCGAATCTTTCATTTTCAAGGTATCCACATTTCCGAACTCCATAATTTTTGTCTGCGTGGAATCGGTAAGAATAACAGGCACGGAAGATGCGTTAGTTTGCACATCTTTCATGAATGATTCCACTAAATCATTCAGCACCACTTTCAATTCTGTAAACAGTTTCGAATCGGAATAGTAAAGATAATCCTTCCTGTTCTTTGCTATATTTATTTCAATGGGTGGATGCTGCAATTTCATCATTCGAACCTGGCTATTCAGGTAGGAAGTATCATTCGCCATAGCTTTCACTGAGTCGAGCAGATTACGGTTCTGACCCGGTTTACCCCTATCATCTACCATTATTACCGGCACCGTTCGGTTATTCTTTATTACATCGAGAAGAAAACTCAAGTCTTCAAGAGGTGCATTTACATCCGCTATTTTTTTTGTTGCATCGGCCCACAGTTTTACTTTTTCTTCTTCATCCGAACCAATCTGGTTGAACAGGTAATTGGCATATTTAACCAGCCTTGCCTTTTTCTGTATGGCTTCCGCCCAAAGTTGCACCTTGTTGCGCTCTTCTATTTCTACTTTATGCACAAGCCTGTTGGTGTAGAACAATGATGCCCCGGCAATAAGGAACGCCCCGATTATCAGGGCAAACTTCCAGCGGCTTTTTTGGGTGTAATTCATTACTCAGCTAAAACACAAATGTAAGTACAATATTGCGCCTAAAGGCTCTTATTTAACATTGTTTGGGATTATACACGCCAAGAAACCAATAAATTTCTGCAAATAATTTACTGGTTTATATGTCGCTATATGTCGCATTTTTTCATGTTTTAAAATAGCGAAAAACAAATCTACCGCTTATTAAATGCTGAATTTCTGCCACTTTCCCCCGTGTCGCATATGTCACATAAAAATATGGAATTCTGTTATATTTTTTTTGCGATGCAAATGGGTGGCATTTGTATCTAATCTTTAGCTCCCGGCAGGTGTCCGGCCAAACTCAAACCTTGCATTAGGCACCAAATCGATTCCGGCAAATTCACTGCGTAAAAATTTAAAATAGCCGGTAATACCAATCATAGCCGCATTATCAGTACAATATTGCATCTTAGGAATATATACTTTCCAGTTGTGCCTACCTGCAGCCTCCTGCAAGGCATTGCGCAGGCCGGAATTAGCCGCCACCCCTCCTGCTATTGCAATTTCCTTTACGCCTGTTTCTTCCGCAGCCCTGGTAATTTTATCTATCAGTATAGATACAACCCTGTATTGAAATGAAGCGCAAAGGTCATTTTTGTGTTCTTCAACAAAATTTGGATTGTTTATTTTCCCGTCACGTATAAGATAGAGAAATGATGTCTTCAATCCACTGAAACTAAAGTCGAGCGCAGTAATGTGTGGAGTTGGAAATGAAAATGCTTTAGGGTTTCCTTCTTTTGCAAATTTATCTACCAGCGGCCCGCCCGGATAAGGCAACGTCATTATTTTAGCCGCTTTATCGAAAGCTTCCCCTGCCGCATCATCAAGAGTTTGCCCCAATATCTGCATATCGAAATAATCTTTTACCAGCACTATTTGGGTATGCCCGCCTGAAACCGTAAGGCAAAGGAATGGAAAGGCGGGAGGGCTGTACTCTTCATTAGGAGTTTGTATAAAATGCGAAAGTATATGCGCCTGCATGTGATTCACTTCGATTAGCGGCCTGTTCAGCCCAATGCTTAACGCTTTGGCAAAAGACACACCCACCAGCAGCGAACCCATCAATCCGGGGCCTTTGGTAAGAGCAATCGCATCTATTTCCTCCTTTTTAACACCTGCCTTCTTAAGGGCTATGTCGACCACAGGCACAATATTCTGCTGATGCGCCCGCGATGCCAGTTCAGGCACCACGCCTCCATAGTCATGGTGCACCTGTTGCCCCGCCACTACATTGGAAAGCAGCATAGTACCTGACAGTACAGCAGCACAAGTATCATCGCAGGAAGATTCAATGGCCAAAATCTTCACATTACACTCACTCATTATTTCTAACTTTGTTCGTTAATTTAAACCCCAAAGGTATTAAAAAACTGCGGAAAATATTGTCTGTATTACTCACCGTTATAGCGGTGCTGCTGCTCTTTTTCAATATGGTGCTCAACTTTCCGGTTGTTCAAACAGCCCTTACACACACCCTTGCCAACTATTATTCCCGCAAGTTACATGTTAAAGTGCGTATCGGTAAAGTAGATTTCGAATTCCTTAAAAAGCTTGTTCTGCGCGATGTTTATGTGCAAGACCAACATGCCGATACCTTGTTGTATGCAACCGAGCTAAAGTTTGATATAGGTCAGTTGAGTTTAAAAAACAAGCAGCTTTATTTAAGCGATATCGAAATAGATAAGGCCACCATCCATCTTATAACCTATAAAAAGGAGCACAGCCTGAATCTTCAATTTATTGTAGATGCGTTTGCTTCTAAGGATACTGCTAAAAATCCGGCGCCGGGCTGGAAAGTTGCATTCGGGAAACTTTCACTGAACAACGTGGATTTCCGGTTGCAAAACCAGCATGACACCGGTGCAGATAACTTTGGCGTTAATACATCCAACCTGAAGGTCCATCAAATAAATGCGAAAATAAATACAATTAAATTTCTGGGTGATACCGTAAGAGCCACTATTGAAAACCTTTCCTGCAAGGAAGAAAGCGGCTTTTTACTGAAAAAATTTTCTTGTTTTGTAAGCCTTTGCCCGCGCGGAATGGAACTGGATGCTTTAAAAATACAGACCGCTAATTCTGACATTTCAACGGATTTGGTATTCAAATATTCCAAATTCTCCGATTTTGATGATTTTACCAACAAGGTGGATATGAAAGCTAAATTTACCCGCAGCAGGGTGTGCATGGATGATGTAGCTGCTTTTGCACATGGATTAAAGGCGGTGCATAACTGTTTCACATTGTCGGGCGAATATACCGGCAAAGTGAACCATTTGGAAGGCCGTCATATGAGTATTGGGTGGGGTATGTTTTCGAATCTGGAAGGCGAGTTTCATCTGGATAATATCACTGATATCGATTCAGCTATTTTAAAAATTTACGTTAAGGACCTGGTTACTTCAAAAGCTGAAATAGAAGAATTACCGGCTCCCCCTTTCGATACCATAGGCCATATTAAATTACCCGATAATATCAGCAAACTGAGAACCATTCATTTAAGCGGTTCGTTTGTCGGTACCATTAAATCATTTGAAGCTCAGGGTTCTGCTTCTACTGATATTGGAGATATTTCCGCCAACCTGCATATGTGGGAAAACCCGGTCAGCAACGAATCACGTTACTCGGGAAAGTTAGAGACAAAAGATTTTAATTTGGGTTATTACTGGCAGGCTCCTGACCTGGGCACCGTAACTGCAGCTGTTTCAATAACCGGAGAAGGACTGAAAAAAGAAAATGCAGATGCCACTCTTTCGGGTATAATTCAAAGCATAACTTATCGGAAATATACTTACCAAAATACAAAAATAAGCGGGGAGCTGAAGAAAGGTTTTTTCTCGGGCGTTGTAAACATTGTCGACCCCCACCTGCTGCTCGATTTTAACGGGAAGGTGAGCCAGGCTTCGCAAAACAGCATTTTCCAGTTTGAAACACATATAACAAAAGCCAACCTTACCGCCCTGCACATTCTGAAAGATACAAGTGCCTATGGGATGTTAACGGGACATATTAAAGTAAATGCAACCGGAAACACAATAGATAACCTGGAAGGCACTGTGCTTATAGACAGCACATCTTATGCCGTGAAAAAAGACGTTTATCATATTGACCATTTAAATCTTACGTCCACGTTAAAAGGAGACTATCATGATATTACTTTGAAATCGGATTATGCAGACGGAGAACTTTCCGGGCATTTTCATTTAGCCAACACATATGAATGTTTGCAAAATCTTATGTCTTCCTATATTCCATCCGTCTTTCCGGCGGAGAAGCATGTGAAAGGAGATAAGGATTTACATGATTATTTGCTGTCGTTACATTTTAATGAAAATACAGGGCTTACCAACCTGTTCGCTCCGGGAGTTAAAATTGCTGCCGGCACAGTAATAAAAGGAAGGTATGATGAGTCGTCCGATAATTTCTCATTAAATGGAAATTCAAGCGAAATCGATATATCTGCAAAAAAAATAAAAAATTGGAAAATTGACGCTACAGGCGACGAATCAGCTATGATATTTAATACCGGTTGCGACACATTATATGTAAGCGACAGCCTTTACGGCGCCCATTTTTCGGTGAACGGAAATATCCAAAAAGATACCCTTCACTATACGATTGCATGGAACGACGATTCTGCCGATTTTGCCAACATACCCGGCTATATAGCTTTTCCAAGCAAATCGAAAACCGTGTTTAAATTCCAGCAACCGGTTATAAGCATGGTCGATTCTGTATGGAAAATAAATACGGATAACCTGATTGTATATGACTCTTCCCGATGGGAAATAAAATCATTTACTATTTCACATGGCAATCAGGAATCCATAGCGTTGCAAGGTGCTGTAGCGGATGATAACTCGGATAAATTAAATATCACCATTCAAAACATAAATCTGGGTAATCTGAAACTTGGCGGCACTCCGCTGGCAGGAGAAGTGAACGGCACCGCTTCCATTTCTGATTTGTTCAGCCACCCCTATTTTACCAGCGCGCTCAGTTTTTCCCAATTAGTATTCAATAAGGAATACCTGGGCGATGGCAACATTAACAGTTCCTGGGATACTCTTTCGCAATCCATTATACTTGACGGGCATTTTCTGTATCATGGAACCCCGGTGCTTTCTGTTACGGGTAAATACACGCCGGGCAACAGCACTAATAATTTAAGTGCAGATGCCTACCTGATAAATTTTCCAACGAAGTTATTCCAGCCTTATATAAAAGATGTAAGTTCTGTTCTAGACGGGTCCTTAATGGGCCAGGCGCACATTTCGGGCACACCGGCGAACCCGCTTATTTATGGCAATGTAACAGCCACGCTGAAAAAAATGAAGTTCGACTATTTGAATACATCCATTCATTCGCAGGCAATAAATATTAAAATAATGCCAGACACTTTCCAGATAATGCCTTCCGTAATACTGGATGAAAAGAATGATACCGCACTCTATTCAGGTACATTCACGCACCATAATTTCAAGAACCTTCAGATGGATTTTTATTTAAATGCGACAAACTTTTTATGCCTTAATACAAACGAAACACAAAACAACTCCTACTTTGGAAAAGGATTTGTAAGCGGCAATTTGCATTTATATGGCCTTTTGGATGCACTACACATAGTGGCCGACGTTACAACCAATAAAAATACAATATTCAACATTCCGTTGGAAACCGCTTCAGATATTGACCAGGCGAATTATATTCAGTTTAAAAATAAAGGCAAAAACGCGCACACCCAAAATGCTTATAAAGTTAGCCTTGGAGGTATTCAAATGGATTTCACTATTCACGTTAATGACGATGCCACTTGCAGGCTGCTATTTTCAAATAAAGGAGAAATATTGCAGGCACAAGGGTATGGCTCTATTCAGTTTTCGATGGATAATATTGGTGAAATAAATATGCGTGGCACCTACACTGTGAGCAGCGGATATTACAATTTTGTGCTGCAAAATGTAATTAACAGGAAGTTCCTTCTACAGCAGGATGGAACCATAACCTGGAACGGTGACCCCTATAATGCCGATATTAATTTAACTACAGAATACGCTACAAGGGCATCATTGCAGCCTTTCTTCCCTCAGGATGTTTCTGGGGTTTACAGCAAGCGCTTTCCGGTGAATTGCGACCTTGACCTTTCCGGCAAATTAACATCGCCCGATATTGCCTTTAAAATAGAACTTCCATCGGTAGATAATGAAACAAAGCAGGTAGTGGACAGTTACCTTAGTAACGGCGACGAGTTAACTACACAGGTATTCAGTTTGCTTATCATCAACAGTTTTATGCCTGTAGGTTCGGGCCTTGGCGGAGCAGGCTTTGGCAATCAGTTGGGCGTTGCCAATTCGGCAGAAATACTTTCGAATCAACTTACCAATATGTTTAATAACATTAACAAGAACTTTAACGTGGGCCTGGATATTAATCCCGGCACCACCATCAGCCCTGCAGAGTATAAACTGGCGCTTTCCACAGCGCTTTTCACCGGCAGGGTTAATGTTTCTGTTGATGCAGGAACCCAAAGTGGAATTCCTACAGCTACAACGGCAAATACAAACAGCAACTTTGTAGGTGAAGTGAATGTTGATTACAGCTTAAGTAAAAACGGAAAATTAAAACTTAAAGCTTTTAACAAAGCGAACGATAACACCACGCTTGAAGTATTAAATGCCCCTTACACGCAGGGTGCAGGTATATCTTATAAAGAAAGTTTTAATAGTTGGGGTGAATTTTTCCACAAATTATTTGGCAAGAAAACCAAAGACGAGAAAAAACAAGACAACTAAAAAACAAGAATCTTTTCCCGTTTATAAATTCTCCAACTGCTTTTCCAATGCACTAATTTTTGCTTCTGCATCGGCCTTTTTGTTCCGCTCATTCTGAATGATTTCCGGCTTGGCATTGCCCACAAATTTCTGGTTACTCAACTTAGCTTCAACAGATTTCAAAAATCCTATATTGTATTCCAGTTCCTTTTGAAGTTTAATTTTCTCTTCGCTTTTATCGAGCACTACACCTTCCGGAAGGTAAAAAATGTATTCGGTGTCTTTCAATACAAAACTCAACCTGTCCTTGCCTGAATTTGCATTCACTTTCGCTGGTTCATAAACCGAACCTGATAGTTCCAAATCAGAGTTGGTCAGTCCTACAGCATTTGGGTCCGGAGATACTAAAATAAGTTTTTGTTTTAAAGGCAGATTTATCTGCTGGTGAAGGTTGCGTCCGCTTCTTACAAAGGATTTGCGAATATCCTCGAAATGCAAAACTAAGTTCGCATCATAGATTTCACGTTTTGGAAAACTACTTACAATTATTCTGTCACCATTGCTTCTCTGCCCAATATTATCCCAAATTTCTTCCGTAATAAAGGGCATAAAAGGATGGACCAGTTTCAGCAATGTTTCCAGATAATGAATCGTGTCATCATAAATCTTTTTCGGAAATCCGTTACGGCAGGAAATTTTTATACGCTCAAGATATTCTGAGCAGAAATCATCCCAAACCAACTTGTAAGTGGCCATCAACACCTCCGAAATTCGATATGAAGCATAATCCTGCTCTATGATTGCAATTTGCTCGGCGAGCTTATTTTTGAACCAGATTGAATTTTTAACAGCATCTTCATTCGGTTCTATTTCTTCAGGCTTCCATGTGGTAATTAGCCTGAACGAATTCCACAATTTATTTGAAAAATTACGGCCTTGTTCACAAAGTGCTTCATCAAATGTGAGGTCGTTACCCGCAGGCGAGCATAAAAGAATTCCCACACGTGTTCCATCTGCGCCATATTGTGCAATAAGGTCGAGCGGGTCTGGAGAGTTACCTAATGATTTGCTCATCTTGCGGCCTATCTTATCTCGCACTGTTCCGGTAAGATACACATAGCTGAAAGGTTCTTTACCTATGTATTCATAGCCTGCAATAATCATTCGTGCCACCCAAAAGAAAAGTATTTCAGGTGCTGTTACAAGGTCATTGGTTGGATAATAATAATTGATGTCTTTGTTGCCGGGAGATTTAAACCCATCGAAAACACTGATGGGCCATAGCCAGGAGGAGAACCATGTATCCAGCACATCTTCATCCTGCCGGATATTTTTCGAGCCGCAATGCGGGCACTTCCCGGGGTTTGTTTCTGTTACAATGACTTCCCTGCATTCAGGCTTTGTTCCATCAACACAATACCAGGCAGGAATTTGTTGCCCCCACCAAAGTTGGCGTGAAATGCACCAATCATGTACATTCTCCATCCAATGCCGGTATGTATTTATGTATTTATCGGGAATGAGTTTTATGGTTCCGTCAAGCACATGGTCGAGCGCAGGTTTTGAAATTTTATCCATTTTTAAAAACCACTGCATAGATAATTTAGGCTCGATTACCGCATCTGTCCGTTCAGAATGCCCCACCTTATTTTTTATGTTTTCAACTTTCACCAGTTGGCCCATCTCCTCCAAATCTTTCACAATTTTATTACGGACAATGAAACGGTCTTCACCAATATAAAATCCGGCTTTCTTGCTCATGGTACCATCGGGGTTAATGGTATCGATGATGGGAAGATTATGCTTTACACCTAAATTATAGTCGTTAATATCGTGAGCCGGAGTAATCTTTAATGCTCCTGTTCCAAACTCCATTGTAACATATTCATCGGAAATAATAGGTACGGAACGGTTAACCATTGGAATAATAACCCGTTTGCCAACTATGTGTTTGTAACGCTCGTCATTCGGGTTTACACAAACTGCGGTATCTCCCAAAATAGTTTCCGGGCGAGTAGTTGCAATAGTTACCCATTCATCAGCGGTGCCTTCAATTTTATATTTCACATAAAATAAGCGGGAATCCACTTCTTTATAATTCACCTCTTCGTCCGAAACGGCTGTAAGTCCCTTCGGGTCCCAGTTAACCATACGTACCCCGCGGTATATATTTCCTTTTTTATATAAATCGACAAACACCTGAATAACCGCGTTGCTCAGGTCTTCATCCATCGTAAAGCGAACGCGTTCCCAGTCGCAGGAACAGCCCAATGTTTTTAATTGCACAATAATAATGCCCCCATATTTTTCTTTCCACTCCCAGGCATATTTTAAAAATCCCTCGCGTGATAAGTCCTTCTTTGCAATGCCTTTTTCTTTCAACAATGCAACCACTTTAGCTTCGGTGGCAATAGATGCATGGTCGGTTCCCGGAACCCAGCAGGTGTTTTTGCCTTGCATACGTGCATGGCGCACCAGTACATCCTGAATGGTGTTATTTAATACATGGCCCATGTGCAGCACACCGGTAACATTCGGAGGAGGCATAACCATAGTATATGCTTCCCGCTCGTCAGGTTCCGAATGAAAAAAACCATTTTCCATCCAATACTTATACCATTTCTCTTCGCTCTTTTTAGGGTCGTATGTTTTTGAAATTTCTTCCATGCTATACTATCAGAATATTTTTCGGTATGTTATAAATTTTTTATAAGGTACCACCTGCAACAGGGCTACCAGCAAGTGAATCATCTTTTCGTTAAAATCGCCAATCCAGTTGATTAAAATGCGGTCATAGTTTTTTTTGGGTTGAATTACTTTACCCAATTCGGTAAATATTCCCGCTTCAAGCCCCTTGCCCTGATATTCGGGCACTATACCAAAAACGATACCCATGGTTGCTCGCGGGGGTTTAGTTTTCAGGTACCAAAATGTTTTCAATTTACCCAGCCAGTTTAAATCGCCTTTCACATATTTGAATACCTCATTCAATTCAGGAATAGAAATATAAACACCAACCGGTTTATCATTATGATAAACATACCAGCATGTATCTTCATCAATAATGGGTTTCATCTTGTTCATTATTTCCAGCGCGCGCGCGCTGGTCATCTCTTCAAAATCGCTCCGTTCGGCCTTCCAGGCTTTGTTATAAATCGTGCGGAAGTCTTCCGCAAACTTTACCCCCTGGTTCTTTTTTATTCGTTCAAAACGGTATTCTTTATTTCGCGTAACCCTTTCTGCAACCGCATTCAGGCGCGGATGAGGCGGGTCGGCAGCACTGCGGAAATAAACTATTTGTTCATAGAATTTGGCAAATCCATATTCCTCAAAAAGAGTTTTATAATAATCGGGATTATGGTTCATGGTATAAATGGCGGGCTTATCCGCACCTTCGGATAATAGCCCCCAATAGCGGTCTTTTTCACCAAAATTAATAGGGCCGTCCATGGCTTTCATGCCATGCTCAATTAACCAATCTTTACATTTATCGAACAATATAAATGCCGCATTTTTATCGTTTATGCACTCAAAGAAACCCATTCCGCCTGTTGGCTGCTCAAAAGTAAAAGCCGTTTTATTATTTATAAAGGCTGCAACGCGACCTATGGGTTCATTCTTGTCATTATATAAAACCCATCTTATAGCATCACTATGCGAAAAATAGGGATTCGTTTTTCTATTGAATACTTCCTCCACTTCCTGTTTAATATGAGATATCCAGTTTGGGTCTCCTTTATATATTTTAAAAGGAAGTTTATGGAAATCGCTAATCGTTTTGGTATCCTTAACTTCTGCTAAATGCATATGTCCGCGCTTTAATCTTTTAAAATTACCGATTCTTTGCCTTTCGTTTTTAAATTTACCTGTATATGTTCCTGCAAGGTGGTTGCAATAGATAGGCCCGTATAGTCTGACTTAATGGGGAACAACGTATGATTGCGGTCAACCAGCACAGCTATCCGTAAACGCCTAACCGGAAACTGCAAAATAGTTTTCATACAATAGGAAAGCATTTGTCCGGTATTTAAAACGTCATCCACAAGGATAACGGTCTTCCCCGCAAGGTTCACGTTACTATCTAATTTAATAGCGCCTTCGCCGGTTAATTTATTTCTATCCACAGTTACCTTCATCATTGTAGTTTTTAAAGGCGATATTTTTTTCAGTACTGTTTCCAGTTTTTGGGCCAGTTCATATCCGCCGGAAACGGTACCTGCCAGAACAACCTCCTTTTCCGAGGCATTTTCCTCGTATATCTCATATGCAATACGTGTTATCTTTTTATTTATCTGGGCAGCATTCAATATTGAAGTCTCCATTTTCCTTAATTTTTGCCAAAGGTAAAAAACAAGGGGGAAATAAAGGCTAAAAGAGGGTTTAAAATTGAGAATTAAGGGCTAATATTCCTTACGGTTCAGTTTTAACCGCCTCAAACCGGTTTTTAAGCCTGAGGAATGGGCTTTCAAAGAAGCGGAACGAAATAACTGAAACTATAATGGTGAATCCAAAAGTCAGCAGGAAATAGACTATATTCATGTATATGCCCGATAGGTCGTGGCCAAATATTTTTTCGGTAAGGGTGAGGCATAAAATCCTGAATATGGCGCCATATAAATACATTCCATAGGATATTTTACCCAGGTAATTCATCCATTTATAATTAAGCCTTAAAATAGATTTGGGATTAGCCGCAAGGTTAATAATAACGAAACAGAACAACACCGAATAAAACTCAAATTCAATGTAGGGAATTCGGACATTCAAGCATACAAGCAAAAGTATAAGCATATAAACAGCCCACTGAATATCGCGCCTGAACAGGAAAGGAAGGATTTTCTTTTTATCGGAAACCACCAGCGAAGCACCTATGCCGCCTATAGCCATACAACTTAACCGGTAGAAAGAAATTATTTTTTGAAAATGCCTGAACCAAGGAGAAAGGTGCAGTACCCGGCACATCACAAAGTAACCGTTGCGGAACAATATCACTGCTACTGTAATAATTATAAATAGTTGTATATATTTTTTGGTTCTTTTTAATATTAACGGTTCAAAAATATAGAACACCTCCTCTACCCTCACCGACCAGGTAGCTCCTATTGCACGCATTTTCATTCCATAGGGTGGCAAAAAGAGTATACACAGAATAAAGTCGAAATATTTATAGGGCGAATCAAGCTGCAATTCATCAATCCCCCATAATCTCCCTAAGTATGGAAACAGGAAAAAACCCAACAGGATAATAAGGAAATAGAGCGGCCATATCCTTAAACACCTGCGGGTATAATATTTCCGGATGTTAATGTTGCCTGTATCTTCTTTTTCCTTCAGCAATAAATAACCTATAAGGAAACCGCTTAATACAAAAAATAATGAAACATCCACTCCGCCAAGGGGCAGGTAGTGTTTCACCCAGGCAATCGGCTCCTTTCCGCTGGTCACCTTCAATTCTTCCATATGAAGGACAAGGATAATAAATGAACCAACAAACCTCAGCCCATCGAGGTTTGGGAAATGCACTTTGCCTTTTACCGGTTCATTCATACCTTGACAAAACTACTAAAAACAGTAAATGCAAGCCGAAGAAGTGAATATGAATATATTTGTCGCGTTATTTTCAATAATGCAACCAAGCAAACCTATTTCGGCGGAAGAAATAAAAAAGATTGGCTCCATACCTATGAACTTTGTGGTAGGTAAGGAACGTTCAGGCACTACCCTATTGCAGGTAATGTTGAATACACACCCTAACATTATTGCTCCGCCTGAAACAAGGTTCCTCATGCTGCTTTCATCACGTTACGGCAAAGTAAAAAAATGGACCGAGCCTATAATAACGAATTTCTGCAATGACCTTTTCCGGGAGAAATTATTTTCTAACTTCTGGAAAGTGAATAAAGAAGAATTGCGCAGGTATTGTATGGCAGCAAAGGATTTTATAACCTATCCGCTTATATGCAAAATAGTTTTTTACCTTGAAAATCCGCAAAAAACGGTTCAGTTATTTTTTGATAAAAATCCTATTTATTATTATTTTCTGCCGGAGCTGAATGAACTGTTTCCTGAAGCAAAATATATCCACATTGTACGTGATTACAGGGCAAATATTGTGAGCCACCGCCATGTATTTACCATTAAACAAAGCGCCGATATTTCTTTCAGATGGACCAAAGTGAACCAGCTTATTGAAAAAGCCAAAAGCATATATCCGCAAAAATTCTTCACGCTGAAATATGAAGCGCTGGTGAGTGATACCGCCAATAGTCTGCAAGAAGTTTGTACTTTTTTAGGAGTGCCTTTTGAAGAAAAAATGGCTGCGGAACATACTTCCGGCATTTACGATACATTCAATTCTAACATAAAAGAAGGATTCCGTAAAATTCATGGCAATGTTTTCAAGCCGATCACTTCATCCTATGTGGATGAATGGAGAACAACGCTTACCCCGGAAGATATTTATACGGCTGAAAGCGTAGCAGGAAAATATGCCGAAAAAATGTATGATTACGAAATGACCATGCCTGAAAAATCAGCATCCATAGGCTCTTCGGTCACTACTAAAATGAAATTGAAATACTTTATAATCCGGAAAATATACCGGGTAGCATTGAAAAATCCCTGGCTTTATTTTAAAATTCGGACCTATGTCTGGAGGTCGTTTTAGCCAATCCTGAAAAGGTTATATACCGGTTTCATCACATAAATTACACCCAAAATAAAACCAAATAAAATGGTTTTTACAAACACGGGCATTTTGGCAATCACATTAATTTTATGATACAGATATGAAACATGCCTTGTGAGTATAAAAGCGCAAACTAAATTCTTTTGCTTTAAAAATTCGGGCCTGATAAAATCCATAATAATAACGATGCGCCGCTTGTCCGTATCGTTCCAGGCACCATGTTTGTATGCATCATTAAATATTATCCACTTGCCTTCTTCCCAGTTTTTCTTTTCAGCATTCACAATAAGCCCGCAATCGGGGAGCTTACCGGGTATTTCAACGCCAAGATGGCAACGGAGCATCGCGTTGGTATCTCCGGTATGTTCCGCTAATGTAGAATGTGGCGCCAATTGACTGATTGAAAGTGAAACATAACCGGGAACTTGCTTTAGGTAAGCAGCCGTTTTAGGACACTTCTTTTTAAATTCATTGGAAAGTTTCAGGCCCCAAAAAAGGAAGACAATAACACTCCATCCATTATTAATATCGATGTTTTCATATACGGCCTTATTAGAAAGGAATTTACTATCCTTTTCCTTTACAAAAGAGGCAACCTCCCCTTTCAGTTCATCCCACTGATTTTCTATTTCAACAAGTGGTTGATAGTGCTTAGTATCGTAGAACCAAGGCTCATTTCCGGGATAGGGGCGCATGCTGGATGCATACCAAATATGGTTCTTATTCTCCGGCATATGTTTTTATGCAGGATTCGGTTTAGCTTTCAGTACTTGCTCTTTTTCCGATTTTTCTTTCATGTAATTTTTCAGCTCGCCTGCTTCAGCCAGGTGAATGAGATTACTGTCTTTTTTGAGCAGTTTATAATACTTCCAGATAGGTGGATGGAAAGCGCACATATCCAAAAACATATAAAAAGGAGTCAGCTTTAAAGCGTATAACGGCGCGGCCCAGCGATAGCCCATACCAATGGCATCGGTCGGGTTTTTAATAGCATGCCAGTAGTGAGGGGGATTCCAAAGAATATCACCCGGTTTCAGGTCAGCTGAATATCCGTCGATATATTTATACAATTCATACGGAGGGCTGTAATCAGGGGCAAAGGGGTCGAATGGCAAACCGTTCTTACGGTTAGGAGCATTGCGGTAAATATTCCGAACCGGATTCGGGTCAATAACCATGGTATAATACTGGGGGTATAAAATCCAATTCTTTTCTCCCCACACCTGTATGAAAAGATTTGGCGGATTAGCATTGTGCAGAAAAGAGCCACCTCCCTTACCACCAATGAAAACCTGAAAACAATCGAAAAAAGAAAACTTGTTTATTTTATCATGCAGCCATTTATAATCCACGTCCTTAATATGCTCGGGATGCTTATCCAGCAAAGGATAAAAACGAAAATATTTCCCGCCACCAGCCTGTATATTCTCAATAACTTCGCGCAAGGTGCTGGCTTCATAATTTTTCATATTTTCCTGTGTAGCCATAAGGGCCTCATCATCTCCATGAAGTTCCTTGAAATAATCCAGCGACCATTTTTTCACACAATCCCAATCTTTGGCTGCGCCATCAAAAATTACCGGAATGCCTTTCTTTACATAATAATTCAGGAACTCTTCTTTGGTTAAATCAGAACGCCTTTCCATCGGAATAATTTTTCCTTCGCCGCTTGCTTTAAGGGTTTTTGTAAGGTTCTGATAAAATCTCCTCCTGCGTTTGCCAAGCACTTTGAAAACCCTGTCTCTGCCGAAAAAATGGTCCATAAACTGGTAAAACCCATATTCCAGCCGCTGACTTGCTTTAATGTTTCTTCTGAATGGAGTTGCTCTACTCATGATTTACTTTTATAAAATATTAAACAGAACTAACTTCTAAGTTTTTAATTTTTTGCTGTTTTTCCTGTTCTTCCTTTTCTTTCAGATAGCCGTCCAACTTGCCCGATTCGGCCAAGCGAACAAGGTTAGTATCTTCAATATATAATTTGGCCGATTTGAATATAGATGGGTTCCTCACGAACAAGTCCAGGAAGGCATACAGGGGCGCTAATTTCAACGCGTATGGATATGCTACCCAACGATATCCCACACTAATGGAATCAGTTGTATTTTCTACCGTGTGCCACGAAAAATTCGGGTTAAATAGAATATCACCGGGTTTCAAGTCGGTTTCCAGCCAGTTGATATATTGGTATTCGGGATAGGTTTCAAAATCGGGCTTAAACGGATTAAAAAGTTCATTGCCTTTCACAGCAGGGCTTCGGTATAAGTGTTTTGCCGGGTCGGGATTAAGAACCATTGTATAATATTTCGGGTAAATAATCCATTTTTTTTCGCCATATACCTGAACAAAAAGATTGCACTGATTTTCCATATGAATAGGCGTAACCGAATTCATGCCGCCAATAAATACTTGCCATGCCTCAAACCATGTGTAAGGGTTTCTGCGCTCCAGCAGCCATTTGTAATCGAAATCTTTAATGTGCTCGGGGTGCCTGAACAGCAATGGATAGAAACGGTAATACTTTCCGCCACCCGAACGGATATTATCGATTACTTCGCCCAGCGTAGTTGTTTCATAAAGTTCCTTTAGCTTATGGTTGGTAAGCGCAATTACGTCATTCCCGTGAAGTTCTTTAAAATATTCGGGAGACCATTTCTTTACACAATCCCAATCATTGGCAGCGCCTTCCATAACAACAGGAATTCCTTTGGCCCGATAGTGGTTTTTAAATTCTTCCAGGCTCAGGTTTTTTCTTCGTTCCACCTGTATTGCATTTCCGCGGCCATTTTTTATCAAGTCGGCCATTAATTTTTCACGGGCGGCTTTCCGGCGTTTTCCCAAAATCATGTTTACCCTGCCTTTACCCAAAAACTGGTCGAGAAACTGAAAGACTCCGTATTCGAAGCTTTTAGGCGTAATAATATTTTTTTTAGGGTCAATCATTACTTCCGCTATTTCATCGTTTCGGTTACCTTCACTTTAGGAATTACTATACGTCCTTCAGACTCTTTGCGGTATTTATCCAGTTTGCCCCGCTGGGCAATTAAAAGCACATTAATATCCTCTTTAAACAATTTAATAACCTTCCAAATGGGGGGTTTGGTTGAAACAAAATCGAGGAACATATAAAGCGGAGCGGTTCTAAACCCTACAAAAAGATTGAACCAGCGATAGCCCACACCTATCGAATTGCTGGTATTTACAACAGTATGCCAATAGAAGGTTGGGACCCACAATACATCGCCGGGTTTTAAAATAGTTTCGTAATGGTCGATATACTTGTATAATTCATAAGGTGCATCGTACTTGGGATTGAACGGATTAAATCCGCCACGCTCGGGTGTTACCTGCACGCTGCGGTAAGCAAAACGCACAGGCTTCGGGTCAAGTATAGAAGTATAATAGGGTGGGTATAAAATCCATTTCTTTTCACCGTAAGTTTGAACGAATAAATTGCCGCGGTTTTCAATATGCAGGCCTGTTGTCGTATCCTTTCCGCCCATCATTACGCGGAACTCTTCTATCAGGGTATTTTTATTTCTTCTTTCGCGAAGCCAGCCGTAGTCAAAATCCTTTATATGTTCAGGATGCCTGCTAAGTAATGGATAAAAACGGTAATATTTTTTTCCGCCACCCTGAATATTATCCATGATATCGGCAAGGGTCATTATTTCAAAGTTCTTTTTGTCTTTATCGTCCAGCATGGCCACTTCATCGGTTCCATGCAAATCTTTAAAATACTCGAAAGACCATTTCTTTACACAATCCCAATCATTGGCAGCCCCTTCCATAATAACAGGGATGCCCTTTTTAAGGTAATTCTTACGAAAATCTTTTAATGAGAGGTCAGTCCTGCGTTCTATTTCAATAGCCTTTCCATCACCACTCTTTCGGAGTGTTTCTTGCAGCCGCTTATAGAAATTCTTTCTGCGACCACCTAAAAGCTTAACCATACGTTCACGACCAAAGAATTGGTCAAGGACCTGATAAACGCCATATTCGAATCGCTGGCCAGGCTTAATATTTCTTTTGTAGGTTTCCACTATCCTTGCCCTGTTTTACCTGCAAATATAGGAATTATTGGGTTTAGAGCCATCTGCTTACGGTGTAAGTTGATTATTTTATAGTTTTACCGACAATAAGCAGGAAAGTTAAATATTTCAAGGGTTTTGAAACAAAAATGAGGTTTTTAGCAAATATTATTTCGAAATTCTTCAAAAGCGAGGAAGACCGGAAAAGATTGTATAAAATAGTTATACCATCTTTCATCATACACTTTTTCGCAGCCATACTCGCACTTACCTTTATGTTCATAATGACGCGGAGCCTTGGTTCAAAGCGTTATGGGCTGTTTACATATTCTTTCAGCATTGTTTTTATCATTGTTAATCTTGCCACCTATGGTATTTGCGTATTGGCCGTAAGGGAAACCCCTTCTTTACTGGCCAAAGGTAAAAAGGCACTTTGGAAAGGGTTGCACAAATGGTCGGTTAAGTTATTGGTGCTGATTTCCATGGCATTTGCGTTAGCAGTTGCCACTTTTATCACAATTTCAACATTTTACCTGCATATTCTGAAAGAAACAGCCTATACCATCCCCTTGCTTTTGGCATTGTTAACTGTACCGTTTTATGGGTTAATGAATTACTATGCTTCTATCCTTCGCGGACAGCAAAAAATTGTGCTTTCCTTATTGCCCGACAATATTGTAAAACCGGTTATTTTCCTGTCATCCATCGGGTTAATATATGCCATTACCCGGAAATTTACGCTGCCCGATGCTATCTTAATGAATGCCCTGTCGTTTGCCGGAGCAGCCGTTTTCGCCATGGTAGTATTTTATAAAACCACCCTGCTGAAAGATACCGTTGCAGAATATGATAAACCACATTGGAGAAACTCCCTGAAACCTTTCTTTTTGTTTATGATTATAACCAGCATCAATTCACGGATGGATATTCTTATGCTGGGTTTTTTAAAGGAATCTTCGCAGGTTGGTATTTACAGCGTGGCGGATATGATAGGCTCAAAGGTGACTTTATTTTTACTGATAATGAACCAGGTTACAGCAGCCTCCATAGCCCGGATGCACAGCATGGATGAAAAAGAGAAGTTGCAAGACTTGGTTACCAAAACCAGCCGCTGGGTATTTATCATTACTTTGCCAGTATTCCTTTTTATTGTAGTTTTCCGCAAATGGATAATGGCCTACTTTGGCGCTGATTTCGACAGCGGGCAAACAGCTTTGCTTATTATAGCCAGCGGACAAATAATTAATATCGCGTTCGGGCCGGTGGGCAATTTTGCTTTGATGACGGGCAATCAGCGGTATCCTATTATTTTCACTTCCATTAATATCGTTATTAATCTAACCCTGAATCTTATTCTTACCCCTACGTTGGGTATAAACGGAACAGCCATTGCAACAACTTGTGCCATAGTTACATGGAACACCGGTATGTTTTTAACCATACGCAAGAAAACGGGTATTCGCACCTGGATTTTCGGATAGTAAATTTGCGGGATGCAATTTGCGGAACTGATTCCGGTGTAACAATTGAAATCACTCAATTCAGGATTTTGTATTATGTTTGAATGGTTATTACTATTTCATCTTTTTCAACCTATGAGCGAAACACCTAATACATATCCTACTAAGCCTCTTACTGCAGCCGACATTGAGTATATTAAAACTATACCCATGATATTTATTTTAGGAAGGGAACGCTCGGGAACCTCATTGCTTCAGAACCTGCTCGATTCGCATCCCAATATTATAGGGCCGCCCGAATCAAAAATCATTGCAGTGCTTGCTCCTAAATTCGCCCCTATTAAAAGATGGACAGAAGCCAATATCCGCGAATTTGCCGAATTGCTATACATCGAACCTATGTTCACCAATTTCTGGCACTTGGATAAAGAACAACTTACAAAAAACCTTTTATTGGCCAAGGATAGCGCTACTTATGAACTCTTATGCAAGATAGTTTATTATCACCTTCGTAAAGACAAGGAAAAAATCATTCTTATTTCCGATAAAAACCCAAGTTATATTCTTCATATAAATACATTGCTGGATATATTTCCAGACACCAAGTTTGTACATATTATTCGGGAACCACGCGATAATATTTACAGCCAGATGAAGGCTTTCAACGCAAAGAATACCATTTTCAGTGCACAAAAGTGGTTGGGATTTAACCAGCTTGTCGAAAGAAAAAAGAAAAAGATGCCGGAAAAGTTTTACACCATTATTTATGAAAATATGGTGACTGAAACAGAAGACATCATGAAAGGATTGTGTGCATTTTTAAAGGTTCCTTATAGCGAAGCTATGATTCAAAATGTTTTTCCGGAATGGCTCAGCGCCCATTTGGAACGTAAAGGCAATGTAGACAGGAAAAACATGGTTCATACCGGGTTATTGGCCCCCATCAACACATCAAATGTAGGCAAGTGGAAAAATAAATTAAGCGCCTATGACCAGGCGGCAACAGAAGCCATAACAGCCGATTTCGCAAAAAAGACGTATGGATATGATATTTCGATTGACCCGAATTCTAAAATCAAAATATCAGGATTTAAAATTTTAAAAGGCAAGTGTCTTTATTATCTCTGGCAGGCATTTACACAGGCCAGGTATAAATCGTTTGCGTTTAATTTAATGTATTCGAAAAGAAAACAAAAGAAGAAAGGGAAGGATTTACCTATGTGGGAATATTTTTAAAAAAATACTCCTTGTTTCATGTAAATTTTGTTTTGAGTTTCAAAAAACCTTTTTCAAAGAACTCATACGAAATAATTGCTGTGATGATTGTAAAAATAAGGGTGCTGGCATAAAGCACTACGTTCATCTGCCATCCGGAAACTTCCCGTTTAAATATACTTTCCGTCATTTGAAGGGAGAGTATTCTCAATATCGGGTGATACATATATAATCCATACGAAACCTTTCCCAGATAATTCATCCATTTATAATCAAGACTAAGTATGGAACGTGAATTAGTAGCCAGGTTAACGATTATTACCATGAAAAATACTGAATACATTTCATAAAACACACTTGGAAAACCTTCTTTTGCAATAGGCTTTACCCCAATTCTGAGCAACAGTAAACTTATTGTTATTACATAAGTAACCCATTGAACATCCTTCCGGTAAATAAAATGGAGTATTTTATTTTTTTCAAAAATCACCCAATAAGCGCCAATTCCGCCTATGGCCATGCAACTGACGCGATATTGCATTATTACCCCACGGGCAAAACGGAAAAGTGTATTGTGCAATTCTTTCCATGAAAAGAAATCATTACCCAGAAACAATGCGTTTCTTACAAATAGCACCAGTACCACAACAGAAAGAAATATCCACAGATATTTTTTTGTAATTTTCAATACTATCGGCCAGCAGATATAAAAGAACTCCTCTACTCCTACTGACCATATCGGGCCAATGGTTCGCGGCAAACCTGAGGTGCTTCTTACAAATGGGCTGAGAAATAATAAAGTGGCAAAAAAGAAAGGCCAGAAATGCTTATATATATTGGAAGAGTAATCTTCGGTGAACCAACTTATATGGGGAAGCACAAAAAAACCGGCCATAACAATCAGAAAATAAAGCGGCCATATCCGGAGCGTTCTCCGGGTATAGTATGATTTAAGATTTATGGTACCTGTAGCCTTTTTCTCTTTCAGCAATAAATAGGTAATAAGAAAGCCGCTGAGCACAAAAAACAAACTTACATCCATATTTCCTATAAGGCTGTAATATCTTAATGGCGCAAGTGTCTCCCTGTGATTAATGAACTTAATATCCTCAATATGGAAAATGATGATAATTAAGGAACCTATAAACCTTAGCCCATCTAAATTTGGAAAATAATTTTTTCTTCGTGAATAGTCTTTCTCCATCAAAAAAGATTAAAGAGTTTACAGGTAAATGCAAAAGCAATTTAACTTTTAGACTCTGTCTTCTTCTGAATGTAGCTTGGCTTTCACGATGTTTAATGTTTTTTTAACCCGATATTAATTTAGTTTTAATTCGGTTTTAATTCCAATTTAATAACACACCCTTCTTGTTTGGCAATAGAGTATTATTCCACCATTACTAGAAAATTTATGTGTAAAACCCCGATACTAATTATACCGCGGCCTTCACTTCAACCTTTTTCAGCTTATCCCGTTCCGCTTTTTCTTTGAGGTAATTATCCAACTGGCCCGATTCTGCCAAGTGTACAAGGTTGTTATCCTTTTTCAAAAGCTTCCACGATTTCCATATGGGCGGATGAATAGCCAGCATATCGAGCAGCATATATAATGGCGCTATTTTAAAAGCATAAAACGGGTCTGTCCAGCGGTATCCAACACCAATAGAATCGGAAGCATTTTTTACCGTATGCCAGTAAAACGGAGGATTCCAAAGTATGTCTCCCGGTTGAAGGCTTACGGAATAGCCATCTATATATTTATACAACTCATTCGGCGGGCTATAATCCGGGCTGAACGGGTCGAAAGGCATATTATTTTTCCCTCTGAAAGGAGCGTTCCTATATACATTTCGAACCGGGTCGGGGTCAACAATCATCGTATAATATTGAGAAATCAAAATCCAGTCTTTTTGCCCGTAAGTCTGAACAAAAAAGTTAGGCGGATTGGCATTATGAACATAAGAAATGCTGTCTTTCGGCCCGATAAAAACCTGAAATGCTTCAAATAGTGAAAACTTGGTCTTCCTGTCAAGCAACCATTGGTAATCAAAATCCTTAAGATGTTCAGGATGTCTGTCTAATAAAGGATAAAACCTGTAATATTTCTTCCCACCTCCTTTAATATTATCAATAACCTCCCTCAACGTAATTGCTTCGTAGTTATTCATGTTTTCCTGCGTTGCCATTACTATTTCATCATCGCCATGCAATTCTTTAAAATAATCAAGCGACCATTTCTTTACGCAATCCCAATCTTTGGCGGCCCCTTCCAGCACCACAGGGATTCCTTTCCGCATGTAATGGTTCTTGAACTCTTTGAGGCTGATATCTTTTCTTCTTTCTATAGGATATATTTTACCCTCTCCGCTTTTCTTAAGGGTTTCCAGTAAGTTTCTGTAGAATTTTTTCCGGCGCTTGCCAAGCATTTTAAAAGTTCTTTCCCTTCCCAGAAAATGGTCGAGAAACTGGTAAATGCCATATTCAAAACGTTGGCTGTTTTTTATATTTCTTCTGAAGTCACTCATTTTACTGCAATTTTAAATTTACACTGCGGCTTTAGCTTTCAAGGTTTTTTCCTGCTTTTTAGCTTCATCTCTTTCGGCTTTCTTTTTCAAATAATCTTCCAACTGCCCTGTTTCGGCAAGATAAATTAAGTTGGCATCCTTGCGAACCATTTCACTACCCTTCCATATGGGAGGATTCCTTGCGCAGAAATCGAGCAACATATAAAGAGGGGCTATCTTTAAAGAATATAACGGAGGAATCCAGCGGAAACTTACGCCAATTGAATCAGTCGGGTTTTGCACACAATGCCAGTAATACGGCGGCAACCATAACACATCACCCGGCCTTACTGTAGCTTCAAGGGTATCGATGTATTTGAAGAGTTCATATGGCCTTTCATAGTTGCCCGGCTTAAACGGGTCGAACGGGCCCTTATCCGTACGCATAGGTGCATGGCGGTAAACATTCTTAACCGGGTCGGGGTCCAAAACCATAGTATAATAGGGTGGATATAAAATCCATTTCTTTTCCCCATATACCTGTAAAAACATATTGCAGGAACAGGCATTATGCAAGCCCGTTGCGGTTCCCGCGCCGCCCATAAATACCTGGAATGCTTCGAACCAGTTGATACGGTTTTTGTGCTTCAGAAGCCAGTTATAATCAAACTCCTTAATATGCTCCGGATGCCTATCCAACAAAGGATAGAAGCGATAATACTTCCCCCCCCCCGAACGCATATTATCTATTACCTCCCCAAGCGTAATTGTTTCATAAGGATATCCTTCCTTTTGGAGTTGGACGAGCAAAATTTCATCATCGCCATGTAATTCTTTAAAATATTCAAATGACCAATCTTTTACACAGGCCCAATCTTTGGCAATACCTTCCATAACCACCGGAATACCCTTTCTTAAGTAATGGTCGCGGAATTCCTTTATACTTAAATCTTTACGTCTTTCTATTTGAACTGCCTTGCCGGGACCGCTTTGTTTAAGGGTTTCCGTCAGATTTTTATAGAACTTTCTGCGTCGGGTACCGAATAACTTAAACATCCGCTGACGCCCAAAAAAATGGTCAAGAATTTGGTAAACACCATATTCCAACCGCTGGCTCCGCTTAATATTTCTTTTATAGTCACTCATTATACTTCACTAAATAAACACAAATATATGGTAATTATTGCGAAAATACTGTGAGTTTCCATTTCAATATTGCATAAAGCTTTCGCAGAAAGTATTAACTTTGTGAAAATTACGATAAAGAGTGGGTGCTTTCATTAAAGCTATAAGCTATTATTTGCCTGAAAAAATTCTGAATAATGAAGAATTGTCACGCATATTCCCCGAATATACTCCCGAAGAGATTTTCAGGCGCACAGGCGTGAAAGAAAGGCGAATAGCTGCTGACGATGAAATACCCTCTGATTCAGCAGTTACAGCTACGGCCAAATTCTTTGAAGAACATCCGCATGTTAAGAAAGAAGATATAGATTTTCTTATTTTCACCACTGAAATGGTTGACAGGCGCGGCCCGGCAACAGCTTGCATTTTGCAAAATAAACTAGGGCTGCCAACTACCCTTGGAGCTATTGATATTCCTATGGGTTGTTCGGGTTTTATTTATGGATTAATGGTAGCTAATTCCCTTATTACAACAAAAGTCGCAAAAAATATATTATTTCTGACTGGAGATGCGGCTACGAAAGTAATCCACCCGAGAGACCATGAATTACGGATGATTTTTGGCGATGCAATGGCAGTAACGCTTATCAGCGAAACTGAAAACAGCGGTATTGGGGGTTTTGTTTATGGCACCGATGGCTCCGGAGCTCCTAATTTAATTGTGGAAGGATGTTGCGGAGCCGAGAAACCTACCCGCGAATGGCTTGATAAATATAGTGATGCAGGAGGAATGGCTTACGGCATATTTAGCATGAAAGGGCCTGAAGTTTTAACTTTCTCATTACGCAAAGTACCACCCTTGGTAAAAGAAACGCTTGAAAAAGCTAACTTAACCATGGACGATATTGACCTTTTTGTATTCCATCAGGCAAGCGGATTTATCTTAGAGGTGTTGAGAAGGAAAATGAAAATTCCGAAAGAGAAATTTTTTACTAATCTTGAATTTATTGGTAACACCGTAGCTGCAACAATTCCATTAGCTTTGTACGATGCGGTGAAAGAAGGCCGAGCAAAAAAAGGCGATAAGGTTTTGATTGCAGGATTCGGGATTGGCTATTCCTGGGGAGCAACAGTTATAACAATTTGATAATTTTAATTATATGGATATAAATACATTTATACAACAATTACAGGGAGAGTTTGAAGATATTCCTGCAGGCTTCCTGAAACCGGAAACAAAAATCAGCGATATTGAAGGCTGGGGCTCTATGCACGCCCTTATTGTTATTGCGCTTATAGATACCGAATATGGCGTTACCCTTAAAGGCGATGAGTTGAGAAAAGTATCTTCTGTACAAGAGCTTTATGATATGGTTGTCAATCTGAAAAATAATCCGGAATAAAAGAAATGGCTTCCTTTTCAATAAATAACGTAAGCATTAAAGGTATTGCAGGAGCTGTACCGAAAGAGGAATTATCCAATTGGGATTATACCCATATTACCGAACAAGAAAGGAAACTCCTGATTAAAACTACCGGTGTTGAAAAGCGCAGGATGGTTGGGAAATCTGGAATTACTACAACTGATTTATGCAAAGCAGCCGCTGAAAAACTACTGGAAGCAACTAACACTTCCAAAGACGATATTCAGATTTTAATTTTTGTTTCCCAAACGCCCGATTACTTTCTGCCCGCCAGCAGCATAACATTGCAAAACAGGCTTGGCTTGCCCAAAACCTGCATGGCATTCGATATTAATTTAGGTTGCTCCGGATATGTATATGGACTGTCAGCTATATCATCATTAATAAGCGTAGGTAAATTCAAAAAAGCCCTTTTATTGTGCGGTGATATTTCTTCTGCCGGCCCTCCGGAGGAAGATAAAAGCGTATTCCCGCTTTTTGGAGATGGCGGCACTGCAACCCTTTTAGAATACGATGAAACCGCCGCTACCATGCATTTCAGCAACCAGAGTGACGGTTCAGGATATGAAGCCATAATAGTAAGGGAAGGTGGTATGCGCAAACCATTTACGGTGGATTCATTCACGATGGTGGAAAAGGAAAAAGGCATTTCCCGCGCCAGCCGCAATTTGGAATTAAACGGAATGGCGGTATTTAATTTTTCAGTTACAGAGGTACCTAAAAATATTGCGGAGTTCTTCAGCACGACCAATACAGGTCCTGATTCCTATGATTATTTTGTAATGCACCAGGCCAATTTACTGATGAATGAAACCATCCGGAAGAAAATGAAATTCCCTCCGGAAAAAGTGCCTTATACATTGCCTAAATTTGGCAACACCAGTTCTGCCTCCATACCACTAACAATAGTTTCCGAACTGCATGATAAAGTTGCAGGGGAAGTATCATGGCTGCTTTCAGGGTTTGGTGTTGGCTTATCATGGGCAACAGTTTCGCTGAAAACAAAAGATTTGATTTGCCCTGAAATTGTAGAATTATAGAAAATATGTCTACCCCTTTTCATCTTCATAATAAAACGGTACTTGTAACGGGGGCCTCTTCCGGCATCGGAAAACAAGTTGCTATTTCTTGCAGCGCTATGGGCGCAAAAGTGGTAATTACGGGAAGGGACGAAAAACGGTTAGCGGAAACATTTTCAGTATTGCAAGGTGAAGGACATTCCCAATTTGTTTGCGATTTGATGGATGAAACCCAACGCAATAATTTATTCGATACCATTCCTGCAATTGACGGATATGTGCATTCGGCGGGAGTTGTAGCACCAGTTCCGGTGAAGTTTATTGCCGAAAAACATATACGTTACATTATGGGTGTAAATTTTGAATCGGCAGTGCTTTCAGTTGCGCGTTTACTAAAAAATAAAAAGTTGAACGATGCCGCCTCCTTAGTATTTTTTTCATCCATATCTGTAAGCTATCCCTATGCGGGAGGAGCTTTATACACAGCATCCAAAGGGGCAATAGAAGCCTACAGCAAAAATTTAGCGATTGAAATTCTCCCCAAGAAAATGCGCAGCAATGTGGTTGTTCCCGCAATGGTTAAAACGCCCTTGTACGAAGAAACTAAAAACCAATCGATGTACCGAAGCGCGGAAGAATATGAAAGTAAATATCCACTTGGATTAGGCATGCCGGAAGATGTGGCGAATGCCTGCATCTATTTATTATCCGAAGCATCCAGATGGGTAACAGGCATTAATCTTACGCTGGACGGAGGCTTCAGCATTGTTAAATAGAATGGGCGGAACAATCAAAGATATTTCAATAGTAGTTCCGGTATTTAATGCCGCTCCGGCACTTATTGCCCTACAGGCTGAAATAGATAAAGTAATGGCCCTGGAAGGGATTACATACAAACTTATTTTGGTAGATGACGGCTCGGAAGATAAAAGTTGGGAAGTTATCAGGGCCATAAAAAACAATCATCCGGAAAAGGTTACTGCCATCCGGATGTCGAAAAACTACGGACAGCACAATGCCATTTTTGTTGGATTCCGCAATGCCAAAAGTAATTATATAATTACTATCGATGATGACCTGCAGCATCCGCCCGATGAAATACCGCGACTAATTAAATGCGCCGAAGAAACAGATGCAGATTTAGTTTATGGTATATCAGGCGCATACAAAAGGTCGTTACTGCGCAAGTTTTTGCGATGGGGGTTTCGCCTTTTAAACCGCATGACAGCCGATGATAAAGAGGGTTCCGCTTTCCGCATTATAAAAAAAGGATTGGTAGATAAACTGGTAACGCACGACCAGGAATTTGTCTTTATAGATGAGCTCGCAAATTGGTACACCGAAAAAATAGAGTATATAAAAGTGCGTCACGATAAATCACATGTAGATAAATCGCGTTATCCTTTTTCACGCTTAAGCAAGCTTTATTACAATCTTGTATTTGGCTACAATGCTTTCCTGTTAAGGTTAATCACATTTTTAGGATGTACCTCATCCGCCATTTCCATCCTTATCGGGGTTTTCTTTATTATCAAAAAAATATTTTTCCATGTGCAGGTTGGTTTCACCGGCATTGTAGTAAGCATTACCTTCACCGGTGGTGTTATTTTATTAAGTATCGGCATCATTGGTGAATATATGCGCCGCATGTATAATATTATGAATGCCAAACCGCAATCTTCTGTCAGCGAAATATTAGAGTAGTTATGATAGTTCGCAAATACGGAATTACGCTCCGGAGGCTAAAAGAAGAAGATATTGAACTATTGCGTGAAAAACGTAATTCGACAGCCATACAAAACACCATGTTTTACCGCGAGCATATCACTCCCGAAATGCAAAAAAAATGGTTTGATTCCATCAACAATAAGAATAACGGCTATTTTATTATTGAGTTTGAAGGCAAAAAAATAGGGCTTATTCACGGAAAAGATATAGACTTTGAAAAACGAACATGCGAGGGCGGAATTTTCATCTGGGATGAAAGCTACATTGGCGGATTTATCCCTTCACTGGCTTCGGTAATGATGAATGACTGGACCTTTTACATGATTAATTTCAAAGCAATTTATGCCAAAATAATGCTGGATAATACTATTGCTATCAACTACAATAAATTGATGGGCTATCAGCTTTGCGAGCCACAAAATGAGGACAAAGGAGTGCAATGGATGATACTTACAAAAGAACGCTACGAAAAACACATGAAACTCTTACGCAAAGCTATAAAGGAGATTACCGGCGACGGTGAAATTCTGAAGTTGGAAGATGGCGATGCATCAGACGATTTGGGCAAAGAAATAGACCTTTTTTATAAAGGGCTACCGCCCGATATACAGGAAAGGGGGGATACTTTGTTGCGCTGGGCTTATGAAAAGAAGCTAAGAGGTAAGAACTAAGAGCTCTTATTTCTTAGCTAATTACTACATTTGCAGTTTAACGACAAGTGGATATGCCGACAACCCTCGCTGCGAAAAATGAATCTGTAGGCTCTGTACCGGTAAATACGGTTTTACGGGCTTTTGAATTGATGTGCACCGCCAAAGCGATGTCAGAACTTTTTGAAAAAAATGCAGCTGTAACAAGTAAATATGTTCATGCCACCTCGCGCGGGCATGAAGCCGTGCAAATAGCACTGGGCCTTCAACTGAAACCTCAGGATTATTTGAGCGCCTATTACCGCGATGATAGTATTCTTCTCTCTATAGGCATGACACCTTATGAGCTTATGCTGCAGCTGATGGCAAAAGCTGATGACCCATTCTCCGGCGGAAGAACCTATTATTCGCACCCAAGTTTGAAGCGGGATAATATGCCTAAAATACCGCACCAAAGTTCGGCTACGGGTATGCAGGCAATTCCAACTACAGGCATTGCAATGGGTATTCAGTATAAAGAAAAAAGAGGATTATTGCCGGTATATGAAGATGGAAAACCGATTGTGGTTTGTTCTCTTGGAGATGGTTCGGTTACGGAAGGGGAAGTGGCAGAAGCCTTTCAGATGGCGGTTTTGAAAAAACTTCCGATACTATATTTAGTGCAGGATAACGATTGGGATATTTCCGCGACCGGAAAAGAAACCCGTGCCATGGATGCCGTAGAATATGCCAAAGGATTTAAAGGATTGGAAACACGCAGCATTGACGGCACCGACTTTATGCGTAGCTTTCAAACATTGCGCGATGTTATTCATACTATCCGCACTGAACGCAGGCCATTTTTGGTTCATGCAAAAGTGCCGCTGTTGAATCACCATACTTCGGGTGTGCGCAAAGAATGGTACCGTGCCGATTTGGAAGAGGCTGCCAAACGAGACCCATATCCAAGATTGAAAAGCCAATTGATTATTGCAGGTTTCAATAAGGACAAGATAAAACAGATTGAAGAAAAAGAAACCAAAGCAGTAAGCGAAGCGTATGAAAAAGCATTAAAAGCTGCCGACCCGCTGCCTGAAGATTTATTTAAACATGACTTTGCACCTACTCCCATTACCGAAGAAAAAGGTGTGCGCGAGCCCACAGGAGGAGAAAAAAAGGTAATGGTAGATTGCGCTCTTTTTGCTATAAGGGAGTTGATGGAGAAACATACCGAATGTTTGTTCTATGGGCAGGATGTAGGCGGACGCTTAGGCGGGGTATTCCGCGAAGCGGCAACACTGGCGCAGCAATTTGGCGATGACCGGGTATTTAATACACCTATTCAGGAAGCATTTATTGTGGGAAGTACAGTCGGCATGTCAGCCACAGGTTGCAAACCTATAGTAGAAATTCAATTTGCCGATTATATATGGCCGGGGCTTAATCAATTGTTCACCGAGGTTAGCCGTTCTTGTTACCTGACAAACGGAAAATGGCCCGTAAGTTGTATTATTCGCGTCCCTATTGGTGCGTATGGCAGTGGTGGGCCTTATCACTCATCCAGTGTTGAATCTGTATTAACAAATATCCGCGGCATAAAAATTGCATATCCTTCCACCGGTGCTGATTTAAAAGGCCTATTAAAATCTGCATATTACGACCCGAACCCTGTGGTTATGCTGGAACATAAAGGCCTCTACTGGTCAAAAATTAAAGGAACCGAAGATGCGAAAACAGTGGAACCGGATGCCGATTATATCATTCCGTTTGGAAAAGGAAGGGTGGTGCAAAGCGCAGACCCTGTTGGTACAACACTTGCAATTATCACTTACGGCATGGGTGTTTACTGGGCAAAAAATGCAGCTAAAAATTTCCCCGGGAAAGTAGAAATTATCGATTTGCGAACACTTTATCCGTTGGATGAAGAATTGATTTTTGCTACTGTTAAGAAACACAGCCGTTGTTTGGTAGTTACGGAAGAACCTGTTAATAATGGATTTTCACAATCTATTGCAGCGCGGATTCAGCAACACTGTTTCGAATATTTAGATGCTCCGGTAACCGTTATCGGCTCTGAAAATATGCCCGCTGTTCCACTTAATACTATTTTAGAACAAACTATGCTACCTAATGCCGACAAGGTATCGGCAGCTATCGAAAAACTTTTATCCTATTAATTTTATATGAAATACACTTCAGTCGTTCTTTCTCTGGTTTCAATTTTTATTATTCTGCAAAATACATCCTGCATACGCGGAAATAAATACCCTAAGGAAACAAAAACGCTGGACAGCCTGCAAATACTCGTTGTTAAAGCAGATTCAGCAGTTAAAACAATCGACTCTGCAAAAATTGCAGGGTATGGAAATCATATTATGAATGATATGCAATTACTGCAAATGGCACATGTAGATAGCATGAGCGGGGCCGCTGCGGATGTTTTCAGAAACTTCAATGAATTACGCTGGTCGCTCGCAACTATAGCCGGAAAAAGAGGTCCGTTATTAATCGAGTTAGGGAAATCGGAAAAACAATTAATTCACTTGAGCCATGACTTGCAACATAATCTGGTTCCTGCCGATAGTGCTCAATATTTCATTTCAAATGAAGCGAGAAAGGCGACCGAATTAGTGCAGGTATCAAACATGTCGATGCAGAGTATTGCCACGCAGGTTCCGCGCTACCAATACATTGCCCCGAAAGCTGATTCACTGATTTCACTGCTAAAGGACCATAAAAAGATTTAATTTTTCTTATCAATAAAATGAAGAGGCTTTTTTTAATTTGTTTTCTGGCATGCTTCTTCCAGCAGGTTTATTCGCAGACTACGGACGAGCAACTTGCATACCAGTACTACCAGAATAAGCAATATGACAAGGCCATTGTTTATTACGAAAAAGTATTCCCCAAAAAACCTTCACCCGATAATTACCATTATTATTTAGACTGCCTGCTGCATACCAAGGACTATAAAACAGCTGAAAAGATTATAAAAAAGGAGCTGAAACAGGAACCCGAGAACTCCATTTTATTAGTAGACGAGGGGATGCTTTATAAATTAGAAGGTAACGATAAGCAAACTAAAGATGCATTCGCCAAAGCAATTCAAAAGTTGCCTGCTGACAGGGATAAAGTACTGGAGCTTGGCAAAGCTTTTATGGATGAGAAAGAATTCGACTATGCTTTGCAAACCTATAATCAGGGTAAAAAATTGTTAGGAGATTCTTACCCTTTTGTTTCGGAAATTGGCGCTGTGTATAAAGCTCAGGGTAATACTGCGGCCATGGTCGATTCTTATTTGGAAACACTGGCCTTGTCTCCTACTTTCATACAATATGTGCAGGATGCATTGCAGCTAAGTGTTGGAAATTATGCCGATGAAACCCAGAATACTATTGTTAAAACAGAGTTATTGAAATATATTCAGCGCTACCCTGATAAGGATGTGTATTCCGAATTATTAATCTGGATGCTGCTTCAGTTAAAAGATTATCCGAACGCATTAGTGCAAGTAAAAGCCCTTGACCGCAGGAAAAATGAAGGCGGTTACAGATTGATGACTTTTGCATCCACATGCGTTACCGCCGGAGCTTACGACCCTGCCATACAAGCATACCAGTATGTGATTGCCAGAGGACCCAAAGGAGATAATTATGCCCAAGCAAAAATTGCCCAATTAAATGTGATGTACCTCAAATTAACCAATGGCGGCACATACACCCAGGATGAATTGGCAGGCCTTGAAACCAAATATAACCAAGCCTTATCTGAGTTAAGCAAAACAGATGCCAGTATTTCACTGATGCAACAATTAGCTAAGTTAGAAGGTTTTTATCTGCATCATGATTCCATCGCTATTGCATTAATGCAGGAGGCGGTTAACATGCCCGGAACTTCTCCGCAAACACAGGCGCGTTGCCGCATGGAGCTGGCTGACCTCATGTTGTTAGATGGTCAAACATGGGAAGCGTCTTTGCTTTACAGCAAGGTTGAACAAGGCTTCAAAGAAGAGCCTATCGGGGATGAAGCCAAATTTAAAAATGCGACTATTTACTATTATACCGGTAATTTTAAATGGGCGCAGGCCGAACTGAATATTCTTCGCTCGGCTACAACAAAATTAATTGCGAATGATGCTATGGCATTATCGCTGGTAGTGTCAGACAATACCCAGGATTCAGCTATGGAACCGGCTTTGCTGCTTTTTGCCCATGTCCAGTTGCTCGATTTTGAAAACTATGAAGACAGCGTTTCCATATTGCTCGATTCTGTTTACAACATCAGCGGCACCACTACCCTAAAAGAAGAAGTGCTTATGCAACGGGCTTCAGTGGCTGAAAAGAAAGGCGATTATCAAAAAGCATTGGGTTATTATTCCGATGAACAAACCGTTTATCCCGACGGAATGCTTCCCGATAAAGCACTTTATCTTTCTGCAAAATTGGAAGATACCAAACTGCATGATGAAAAAAAAGCGGCTGAACTTTACAAACAGTTAATCCTAAAATATCCCGGAAGTTTTTACATAGAAGAAACCCGCGACCGCTATCGTCAATTGGTGAAGGACGATGCCCCTCCGGTGAATTAATATTTCGCTTTTAATCGCCATGACAATCCGCAATTATTTACCAAATGATGAACAAGGAGTAAGACAATTATTGCTTAGCAATATACCCAACGGTTACTTTGTATTGGATGATATGCAAATGCTTGATGACTGGATTACTGCGCAAAACAAGGGCATTCCTGCGTATCCTCCATCAATGGCCGATTATTTTTTTGTTTTGGAAACTGATAAAATAATTGGTTGTGCAGGGTTTTATGTATTGGAAACTGAAAACCGCGCCCATCTTACCTGGGGGATGGTTGACGCGGATTATCACAAAAAAGGATTAGGAAAATTACTCTTCGATTACCGCGTTAATAAAGTAAAAGAATTATATCCCGGTTTTATAATTACACTGGGTACAAGCCAATATACTTTCAAGTTTTTTGAAAAATTGGGAATGAAAGTTGAGTCTATTACTCCCAATGGATTTGGAAATAATTATGACAGGTATTTCATGCGCATGACTATTTAAACTTTTACTGTATTACCCATTTGCCGTGCGCAACGGCGGCATTTTTTTCTTCCAAAGACCAGATGTAGGTTCCTGCAGAAAGATAATTCAAGTTTAACTTATAGGTTCCGTTTCCGGGAATCTGCACCTCATCTACCTTCCTGCCTTCAATACTGAAAACTTCCAATTTACATTGCTGCAGCGGAACTGAAGCGTTCACAACGATATTAGTTTCATCATGGAAAGGATTTGGATAGGCTTCCACTTTCACGTTGGAATTATCGGAAACAGAAAATATAGCATTCGGAATTTTTGCCGTTGGTGTTGCGTTAAAGAATGTATTTTCTTTTCCGGTGCGCAAATCGCTCCAGCTTACAAACAAGCCCGAATCGGACACTGCACAACCAAGAAAATCGTCCCCCCGTTCAATCAATACACCCGGTGAAATGGTATCACTGATTAAGAAATTAGGGCCGTAACTATCCCCTCCGTTCTTAGATTCGGCAGCATAAATCTGGAATGATGCACTATCGCCTCTGCCGGTGTTCCGCCTGTCGCGCCATGCAAGGCCAAAGGTTCCGTCTTGAGCAAAACTTCCGCAGCTTAAATCGTGGCACGTATCATAGGCTCCCATTTGGTCATCGTTTACCCGCACAGGGCCGTTCCATGTTAATCCCGCATCGTGCGTATTATAGGTAACAACATCCGGTTCACCATATCTATTTGTAGCGCCTGTAATAACTAAGTTAGATGTATCCGCCGGATTAGCCGAAATAGAGACACCTGATTTAAGAAGCGAATCTGCGGCAGGAATAACATCGGCCGATGTTATGTTTATTGCAGCATGGGTGATAAAGGTATTTCCTCCGTCATACGATTTAACCAATATCAATCGGGCATAAGGACTGTATGCGGTATAATATGAAAAATAGACTGCATATAAAGTTCCATTGGCAGCTACGGTCATAAATGCGGTGGCATCTGTCATTACACCTGCTGGAATACTGTCATCTAATCGTTTTATGGGCGTCCACGTAGCACCGCTGTCAGTGGAATAAGTAAACCATGGGTGGTGAGGTTGAGGTGTGAAATAGGCATTCTGGCTGGTTACATAAACCCTTCCCGAATAGGGGCCGTTGCTGCCATCGGCAGCTATCCATGGCCTGTCGATAGGCAAATTAGGCTGTGCTGAATAGGAAATTGCTTTTACAGGGGTGCTCCAATTTATGCCACCATTGACGGAACGAGCAACCATAATATAACCGGAATCGCTGGCATGTAAACCTGAAATATCAATGTAAGCAAGATATACGCAACTGTCTTTGCCAAAATAAATAGTAGGGTCGGGAGAATTAAAACTGGAATATAAATGCGGTAATATTTGCAAGGGAGTCCATGTTTTTCCACCATCGAATGAGGAGCGCGTGGCAATTGCATCCTTCAGATTGGAAAGAGAAAAATAAATCCAGGCTGTTACCAAATGTTTGGGGTTTTTAGGATTCACTGCAAGGTTGCACTCTCCATCAAAATAAGGAGAGTTGGAAAGATTAATGTTTTGCGCATTCGAAAACAGGGAGGTAAAACAAAAAAGAATTGCAAAACTCCAAAAGGTAGTTTTCTTTTTCATGGGTGATATTTTTGGGTTGGACATTTGGGAATACCTAAAGTTTAAAGGATATAACTGCGTAAAGTTATAAAACAAAAAGGTTCTGATATTTTTAAGCAGAACCTTTTATTAACCTACAAACTTAAAACCGAAACTATTTTAACTAAGGATATGCAACAGCAATGGTTGCTGTGCAATTGTTTGCAATAACTACCGATGGAGTTGCAGCGCTATTATATAATGAACAGCTAAAGTTCACCTTCAGCATTTTGGTTGGATACCCGCTGGTGTTTGTTTGATAATCGGAAACAGAATTAATCTGGAATGAGCCTGCCTGAGAATTACTTTTAGACGTATAAACAACTCCCGCGCTGTTTGTATAAATAATGGTTATCTGCGACAGGAACTTGGAGTTTGTCATTATATTCTGAACAGGTGATGACATAGTATAATCAAAGCGGCAAGGAGGTGTGGTATCAGTCGAAACCGTATAATTATAACTGGCAGTATCGTTATTGGCATCTTTCACCTGCAACTTAACAGGAAATGTAGCTGTAGTTGTATAAGTATGGATAGTGGATAAGGTTGTAGTAACTGAATTTACTATAGTCGAATCGCCATCTCCAAAATAAAACTTATAACTGTATGGGCTGGTTCCGTGTGATACAGCAGTTGTAAAAGCAATAGAATCATGTGCACCAACATATAATACAGAAGATATTGAATCAATCATAAATGAAGGAGTAGTTTTCAAAATATTAAGTGGGTTTGACATGTATATATTACCACATGCACTGGAAAAATCCACATTAAGGGAAGTGTTGTAATACTTTCGCGCCGAATACCTATGGGTAAGGGCAGTATCCAATGTTGTCGTTACATTAGGAGACAAGTCTCCGAAAGAATAGGTGAGTGAAGTTGGAGTTCCGTAGTATATTTTAGGAGTAAAAGTTACCAGATAAGAAGTATCGGAAATAGGAAGACCTGTAAAATAACCATAGGTTTTGGCCGGGGAAAGTGCGGAATCTATATGGGCGGATGTTACAGCAGCGTTTAGTTGTGAAGCCCTATAATCATTAATAATTATTTGGATACTGTTATTGCCGGTAGCCGTGTTTTGCAACGTGCCATTAAAACTGTAAACTCCTGTGCTGTCATTTTGCGAGTACGTAGAATACATGTAATAATTATTCACACCAGCCTGCCAGCTCAAAGTGTTGCTGTTTATAGTTCCTGTGAAATAAAACACAGGTTGGTTTTCTATTGTTGTGGGAGGCAGTTGTTCTTTTTTACAGGCAGTAAAAACTGCACCTATAAAAATAAAAAGAAAGATTCGTTTTACCGTTTTCATATATTTCTATTTCATTAACTTATATGAAAGAACCAGCCTAACGCCGCTGTTCCTTTCATATTGATTGATGCCGGGGAAGGATTTATTTTCAATATAATTAACACCAAAATAATATTCGGGCCTTATTCCGAGCCTGCTTGTAATCATATAGGTATAGGAACCCGTAAACTGAAAATCGTAATTCGAGAACCCTTGCGTATATCCGTTCTGCATAGTTGAACTACCTGCCTCCTGCCCGAAAGGAGATTGCTGGTAGGCTGTAAGGGTACTTGCTGTTGTTAGCATAAACAGGAAATCGAGCCCAATACTGAACATATTTTTATCGTTAATATTAACTTGGAATTTGAAGGGCATCGTAAGGTAATAAATACGCTGAGGCGTTACCGTGGTAACATCGGCGTTCTGCCCAAAGTCATATTGAATGATGCTGCTTGTATATGTTTTGTCCAGTTTATTCAATTCGGAATAACCTAATCCGACTGATGCCGAGTACCTGTAATTAAAGTAATGCGTGTATATAAAACCACCTAATGGGGTAATGCCGCTCCCTTCTTGAGTTCCATTGTTTTTCCATCCGAAAGAATAATTGCCTCCTGCATATACAGATAAAATATTGGCATCATAATCGGGCACATAAGGCTGCTCCGTACCCGGAAGTGTTAACCGTTCCACAGCCATAATGGTATCGCGTTTTATGGTCGGCAAACTATTACTGCTCCCGCTCCGTGAATTATTTTTAGCAACTGCACCCTTATCTTTTTTAGTTACTTTTAAATTTGCAGTTTTATTATAGTTTTTATTCGCAGTTGGGTTAACAGTACCAGTAGTAGTTGAATTTTTTGGGCTGGAATTATTATCTGCAACAATATTATTTGCCGGCGAAGGATTGCTTGCTATGGGCGGTGCAGGTGCATTACCTTCCTTTGGCTTATCAACAGGATTATTTTGTGGAGAATTTATCGGCTGTATATTATCCTTATTATCCACTGGTACCGCATTCACATCTGCTATCGAAGTTTTTTCAGGGTTTGCATTCGTTGGAGTTATAGCATCTGTGTTGGCAGATGTTTTATTTATTTTTCCGGCAGAAGCACTAGTAACCGGTTTAGTTAAATGACGGGCTTGCGTCTCTATGTTGGGGTTGCCGCTATTATTATCAGCTATAAAAACAGGTACTGTTTTGGATTTTTTGTGCGGCACTTTTGTACTTGCCGAAGCGGCCCTTATGCCCGTGCTGTTATCCTTCTTGACAAAAGCAGATTGCACGGGCAGGGGCGCCTTCACATCGTTGGAACTATTTTGTATTATTATATTACCATTTGTTTGACTACCGGGAGCGGCAATAGCATTATGCACAACCTGTGGTTGGCCTATATTCTGTTGGGAAGTTTGCGGATTATTTGAAGAAGTTCGGTTATTAAGAACAAATGGTACCATTACAGCAACACCCAAAAAAAGCCCGGCGGAGAAAACGAGGGATACTCGTTTTATTCTGACCCATCTTTCCTGCTTAATAATTAAACGCTCTGCCTCATCCCAGTTCAACTCATCGAAAGGGAACTCCCTTTCCGACAGCTTGGAATTTATCAACTCGTCAAATTTCTGTTCTTCGTTCATATCTTACATGGCCTTCGCCAACTTTTCTTTTAATTGTTCTCTTGAATTATGCAGGTGCCATTTCGATGTGCCTTCCGTTATACCCAGCATAATTGCAATTTCTTTATGTTCAAATCCATCAATCACAAACAAATTAAATACTTTTTGGCTCATTGGAGGCAGTTCCATAATCAGTTTGTGGATTCGTTCCGCATCCATTTTCGCTATCGCATTATTTAACTCTACCAAAGGTGCCTGTTCCGCATAATCCTTAACCATTTGTACGTTTTCATGGTCTTTCTTTTTCTTGCGGTATTCATCTATCAGCACATTCACCATTATTTTTCGAATCCAGGCTTTAAATGGTACATCCGCCCGGTACTTTTCCATATTGTTCAATATCTTCAAAAATCCTGTGTTCAATGCCTCATTTGCCTCCTCGTATGAATGGGTATAACGCACACAGATACTCATCAAATACCTAAATACCAGCTTGTAAAGCTCATACTGAGCCTTCCTCTCCTTCCTGATGCAAGCAGTAATTAAGTCGATTTCTATGTTCATTCGAAAAGGCTTTGCCGGCTTATTTTAATTACTAATACGCCCATGTAAGTCCAAAGGTTGGGGAAGCTAATGCAATATAGTTAAGAATTTTATATCAGATTGACAATCAACAACAAATTTTATTACTGATTAAGTGTCTTTAAGCTTATAGCTGCTGATAATGCAGCGGTTTCAGTCCGCAAGGTCTTTTCATTTAACGAAACAGGGATAAAACCGTTTTCAATTGCCATATCTACCTCTTCCTTGGTAAAATCGCCTTCAGGGCCTATTAAAACAAGTGCATTTTCTCCTTTTTTATATACTGATGGAAGACTCTTACGCTCCATATTACTGACAACTGACGACTGACTACTGACAACTGAATTGCAATGCGGAATAAATTTTTGTCCGGAAAATGATTTGTACTTATCTATCAGTTTCTCAAATGAAACTAACTCTTCTATTTCAGGAAGGTATACCCTACCCGATTGCTTCATAGCTTCAATAGCTATCTTATTTAACCTGTCCGTTTTAATGACTCTTCTTTCAGAGTTACTGCATTCCACCGGAATAAATTTATTGAAACCGATTTCCGTTAGCTTTTCAATCAGCCATTCCATACGCACCATATTTTTGGTGGGTGCAACTGCAATTATTAATTCCCATGATTGTTCGGGCTCAAAATGTTGATCCCCTACCTTTAACAGGCAGGCTTTGGGATGGGCATTTTCAATTACTGCTTTAAAAAGGTTGCCTTTGCCATCCGTAATTTCAACCTCATCATTTTCTTTCAGGCGCAACACCCGAACACAATGCTTGGATTCCTCTTCATCCAATTTGCAAGTTTCTCCGGATACTAATGGAATGTAGAATCTGTGCATTGTTTTAAATTAGTAATTAATAATTAGTAATTAGTAATCAAAAGCCAATTCATGGAATTATTAATTACTAATTATTAATTACTAATTAAAGTTTGAGTACAGCCATGAAAGCCGATTGCGGAATTTCCACATTACCCACCTGCTTCATGCGCTTTTTACCTTTTTTCTGCTTTTCCAACAGTTTGCGTTTACGGGAAATATCACCTCCGTAGCACTTAGCAGTTACGTCTTTCCGAATAGCACTGATATTTTCTCTGGCGATAATTTTGGCTCCTATGGCTGCCTGTATGGCAATCTGGAATTGCTGACGGGGAATAAGTTCCTTTAGTTTTTCACAAATCTTTCTTCCAAATTCCTGGGCATGGTCACGGTGAATCAATGCTGCTAAGGCATCTACTAATTCACCATTTAAAATTATATCCAGTTTTACTAATTCAGATTGCCTATAGTCAATAGGAGTATAGTCAAACGAAGCATATCCCTTGGAAATACTCTTCAGCCTATCGTAAAAATCAAATACTATTTCAGCTAACGGCATTTCAAAAACCATTTCCACACGGTCGGTAGTAAGGTAATGCTGGTTTTTAATAAATCCTCTTTTTTCAATACAGAGCGACATAATAGAGCCGACAAACTCCGTTTTGGTAATAATATTGGCCTGAATATAAGGTTCCTCCACATGGTCGAGCATAGTGGGGTCGGGCATATCGCTGGGGTTGTTTATAATCAGCATCTCCCCCTTGGTATCATACGCTTTATAAGATACGTTAGGAACGGTGGTAATTACATTCATATTGAACTCCCTGTCCAAACGCTCCTGAATAATTTCCAAATGCAGCATTCCTAAAAACCCGCAACGGAAGCCAAATCCAAGCGCAGCAGTGGATTCAGGTTCATATACAAGCGCAGCATCATTCAGTTGCAGTTTGCCCATAGCGCTACGCAATTCTTCGTAATCATCGGTATCAATTGGGTAGATTCCCGCAAACACCATCGGTTTCACTTCCTTAAAGCCATGAATGCCTTCCTGGCAAGGATTGGCAACGGTGGTTATTGTATCACCCACCCGGACTTCCTTGGCAGCTTTAATCCCTGAAATAATGTATCCTACATCACCCGCACTTACTTCTTTGCGAGGTTCATAAGCCAATCGCTGCACACCGACTTCCTCTGCAATATATTCCGTTTCGGTAGAGACAAATTTTACTAAATCGCTTTTCTTAATGGTACCGTTCACTACTTTGTAGTAAGCCACAATACCACGGAAAATATTAAATACCGAGTCAAATATAAGTGCTTGCAACGGTGCATTAGGGTCGCCCTTTGGCGCAGGAATACGTTCAATAATAGCTTCTAAAACCTCATTTACACCTTGTCCGGTTTTACCGCTTGCATGTAATATTTCTTCCCTGCGGCACCCAATAATTTCAACCATCTGGTCTTTTACCTCTTCAATCATGGCATTAGGCATATCCACTTTGTTGAGAACAGGGATAACGGTTAGGTCATTGTCTAATGCTAAATATAAGTTTGATATGGTTTGAGCCTGTATGCCTTGGGTCGAATCAACCAACAACAAAGCCCCTTCGCAAGCGGCAATAGAGCGTGATACTTCATATGAAAAATCAACGTGCCCGGGGGTATCAATAAGATTCAGTACATATTTTTGCCCCTTATGTGTAAAATCCATTTGGATAGCATGGCTCTTGATGGTGATACCACGTTCACGCTCCAAATCCATGTCATCCAGAATCTGGGCTTGCATATCGCGTCCGCTGATGGTCTTGGTAAACTCCAACAGCCTGTCAGCCAGGGTACTTTTACCATGGTCAATGTGTGCAATGATGCAAAAATTACGTATGTTTTCCATTTTCGACATAGGGCATATTCAATTGGGCGCGCAAAAATAACCTATTTTCCTTAAAAGCCTTACCTTTGCAATAATGAATAATCAGGATACTTTAAATAAAATTAAAGATACGGTGCATTCTTATCTGCCCGATGCACGGGTGATGCTTTTCGGTTCTCATGCTAAAGGAACCGCAAATAAACATAGCGATTATGATGTTTTGGTAATTACCAAGACTACAATGCCCATTAGGGAAAAACGGAATTTAAGAGGAAAAATAAGTTGGGCTTTAGTAGAGAATATTGATGCTCCGTTTGATGTCCTTTGCCATAGTGAAGAAGAAGTGAATGAATATAAAAACTGGTATGGGCATATTGTCCATTATGCCATGCAAGAGGCGGTTGAATTATGACGACCAACCCAGAGCGTGATGTAAATAAGTGGATTGAAAAAGCTGAACATGACATATTAACTGTTCAAACAATAATTGAATACCAACCTTTGGTATTAGATACAGCTTGTTTTCATTGCCAACAAGCAGCGGAAAAATATTTGAAAGCCTTTTTGGTTTTCAAAAAACAAGAGATTATTAAAACACATGCTATAGATTTCCTGATTAAACAATGTGCAAAATTTGATTCTGAGTTTAAAGATATTAATATAAAGGATATTCAAATTTTTGCAATTGATGCGCGTTATCCGGATGACTCCATCGAACCCACGATGGAGGAAACAAATGAATATCTGCAAATAGTAAATGAAATAAAAGCATTGGTACTGGAAAAAATTAAGGAATGAAACCGCTATTTTTAATTCCTTTAAGTTTTTTGCTTTTCTCCTTTGTTGGAAATAAGCATAAAAATGACCTTGAATTAAAAAATTTAAAAGGGAAAGTAAAGACTACAATAGAACTTTGGTATCCTGTAAATACAAAAACAGGAAAGATGGACACAATTCCTGAAAAGACGATTGAAAATTATGATAGTGAGGGGAACATGTTAAGCAGTAACTCATATCAACAGAATGGGAAAATATTATTCTCGAGTACCTACCAATTCAATAAACCTAAGAGGTTAATCATTAATAAGATACTAAATGAAAAAAGCAGGCAATTAAACATTATTCAATTTGACACTAACTTAAATTGGATAAGTATATATGGTTTTGATGAGTATAATTCTTTGACAGATATAATGACTTTTAAGTACGATAGCAATGGGAATAATTTAGGACATTATATTTATAATCCAACTCTTGTGTCTTATTCAATAGATGCTAGTGGTACGAGAAAGGATAGATTCCCATTAAATAAAGACAGTGTAATTGATATAAGAGAAATAGATGGTACGTGGCAAGTTTCAAAGTTCATATATAAATATGATAGTATGGGTAACCAAATTGAAGAAGAAACTTATTTGAATGATACGAATAAATTGTCGAGCAGAAGTGTTTTTAAATATGACAATAAAGATGATAAAATTGAAGTAAGCAGATATGATGAAGCAAATGGCAAACTTTACATCAGATATAATTGCAAATACCTGAATTATGATAAACAAGGCAACTGGACAAAGCAAATCCGTTTACATAATAATGTTGTTGAAGGAATTACGAAACGTACAATAGAATACTACCCATAGTTCTTGTTCTACTAGCTTCCCTATCTTTGCCCTGCTAACCATCCTCCCTTTTTATGAGCACACCCAAAGAGTCCGCTAAATTTTTTACCGATTCAGGAATAGAGATAGAACGTTGTTATCCGCCCGTGGCGGGAATTGAAAATGAACAACCGGGTGTATTTCCCTTTACCCGTGGCGTGCATCCGGATATGTATCGTAGCAAACTATGGACTATGCGGCAATATGCGGGTTTCTCCACTGCCGAAGAATCAAACAAGCGTTATCACTATTTGCTCAATAATGGTACCACAGGCCTCTCCGTTGCATTTGATTTGCCCACCCAAATGGGCTATGATTCCGACCATGATTTATCGGAAGGGGAAGTTGGAAAGTCCGGTGTGGCCATAGATACTTTGAGGGATATGGAAATACTTTTCGATGGCATTAAGCTGGAAAATATTTCTACGAGTATGACCATCAATTCCACAGCAGCTATTTTGCTTGGCATGTATATCGCACTTGCCCGAAAGCAGGGAGCGGATATAAAAAAGATTTCGGGCACTATACAAAACGATATTTTAAAAGAGTACGCCGCTCGGGGAACATACATCTACCCTCCTACTCCTTCCATGCGCATCATTACGGATATTTTTGAATATTGCAGCAAGGAAGTCCCCAAGTGGAACACCATTTCTATTTCCGGTTATCATATACGTGAAGCTGGTTCTACAGCAGTTCAGGAATTGGCGTTCACACTTGCAAATGGACGGGAATATTGCCGTGCAGCCCTTAAAAAAGGATTAGACATAAATGTATTTGCAAAACGTCTTTCCTTCTTTTTTAATGCGCATAATAATTTATTTGAAGAGGTGGCTAAGTTCCGCGCGGCGAGAAGGATGTGGGCAAAGATTACGAAAGACCTCGGCGCGACAGAGCCACAGGCGCAGATGTTGAGGTTCCATACACAGACTGCCGGTTCAACTCTAACAGCGCAACAACCGTACAATAATATTATTCGGGTAACCATACAAGCCTTATCTGCTGTAATGGGCGGAACCCAATCACTGCATACTAACGGATTTGATGAAGCACTTGCATTACCTACCGAAGATGCTGCGAGATTAGCTCTCCGTACCCAGCAAATTATAGGTTATGAAAGCGGTATTACCCAAACGGTGGACCCGTTGGCCGGTTCTTATTTTATTGAAACCCTCACCAATCAAGTGGAGAAAGCCGCATGGGATTATTTAGATAAAATTGAAAAAATGGGTGGAGCCGTTAAAGCAATTGAGAAGAGTTATATACAAAATGAAATTGCAAATTCTGCTTATGAGTATCAGGATAGGATAGAAAAGGAAGAAAAAATAATCGTAGGTGTAAATAAATTCCAGGTGGAAGAAAAAATGCCTGAAAACCTTTTGCGGGTGGATGACTCCATACGCCAATTACAGATTGATAAACTGAAAAAAGTAAAAGCCGAGCGTAATAATGAGAAAGCAAAGGCTTGTCTGGAACGCTTAGCGAACGAAGCAAAAACGGAAACTAATTTGATGCCTGCCATTGTAGATGCTTGTGAAAACTATGTTTCACTGGGTGAGATTTCAGATACGTTCAGGAAAGTTTTTGGAACTTACAAAGGCTAATTACTGAAACTAATTTTCTCCGGAAGGTTGCAGGCATTGCATATCTCGCATTTTGTTCGGGATAGCCACAACAGATGGTCATTCAAAAGCGGGTCGGAGAAATTAACCTTTTCCGATTTACCTAAAAGAATGCCGGGAAACAGGCTATTTCTTTTTAAAGAATCCGTCAGTAAGTATTTCATAGCACGTAAAGGAACACGTTGCAAATATTCTTTCGTATTCGGATAATTGGTTATTAACCGTACCGATAAATTATCCAAATCCTCCTTGATAGTATTCAAATCATACACCTCAATCATGCAGCCATAACCTATTATAATGGCATCTCCGCCCCATTCTTCCTGCATAGAATACAACAAAGTTGCGCTTCTCAATTTAATGAGAAGTATATTATCTTTTTCAAATACATCTGTCATATAGACTTTGGGTTCCGCTCCCTTTAAGTCGATATTGAAATATTTGGAATCGGAGTAATCGGAAAGTTGAATGGCGTATTTTATTTTTTTCTGTTTTTCCTGTGGAATCACGTAGCGCTTTTTTATCACATGCTCTCGCAATTTTTCCAATACGTCAGCAGCCTGTGTGTCTGTCAATTTTACAATATGCTTTTTCTGCTCAATCTTGGCGACATACTCATCCTTGATAAGATAAGCTATCCCTTCTGGCTTTACTTTTTGATGGTAGGAAGAACGTTCAACTAATTTATCATTCTCTATATAATCACCGGGATACATTTCTAAAACCTGCACAGAGGTGGAGTTTCCAGTATGGTTTTTATAATATTCCTTCACCTGATTACGCGGAAATTTCACCATATTCATCCATTGTTGCTCCTCGTCCAACAAAACAAAATCACTGGCGAAAGGTATCGCATAAACAGGATTTAGAAGTTTTACGAAATTGCAAAAATTATTCAAAAAGAATAATTCCCTCGTCTTTCCAATTTCCATATCATCTTTTCCCGCAAACTTTATGCAATTCGGGAAATAGGCCGCGCCACCATAGCTTGATAATACATAATCTATCTTAGGCCATCTCTTTTTTATTTTAGAAATAATAGCCTGCATAACAGCCACTGGAGCGGAATGCAAGGCATCGTTTACATCCAATAACACTTTGCCGCCACTTTCAATAACCATAACATTGTCGAGGTTATTTGAAAAATAAGTTACCGAAGTGTCGTTGCCAATTTTATACGTCCTTTCATTGACGGCCTCTGTGAGATTCTTAAATCCGAATTCATCAAAAAAAGGTTTTGCCCCGTCATACCACGAGTATGGATAAAAGAGTTTTGCGTTTTTATTCAGCAGCTTTAGGCTTTCGGGATGCAGGTGGTCCTCGTGTCCGTGAGAATAAAGGATAACATCCGCATCAAAAGTATTTTCAATATTGGCAGGTTTTGGAAATAAAAACCACTGCTCGCAATAAGACGAGCCTTTCAACCAGGGGTCCGTTACAATTTTGAGTCCGTCTACTTCTATTAATAAAGCTGCATGGCTTACATACGTAATTTTCATTGCATCAGCATCTCGGTTTAGCTATATGCAAAGATACTCTTTTGAAGATTTTAGTGGAATTACAGCAACGGGTAATACCTTTCCTGAAGAATTCCCATGTGGTGATTAAAATGCCCAACCGTAGCAAAGCCATACGAAAGCACCGATATATTCCCGCTCCAAATCTGGCCTTCGCGCAAAAGCATTTCATCGGTAAAACTTTTGTAAAGCCTTGTTGTGGACTCCCGCATAACATAAAACTCTTCCAGTAAATCCTCTAAAGTCCTGCGGGACGCCTGTGCTGTTGCGCCATATTCAGTTTCATCAAAGGATGGAAGAACAGTTTTATCATTTCTTGCGTATCGCATGGCTCTATAAGAGAATACTCTTTCGCAATCAATGATGTGCTGAAGAATATCGCGCACCGTCCATTTGCCGGGAGCATACACTTTATCTCCCAAGGCAATTAGCTTAGCTTTTTCAGCCAGCAAAACAGGTTTGCCATATCTCTCTAAAGCATCAGTCAATTCAATATCATCCACCTTTTTAATATAGGTTTCGTAATGCGCAGGGAGGATTTTTATGTCGGAGCGTTTCATAGAAATGAGCTAAGAGGTTAGAACTAAGAGCTAAGAGTGAAAGGCATATACAAAGATATAATATTCATTATTCAAAAGTCCCGGCGGGACGAACTTTTGGTAGCCTATAATACCAGGGCTAGTGTATTTTCCGCCGAAGAAACTGTTTGCATAGGACGACCTTGGCAGTCGGTGGGGAAAATTCAATAGATTCGATTTAGCTACCAAAAGGTCACCCCGATGGGGTTTATTTAATATTGATGCCAAAATTGGCAGGGAGGGTTTTTATGTCGGAGCGTTTCATGGGAATCGTTATTAAGAAAGTGTTTTTATGTGTATTGAATTTGTATTAAAGTTTGCCCTAGTATACCCTAGCAAATTTGAAATCCTACCATGAAGTTTAATTTTAATTGCTTTTAACAGGTTCTCTCTAGATATTTCAACTACCTGAACTTTTCCTGATGCAAAATTACCTTCAATTAAATACAACCAAAAATTAGGCTGATTAAGTAAACATGTGGTTTCATTTGAAGTCAATTGCAGCCAAGAGATTTTACCTTTTTGTTTGCTTTTTACCTCTATTAACCTAGTTTCTCCATTTAAGTAGACACTTCGAATATCATAACCTGGTGTTTGACTATGGCTTATATGCTCAACTTTTGCACCTTTACTCCGTTCGTAATCTGCAACAATTTCTTCGGCTTGTCGCCAATCTTTGATATCTTCTTCCCCAGCATCGCCAAAACCAAAAACTGCTTCTGCATCATCATCGGATATCTCAATTTGTGGGATTTCATTTTTTTTAGCCAAGTCCCATTTATACCACGCTATATTTGAAGCAGTAGTTTTAGAATTCAATTCTTGCTTCACTTTATCAGCAATCTCTTGATTTGATAAATTAGGCTCATTCTTCAAAATATTTAAGACGCACTCCTTTACTGTCATAATTAAAATAATTTATGACAAAGATATAAAAAAACCAATATGGATTACAACCACCCCAAAACCAAATTCGGGAACAAGCCAAACAGCAATGTAAGAATGGTGGTGATGATAAGCACCGTGCGGTGCAAGGGGCCTACTTTAATAGGGACAAGTTGTTGTTCGGGTTTAAAGTAGATGGCGATGATTACGCGGAAATAGTAGTAAATACCAACTAAAGCGGCAAGAACAGCTACTAATACGAGCCAGGTAAATCCATGATTTATGGCGGTATAGAAAACATAGTATTTGGCGAAGAAGCCTGCTGTTGGTGGAATACCGGCGAGCGATAACATGGCTACAGTCATGGTAAATGAAAGCAATGGATTTGCCTTCGACATGCCCTCGAATGCGGAAATGTCTTTACTGCCCTTGTGCCTTGAAACAATAAACAAAATAGTGAACGCACTTAAACTGGAAATAGAATAGGTGAATGTATAGTATAATATTGCACATGTTGATGGCACGCTCATGGCAACAATAGCAATGGCAATGTATCCGGCATGGGCCACGCTGGAATAGGCCAGCATACGCTTAACGCTTCTTTGGCGGACGGCGCTAACATTACCAATAAACAAGGTCAGCACCACCATCCATGAAAGGACATCGGTCCAATGCGCCGCAAGCTGCCAGAAACAAAGCGAGAATAAACGGTAGAAAGCGGCAAATGCGGCAGTTTTTACAACTGTTGCCATGTAAGTGGTAACGGTAGTAGGAGCACCTTCATATACATCAGGCGCCCAGAAGTGGAAGGGAGCCAGTGATGATTTGAAACCTAGCCCAATCATTAATAATAACACACCTGCCAATGCCATATAGGTTTCTCTGCCGGTAGATAAATTATGCTGAATGGTGGTTAAATCGAAGGAGCCTGTAACACCATAAATGAGGGTTATTCCAAATAAAAGGAAACCTGTAGCGAAGGAGCCCATCAGGAAATACTTGAATCCTGATTCATTCGACATTACATTGGTTTTGTCGCTTGCTGCAAGCACATAAACTGATACGGATAATATTTCTATTCCGAGGAAAAGCATGGTAAGGTTGTTGAAAGAAACCATTACCACAGCACCGACAAGCGAGAACAAGATTAATGCAAAATGGTCGGTAACGCTCGTTTCCTGCAGGAAATAGTTTTTAGCCATCATAAACCAAAGGAAAGCTATTATCAAAATGGCGCAAGAGAAGATTACCGCATAATTGTCGAAATTCATCATTCCGAAAAACACCTGCGGATGGTTGTATTCTTTAGCGGTGAAAAAGAATGCGGCAGCAAGGCCAATCAATATCAAGGGGAACAAACCCTTCCTGAACCGGAAAATTTCGGCGAAGAGCGCAACCACTCCAAGAGCAGAAAGTATTATCAGTGTGTTCATATTCCGCCTAACAGTTTCAATATTGCTGGTTCACTCACTTTCAAAAATAAATTCGGGCAAACACCAATCAGTATTACCATGATTACGATTGGTATCAAAACGGCTTTTTCTCCGGCGGTGAGGTCGGTAAAATTTTCAGTTGCCAAAGAAGTTTCGCCCAATATGGTACGTTGATACATTCGGAACATATATACTGCACCAATAATGATAGTAAGGCCCACAACGGCACCCATAATATTTTCAAATTTGAATACGCCGCTGATTAACAAGAACTCGCCCGGGAAACCATCCGTCAAAGGAAGAGCTACTGCACCGAGCATAATAATTGCAAATACCGTTGCCAAATATGGAGCTTTTAACCGGATTCCTCCAAGCGATGCAATATCCCTTGTTCCGGTGCGTGATTGAATAATATCCACTACAAAGAATAAACCGACCACATTAATACCATGACTCAGCATTTGTATTATTCCGCCTTGCAAACCCTGCCCGTTGAAGGCAAAAATACCGGCGGCAATTAATCCTACGTGAGAAATTGAAGAATAAGCCAACAAGCGCTTCATATCTTTCCTTGTGAAAGCAATAATTCCGGCATAAAGGACGCCTGCAATCGAAAGCCACATTACATATTGGGCATTCTGTGATAATCCTACCGGAAGCATTGGTATCATCCATCGTATTAAACCGTAAATACCCATTTTCAGCATAATACCCGAAAGCATCATGGTGCCTTGTGTAGGCGCATCCGAGTATGTATCGGGCTGCCAGGTATGCAACGGGAATATTGGCATCTTAATTCCAAAAGCAAGGAAGAAAAACCAGAATAAAATACATTGCGCATGTGCGCTTAAGGATTTACCAGCAGTATATAAAGCTTGAATATCGAAGGAATGCTCACCGGGGGTGTGCAGGTATAAATAAATTAATCCAACAAGCATGAATAAGCTGCCTGTAAGCGTGTAGATAAAGAATTTAAGTGTTATTCTTACCCTGTCTTTTCCGCCCCAAAGCAAGCAGATAAAGTAAATAGGTATGAGCGCAATTTCCCAGAAAATATAGAACAGAAAACCATCCATGGAAACGAAAACACCGATGAGGGCCATTTCCATAAATAATAAGAGCGAATAAAATGCGCGCGGACGCGGTTCGCTCTTGCGGACAGAGAATATAATTAACGGGGTTAAGAAGGTGGTGAGCATTACTAATAAAACTGAAATGCCATCCATGCCCACTTTAAAATGAATGCCCAGCGATTGAATCCATGAATAATCTACCACATACTGGAAATCGGCGGTAATAGGGAATGTACAGAATAAATAGAGTGAGTAAATAAATACAATCAGCGAAGAAATGAAGGCAAAACGGTTTCCGTAGCGGATAGGTATAAACAGCCCAATTAGAGCGGTAGCAAATGTAAATATGAGAAGTGCGATAATCGGCATACTTACATCAATTTTAAAAATATTATTAATGCAATACCCACTACCATAGCTAATAAATAAAAGTCCACATTGCCGGTTTGTACAAAGCGCATCAGGCCGCTCACCCATTCGGTAACTTTACCGGATGCATTTACAACACCATCTATCACTTTATTTTCTATAATGTTTTTAAGTAGTTCCGATATTTTATCGAGAGGCTTGGTGATAAGGGCACTGTAAATTTCATCCACATAAAAATTGTGGTAAGAAAGTTTTGTAAAGAATGGAAGTTTTGTTCCTTCTGAAACCGGAACACTTTTGCGGGATACATACATATACCATGCAGCGAAAATTGAAATAAGCACCACTGTAATGGTAATTCCCATAAGCATCATTTCAGAAACACCGCCCGAACCTTCTACCATCATCATTTTAGCTTGTGCGGGTTTAAATACAGGGTCTAAAAATTTACTTATTTGCGAAGTCCCGCCCAATGATTCCGGTACACCTACAAATCCGCCAATAGTGGAAAGTATAGCCAGAATAATTAATGGAACGGTCATCACTTTAGGTGATTCATGCGGATGTACTTTATGAGAATCTCCTCTATAAGTTCCGGAGAATGTAAGGAATAGCAGGCGGAACATATAGAACGCAGTCATCATGGAACCGAGCATTCCCAACGCCCAAAATAGTTTGTTGGATGAATAAGCATGAATTAATATTTCATCTTTCGAGAAGAAACCCGCAAACGGCGGAATCCCTGCAATTGCAAGCGTACCTATAAGGAATGTAATAAATGTAATCGGCAATTTTTTCCGCAATCCGCCCATGTGGCGAATGTCTTGTTCTCCTGCCAACCCGTGAATTACACTGCCTGCACATAAGAAAAGTAAGGCTTTGAAGAATGCGTGTGTCATAACGTGGAACACCGAAGCGGAAAATGCACCAACACCCAATCCCAAAAACATATAACCTAATTGGCTAACGGTAGAATACGCTAATACCTTTTTAATGTCATTTTGTGTAAGTGCAATAGTGGCTGCAAACACAGCGGTCACAACACCTACCAAAGCAACAACATACATTGATATGGGCGACAGCGCATATAAAATTCCGGAACGTGCCACCATATATATACCGGCTGTAACCATTGTTGCAGCATGTATAAGTGCTGATACAGGGGTCGGACCCGCCATTGCATCGGGTAGCCAAGTATAAAGTGGAATTTGCGCGCTCTTACCCATTGCGCCGACAAACAATAATAATGTAATGGTAGTAATCATGGCATCGCCACTCATGAATCCATTGGCTTTGGTAAATATGGTATGATAATCGGAACTGCCGAAGGTGATGAACAATAAAATGATACCCAATAAAAACCCAAGGTCGCCAATGCGGTTCATAATAAATGCTTTCTTGGCAGCATCGTTATAGGCTTTGTTTTTAAACCAGAAACCGATAAGCAGGTATGAACAGAGCCCTACGCCTTCCCAACCTACAAACATTAATAAATAGCTTGATGCCATTACCAATACAAGCATGAAGAACACAAACAGGTTTAAATAAGCGAAGAAAATATTGTGCTTTTCATCATCGTGCATGTAGCCGATGGAATATACATGAATCAGGAATCCAACCCCGGTAATTATCATTAAAAAAATGGAAGAAAGCGGGTCTAACAAGAATGTAAATGATGCGGAAAAACTGCCGACATTAATCCAAGGGGCTAATTGAACTTCCTGCGATTGTCCTGAAATATTCATAAACATTCCCAATGCGAGCCCGAAAGAAATGAGCAACATTCCGCAAGCAATTACCGCAGCCAGGTTTTTTGGCAACCGCTTATTCAGCAAGCCAAGTATAATAAACCCGGCAAGTGGAAAAAATGGAATTAAAGCGGCGTACTGCAACATATCTTTTTATTATCCTTTCAATCTGTTTAAAACATCAATATCCGTAGACTTCGTATTTCTGTATACTACCACCAAAATGGCTAATCCAACTGCAATTTCTGCTGCCGCTACTGCCATGGTAAAGAATACAAAAACCTGTCCGTTAGCATCGTTATGGTAAGCCGAGAATGCTACCAATAAAAGGTTTACGGCATTCAGCATAAGTTCGATAGACATGAAAATAATAATTGCATTCCGGCGGAACAATACACCCATTACACCTATGCTGAACAATATTGTGCTCAGCAATAAGTACCAGTCCATCGGTATTGTTTTCAAATCTCCCATCTTATTCGTGATTATTTTGGAACGCGGATGACACGGATTGCTTATGATTAGTTATGATTTCTTTATTCGCAAAAACTTTCCTTTTGAATTCAGGTTCCTTCCCAAAATTCAAAAGTAATCCAACTTCTATATCTGTAGCCTTTAAATAGTTAATAAGTTGAAATTCGTGCTCTTCGCACAATTCTTCCGCTGCTTTTAATTCAACAATAACGGATTCATTTATAATTAAATCTGCATAATAATCTCCTATTTCCTTCCCCTCGTAATGAACCTTAATACCTTTTTGTTTCTCTACCGCCAATCCCATATTCACTAATTCCAAAAACATGGCATTTTCATATACCTTTTCCAGAAAACCATATCCAAGCTTATTATAAACTTTATAATAAGCCTTGATTATCTTTTCAGTTATCTCAGAATGTTTTAAATTATCCGTGTTCATCTTAAGCAATCCGCGTCATCCGCGTTCTATTGTATTTTAATCATTTAATATCTTTTTTACCCAGCATTACTGCACCTACCATAGCTGCCAAAAATAATACGGCAGAAACTTCAAAAGGCAATAAAAACTGGTCGAATAATACTTTACCTAAATTTTCTATCAATCCGGCATTATGGCTGAATGGTTGAATAGCCATAGTATCGGCTCCTTTCAAAGAGCCAACTAATACCACCATCAGCAGTCCTGCTGCTATTACCGCAATAAGTTTACGCAGCATGCTTTTGTGCGGTTCAGTTTCATGATTCAGATTAAGCAGCATCACCACAAAAAGGAAGAGTACCATGATGGCTCCGGCATAAACTATAATATTTACAATGGCAAGGAATTGCGCATTCAACAAAACATATTCTCCAGCAATGGCGAAAAAAGTTAGCACTAAATACAATATGCTATGAATAGGGTTTTTAGAGAACACCACCATTAAGGCTGACAAAACGGCAAAGAAACCCAAAATCAAAAATAAATACAGCGTCATTACTTCAGCGATTTAGTATTTAGTTTATTATGGGTAAACTCAGGATGAGTTTTAAATTCTCTTGTTTCCCTGGTTTCACGCTTGGAAACATCAATCGGATTATTGAGAGGGTCCACCAATTTATCTTTTCCGTAGATGAAATTCTTCCTTACATAATCTGTATCCACCATTCTGTCGGTAAGGAATATGGCTTCCTTCGGGCAGGCCTCTTCACATAATCCGCAGAAGATGCAACGGAGCATATTTATTTCATATACAGATGCGTATTTTTCTTCCCTGTATAAGGCTTCTTCTCCCGGTTTCCTTTCGGCAGCCGTCATGGTAATAGCTTCAGCAGGGCAGGCAACCGCACAAAGCCCGCAGGCAGTGCAGCGTTCAGCGCCGTTTTCATCACGCTTCAGCACATGCTGTCCGCGGAAAACAGGCGCAAACTCACGTTTCTGTTCGGGATACTGTATGGTAACTTTCTTCTTGAAAAAGTGCTTCAAAGTAAGCGCCATTCCGCCCATAATTGCAGGCAAATAAAGCTTCTCAACAAAAGTCATCTTTTTGTTGGACGCAACTTTACTTCTGGTTGTGAGCGTTTGCATCGCGTTTATCTATGAATCATTAAAGTTACAAATCCGGTTATGGCTACCCAAAAGATGGACAAAGGTATGAGTATTTTCCAGCCCAAATTCATTAACTGGTCGAAACGGAAACGGGGAACGGTCCAACGCACCCACATAAAGAAAAATATGAAGAAAAATATTTTGGCAAAAAGGAATACAACCCCTAAAATGGCTGCTGTATTCGGCGATAAATGCAGCCTTCCGATAAGCGGCATATTATAACCGCCAAAATAAAGAGTAGACATTATGGCCGATGAAATGAACATATTAATGTACTCGGCAAAAAGGTAGAAACCCAGTTTCATACTGCTATATTCGGTATGGTAACCGCCAATTAACTCGGAATCGCTTTCAGGTAAATCGAAAGGGGTGCGGTTGGTTTCAGCAAATGCGCAAACCAGGAAAATTAAAAAACCTACAGGTTGGTAAAAAACATTCCAGTGCCAGCCTACTTGTTGGGCTGCAATAGCCTTCAAACTTAATGTTCCTGTATGCATTACAAGGGCAATAATAGCAAGCCCCATAGCAACTTCATAGCTTATCATTTGTGATGATGCACGCAATGCTCCCAGCAAAGAATACTTATTGTTGGAAGCCCATCCGCCAATCATAATACCATACACACCAATTGAAGTAACTGCCATAATATATAGTATGCCAATATTAATGTCGGTTACCTGCAATGAAAAATCATGGCCAAACAGGTGCAGCGATGTTCCCCAAGGGATTACTGCCCCTGTAATACAAGAAGTAAACATTGCAATACTCGGGCCAAGTATAAAAAGGAATTTATTGGATACCTGCGGAATGATTTCTTCCTTCATGAACATTTTAACGCCATCAGCAACAGGTTGCAGAATGCCAAACGGTCCGGCCCGGTTTGGGCCAAGCCTGTCCTGCATAAAGGCAGCCACCTTACGTTCAGCATAAGTAGAGTACATAGCAATAACCAGCGAAATGAGGAAAACCACCACCACCAAAACTATCTTATATATAATGAACAGGGAAAACGTCACTTCGTTTTGGATTTTTTCTTAGGTAAATATTTATTCGGGTCGGCTTTGTCTATCATCTTATGGTCGGTAAACTTACCCAACTTCAATTGTTCTTCGTGTTCGTAGTGGTTGGCAGAGATTACCGAGTGGTGGTCAATATGGGTAGGATGCTCGATTACCCAGTCCGATGCTTTCTTTTTATCGAAACGGCATTCGTTACAGATAAAATCAATTGCTTCATTGTTTTCATCCTTGCGGGCGGTAACCCGTAATACTTCCTCGCCTTTCATCCATATGGCTACTTTACCACAGCATTTTTTGCAATCGCGGTGGGCGTCCATAGGCTTGGTATACCACACACGGCTCTTAAAACGGAAAGTCTTATCGGTTAATGCACCAACAGGGCATACGTCTATCATATTACCCGAAAACTCATTATCAATATTTTTTTGAACAAAGGTGCTTATTTCAGCTACATCGCCACGGTTCATTACTCCATGAACGCGCTCCGGGGTAAGTTGCTGGCCTACTTTTACACAACGGTAACAGAGTATGCAACGGGTCATGTGTAGTTTTATCTTGTCGCCTATGTCTTCCTTTTCAAATGTACGGCGTGGAAATTCGTAACGGGTCTTTGCAAGTCCGTGTTCATAGCCTAAATCCTGCAATTTACATTCTCCGGCCTGGTCGCAAATTGGGCAATCGAGCGGGTGATTGATAAGCAGAAACTCTACAACCCCTCTGCGGGCTTCGGTTACCTCTGGTGAAGTAGAACTTAATACCACCATTCCATCCTGTACCGTAGTAGAGCATGAAACCACCAGTTTAGGCATAGGGCGAGGGTCTTTAGCAGAACCGGCAGCCACTTTTACCAAACAAGTGCGGCAATAACCGCCTGTGGTTTTCAGTTTGCTGTAATAGCACATGGCAGGAGGCACAACCTTGCCGCCTATCATGCGGGCTGCATTCAGAATCGTTGTGCCCTCGGGCACTTCAATCTCTATACCGTCTATCGTTACCTTTACCATTTCATTTTAATTAATAATTAGTAATTAGCAATTAGTAATGAATTACAATCGGTTCCATGATTGCTAATTACTAATTATTAATTCCTAATTATCATTTCGCGGCGCAAAGTTATTCTTTTTTGCAAAGGTGAAAAGGGGAATTTAAAACAGGATTTAAGAATATCGAACACCGAATAATGAATAATGAAGGAAAAGACCTACTATTTAACCTTGAATGCATTACTTTTGTATCACAATGAGTAAACTAAAAAGAACTATAAGTATACCACCTAACGACCCGCTTGAAAGGCTCATTTTTGAACGCGACCTCTATATTGTTGATGTGGTAGTGCGTAAAGAACTAAATATGATGGTGATATTTTTAAACACCCATAAACTGCTCAATTTAAAAATCTCTGATTACCCTCGCCTGAAAAATGCCACACAAAAACAACTTGACAAATGGAAATTGGTTGCGGGTGGCATAGGCATTCATTGGGAGGAATTAGATGAGGACCTTTCTTTAAAAGGATTTATTAATTCCATAAAATCAAAGGGCGAACGGGGAAAACTTGTAAAGCTTACGAATAAGAAGGATATGGTGGTGGTGGAATAGGCCAAAGTTATTCTTTTTTGGAAAGATTGATTGTATAAGTTGAATCATTTTTAATATCATGCTCCGTCCAAATTCCTTGCATATTATTATCTGGGTAGTCTATTGAAATTCGAAATTGACCGAAGTCAGAGATTATTCTTCTATTTCTGTAATCATATATTGAACCGCTGATTTCTCTGAACTGACTAATTATCATTTTCCCATCCTTATTTGTATATATCGAAACGTCTTCCCAATGAGGAAAATAACTTGAGAACCCAAAAGAAATAAAATATCCGCAATATAGATAGAGAAGCGATAATGAACAAACTATTACTATCATTAGCCACTTTATTATATTCTTTTTAATGTGGCGTGAAAGCCTTAATAATTGAATGAGCAATGAAAGAATTAATACTTCTAAAATAATTGTCGCAATTCTATCAACTGTCGGATTTAAAAATTCAAAAGGCAGACCAACAAACAAAACAAAGGTTAAAAAAATGATTCCACATAGTATGATGACAAATGTCTTATTCATTATAACAGATATTCTCTTTACCTATATCACAAATATAGGCAAAACCTTGGAACGCGGATGACGCGGATTGCTTAAGATTGATAAGATTTTTCGACTATATCCTAATTATCATAAACAATCGGCGTCATCCGCGTTCTATGTTCTCCATGTTCCATTGTATTTTTTACTAATATTGATGCCGTTATGAACAAAGTCTGGTATGCATCAAGCGGTAAGTGGTATCATGAGGAAGGGGAACCCATGTTTTTCAAACCCCATGATTTTAAATGGGCAGTAGATATTGAAAACCATTGGGAAGAGATAAAACCAGAGCTACAGGCGTTGGTAAAGGAAACCGACAAGGCTTTTACCTCTAATAAATATGTGGGCCTCACCAAAGATGATTCCTGGAGTTCATATACCTTTCTTTTTTGGCAAATAAGGGTTAAGAAACCCCGTTTGGGTGAGCGTTGCCCGATATTAAATAAATACCTGCAACAAGTTCCGGGATTAGTTTCTTTTTCCATGAGCAGGATTGCTCCGCATACTACATTAGACCCTCACCGAGGCGATACCAATGCCGTTATGCGTTGCCATTTAGGTATAGAAGTTCCCGCAGGTTTGCCCGATTGCGGCCTTCAGGCCGGAACCGAACAACAAGCCTGGGGAGAAGGTAAATGGCTATTCTTTAATGATGCCTTCAAGCACTCTGCGTGGAACCATACTGATAAAAGGCGCATCGTAATAATAATGGATGTAATTCGCCCGGAGTTCCTTCCAAAATCAAGAAGGATTTGCGCCAATATCCGTGCACGGCACTTTGTAATACAGATACAGAGCAGGGTTAAATTCATAAAATACCTGAAATACCTCATAAAGGCCCCGCTTTTTGGATTGGTATATGTGGTTACGTATTTTATTCATAATCAGGAACTATAATACTCTTTCGTACTCATCCCCTACCCCTTCTCTATAAAATAGAGAAGGGAAAGTCATTTTGCAATCGTTTTGTACTTACCCCCTCTCTACTGGTAGAGAGGGGGCAGGGGGTGAGTAATTAGAAAGTTTATTAAGTCCATATTGTTAAAATGTTACTTTTGCCCTTATCCTTCATGAACTTTTAACTTTATAAACATTCCCTGCCTATGTCACTCTGGAGAAAAAAGTCTATTACAAAATTATTATCCGACGCCGAGAATTCCACCAATGGATTAAAAAAGACCCTGTCGGCTCCATCTTTGGTGGCATTGGGTATTGGTGCAATCATTGGGGCTGGTTTGTTTGTACGTACCGCCGCCGCTGCCGGGGAACATGCCGGAAATGCGGTTACTCTTTCCTTTATAGTGGCTGCCGTAGGATGCCTTTTTGCAGGTTTGTGCTATGCCGAGTTTGCATCCATGATTCCGATAGCAGGTAGCGCATATACATATGCTTACACCACTATGGGCGAATTGGTGGCCTGGATAATAGGCTGGGCGTTGGTATTGGAATATGCGTTAGGCGCTGCAACCGTATCTATTGCCTGGAGTGAATACCTGAATAATTTGCTGGGAGGTTCAATACCCTATGAGTGGTGCCACTCGCCGCTCGAGACATCTGCAACAGGTGTGCATGGTTATTTGAATGCGCCCGCTCTTTTGATACTGGCCA
>CAIWVW010000144.1 GCA_903916255.1 uncultured Bacteroidota bacterium
TATTTCTTCCTCTTTCCAGATAACGCGCATACCCTTGCCACCACCTCCGGCGGTAGCTTTCATCATGACAGGATAGCCCACTTTTTTAGCGGTCTTTTTGGCATCATCCAAATCTTTTATCAACCCATCGGAACCGGGAACAACAGGTACACCTGCTTTTTTCATGGTTTCTTTGGCGGTTGATTTATCACCCATCGCTTCAATCATGTTCGGGCGGGCGCCTATAAACTTAACCTTATGCTCATCGCAGATATGCGAAAACTTGGCATTCTCTGAAAGGAAACCATAACCCGGATGGATAGCATCGGAATTGGTAATTTCGGCTGCGGCAATAATATTGGGTATATTAAGGTAAGAATCCTTACTGGCAGGTGGGCCAATACAAACCGCTTCATCAGCAAAGCGGACAGGCAGACTATCCTTATCGGCAGTAGAATAAACGGCTACCGTTTTAATTCCCATTTCTTTACAGGTGCGTATAATACGCATGGCAATTTCGCCCCTGTTTGCTATTAAAATCTTTTTAAACACGTCTTTTAGTTATGAGTTATAAGTTATGAGTTATAATCCTTTGGTCCTTTTTACAGTTATGATTGCACTCCTAATCATTTTCAATAAAGCTATTGCATCTTTATAAATACTATCAAATTCCTTTTTGCTGATAAATTCTGTTGTTTTTAAAAGTTCCAACCAATATATTGTTTCATCACATTCCTTTTGAGCTATAGCCAACTTATGAATGAAATCTGCTTTGCTTTCCGCATTTTGCGCTTCTCTAACCAATGCTCCTATTGCAGTTCCACTTCTTAGTAATTGTTTATTCAGGACATTTTCATGTTTGGTTTCTAATATGTATTTGTATAACCTTGTAACCCGAACGGCAAAATCAAAACTCTTGGTTTTTAAAATAATTTCTTTTCCATCAGGTCTCATGGGTTATAACTTATAACTCATAACTTATAACTATCAGGCTGGGTCTACAAGGAAAAGTGGTTGGTCGTACTCAACAGGCGAAGCATCATTCAGTAAGAACTTAACAATAGTACCCGATACTTCCGCTTCTATTTCATTGAATAGTTTCATGGCTTCAATGATGCAGATGACTTTGCCCTTTTCTACTTTATCGCCTACATTCAGGAATGGGGGTTTATCCGGTCCCGGAGAACGGTAAAATGTACCAATCATGGGCGATTTTATGGTAATATATTTCGAATCGTCTTCTGCTTTTGGCGCCGGTTTAGCAGGTGCTGCCTCAGGTGCAGGTGCGGTTGCCGGTTTAGCAGGTGCAGGTTGGGCAACCACAACAGGTGCCTGTTGTATTTCCACCACCCTTTCAGCTGCTTTGTTGGTTTTAATAACCAGTTTCACATCTTTGGTTTCCAGTTCTACCTCGCTAACATTGGCTTTAGCCACGAAACGGATGAGTTCTTCTACTTCTTTTATAGTCATAATCAATATTGTTTATGCGTTCGTAAGGACAAATATACTTACTTTCAGTTATGAGTTATAAGTTATGAGTTATTATCCCTATTTTTTTAATGTTGTGCCTATTTTTTAAGATGTTTATGTTACGGTCATAACGTATAACTCATAACGTATAACTCCCTCAATACGCCCACTTAACATATACGGCTCCCCATGTAAACCCTCCGCCAAAAGCCGATAGAATTATATTGTCGCCTTTTTTTAACCGGTCCTGGTACTCCCATAAGCATAAGGGCAAAGTGCCTGCGGTGGTATTGCCATACTTATGTATGTTCATCATTATCTTGTCTTCAGACACTTCCATGCGTTCTGCCACGGCGTGAATAATACGTTTGTTTGCCTGGTGCGGAACCAACCATGCCAAATTATCTTTGGTAAGGTTATTGCGTTTCATCATCTCCACCGATACATCAGCCATCTCTTTTACTGCAAACTTAAACACATGCTGGCCTTCCTGGTAAACATAATGCTCTTGCTTCTCAACAGTATCAGCTGTAGGTGGCTTTGCTGAACCGCCTGCTTTCTGGTACAAGTGTTTTCTTCCCGAACCATCTACTTTGCAAACGTAATCTATAACACCCAACCCATCTTCATTGGGTTCAAGTAAAACGGCTCCGCAGCCATCTCCAAAAATGATGCAGGTGGTGCGGTCAGCATAATTAATGATAGATGACATTTTATCAACGCCCACCACCACTACTTTTTTATGCCTTCCTGTCTGAATAAATTGAGAACCTGTTACTAATGCAAAAATGAAGCCGGAACAGGCAGCGTTAATATCATAACTCCAGGCATTTTTAGCGCCTACTTTATCACATACTACATTGGCTGTAGCCGGAAAAACATAATCACCGGTAACGGTAGCCAATAAAAGCAGGTCTATTTCTTCCGGGCTTATCCCGCGTTTTTCGCAGAGGCGTTTTACGGCTTCGGCAGCCATAACGGAAGCGCCCTGGTCCTTTCCTTTTAATATCCTTCTTTCTTTAATGCCTGTGCGCGAAGTAATCCACTCGTCGTTGGTATCAACCATTTTGGCGAGTTCCTCATTACTAAGGACAAAATCGGGTAAATATCCTTCTACGGCTGTTATTGCTGCGGTTATTGCCATCAGATAAAGAGGGTTTACTATTGGGTTTGAAGGTGCGAAAATACAACTTTTTCGCCAGTATGCCCTACCGGACTTCTGGGAGTTACATTATTCTTGATAGACCTAAACAATATTTCGTTACCTTTGCCTAAATTAGGCCCAATGAGAAAAATAGGCTTTATATTATTTTTCTTTTTCACTATTCTTTTTTCAGTATCCGGGCAAAATTCTCCGATTTTAGTAAACTATTCTTTTGAGCCTGCGGTGCAGCACTTTGTTGTTCCGCCCGGCGTTAGCATCATAACAGTAACCATAGCTGGAGCTCAAGGTGGAGGATATTTAGGCGGAAAAGGAGCATCTTTTACATGTATTTGCAACGTACATTCATGTCATATTATTTCTATAGTAGTTGGGCAACGCGGTGACACTAACGCGTTGGGTAGAAATGGTGGTGGAGGTGGTGGTGCGAGTTGGGTATATGATTCTAATATAGTTCTTCATATTCCAACCGGAGTTAATGGACTTGTTGCTGTGGCAGCAGGGGGAGGAGGTGAATCATGGAGTTGGCCATTTGGTTACCCATATACTGATACAACCTTTGCTGGTAGCGCTGGAGGGATTGACCTTTCAACCAATTCTACGACGACAGGTTTAATTGATGGCACTGGTGGAACAGATGGCAATGGAGGCGAAAGTGTTGGGCAGATTTTACGGTCTTCAGGTGGTGGTGGTGGATGGCTAAGTAATGGTACCCGGGCCGCATGGAATGTTTCTGGAATGGACGAAGCCAATCATTTTTCCGGCGCAAACGCTGGTGGAGGATTTGGAGGAGGAGGAGGGTTTGGAGAAGGTAATAATGGAGAAAACATAGACTTTGGCGGCGGCGGCGGCGGCTATAATGGAGGTGGCGCTGGGGGCGGCGGCGGCGGCTCATACCTAAATGGCACTTTAGTAGGTGTTGCCGTGGCCTCCAATATAGGGAATGGTTCAGTAACTATTTCATACCAACCAACTACAGGTGTAGAAGACTGCCCTCAAGACATATTCATATATCCAAACCCAACATCGGGGGAGTTTCTTGTTGCCGGTGTTATGCCCGGGCAGACATTGGATGTGTATGATTATTTAGGTCAAAAAATAATGAGTGCACAAGTAAGTAATACCTATTTGGAGCTGAATTTATCTGCCAATGCTAAAGGTGTTTATCTGGTAATAGCTCACAATGGAGACCGCACTTTTGCTGGCCAAGCTAAAGTGGTAAAAATTCCATAAAACTGGACTGCACTGCCCTCTTCCCGAGAGGTTTATTGCCATGTGTTTCCGCTAAAAGCAGTTCTAATTTTTTCGGTTACACCGGTATCGACCATATTTTTGGCCAATAAAATCAAGTTCTTGGTGGCTTCTTCATTCGATATTCCATGGCCTACCAATACATTTCCATTTACGCCCAATATGGGTGAGCCCCCATGTATTTCGTAGTTGAACCTTTCGAAATAAGGGTCATTTATTTTTCTTCTTTTAATCAGTTTATAAAAAGCTTCGGCTTCTTTCAACACCACGTTACCCACAAAACCTTCACACACTATTACATCGGCATGTCCGTCGAAAAGGTCGCGTCCCTCTACGTTGCCAATAAAATTAATACTATCGTGGTTTTTCAACAATTGGTGGGTAGCCTGGGCTACAATATTTCCTTTTTCTTCCTCTTCCCCAATATTAAGCAAAGCGACTTTGGGGTCGGGGGTTCCACATATATACTTGGTATAAACCTGCCCCAGCAATGCAAACTGGCAAAGCATTTCCGGGCGGCAATCGGCATTACTACCCACATCCAACAATATTCCGGTTGACCCGGTTTCCATAGGAACCTGTGTAATAAGGCAAGGGCGCAATACGCCTTCAATGGCTTTTACGCTGTAAAGCGCACCCACCATCATAGCACCTGTGTTGCCATTGCTGGCAAAAGCATCTATCTTTTTATCTTTCAGGTATTTAAAACCAACTCCGATACTGGAATTTGGCTTTTGGGAAATGGCCCGCAAAGGCGCGTCGGCCATTTCAATTACTTCAGTGGTGTGGACGATTTCAAAATTATCGGGACTAACTCCATGTCCGCTAAGCAAAGGAACAATTTGGTCCTTATCTCCAAACAGCACAAGTTTAACCTCGGCAGGAATTACATGTAAAGCTTTAACAGCTCCTCCTACGGTAGTTTTGGGGGCATAATCGCCACCCATTATATCTAGTCCTAATCTCATATAAAAAATGAATGAAAAGTGAAAAATTATAAATGAAATGTGAACAACGAAAAATCCATATTGCCCTTATTTCTATTTTTCATTTTTAGCTTTTCATTTTTCACTTTTTAGGCTGAAACTGTTTTTTCAACTACCTGCTTGCCTCTGTAAAATCCGCATTCAGGGCATACACGGTGACTAAGAACCGGAGCTCCGCAATTGGCACATGTAGTGGTGGTTGCAGCGGTTGCTTTATAATTTGTCCTGCGTTTTCTTCCGCGGCTTTTGGAGTGTCTTCGTTTAGGATGTGGCATGGTCTGGGTTTTTATTAATTGTTGAGATGGTCTTCTTTAAAATGAATTATCTTTTTATTTGTATTTATAATGTACTGTTCTTCATTACTTTCCTTTACTTCCAAATTCTTTAATTTTTTCAAAACTTCCGGATTGCAATGCCTTACACCGTCCTTATCCTCCGGATGAATTCGTTGCATGGGCAGCGAAAGTACGATATATTGGTAAATATACGGTGCAATATCGAAATCAACTTCATCTTTTCCTAACGAAATCATGTCATCTTCTTCGCTATGTATAATACTATCTGTCTTGACTAACAGCTTCTTATCTAAGTTTATCTCCATGTCAAAATCATCCCCGCAACGGTCGCAGGTTACGTTTACAGTACCGTATACATGAAAGTTGACATTAAGTATGGCTGAGTTCTTCGTAAAGGTAATATGCGCTTTCAGTTGACAATCATGTATTTCATCATAATTATTGTCCTGAAAAAGTTCTTTTTCAATAGAAAACAAATAAGAATGCTCCCCGTTCTTGAGCAGGGTAAAGGGGATAATATAGCTGTTAACCTTCTTTTTCACTCCGTTTTTTTGAAAATGGCTGCAAAGATAGTTTTTTTTGGAAAATTACAATACAAACAGAACGCGGATGACGCGGATTATTATGATAAACGCTGATAATTTCTGAGAAAATCTTAATAAATCATACAAAATCTGCATCATTCGCGTTCCATTCTTAAATTTGTCCTCATGGAAACCATTATTTCAATCCTTAGGGGAATTAACGTAGGCGGGAAAAATAAAATTCCCATGGCGGAGCTAAAGGCTATTTACGAAAAAGCGGGTTTTAAAAATGTGACTACCTACATACAAAGTGGCAATGTTGTTTTTTCTGCAGATAAAAAAGAGCTTAGCACGTTACCCGAATAAATCAAACAACTGATTTTTAAGAAATATGGGTTTACAGTTCCTGTAATTATCCGGACGGTAGATGAAATGGAATCGGTAATCAATAAAAACCCTTTGCTAAAAATAAAAAGGTATTGATGTAGAAAAATTGCACGTCACTTTTTTATCAGATACCCCGCAAAAGAAACATCTTGAAAAAATTGCCACCTACCAATATAAGCCAGACGAATATATAATTTTAAAAAGGGAAGTTTTTATTTCCTGCCCCAATGGGTATGGAAATACCAAACTATCAAATACATTTTTTGAGAATAAATTGAAAGTAACGGCTACTACGAGAAATTGGAAGACGGTGAATGAGTTGGTGAGGTTAGGGTCGGAAGCCCGACTGTCGAATAAATAAAGTTATTTTATTTCATTGTCGTTTTGTAATAGCTTTTTGTGGTTCCTTTTCAACTACCTACAATACTTTTTAATATCAGGAATCGCATAATACTTATCCCCTAATTCACTGCCCTTTTTAAAATCCGAACATGCACCATCTTTATCTCCTGATTTAATTTTTTCTTCTCCACGAAATGTATAATTAGATCCATCACTTGGGCTCAACTCAATGGCTTTTGTATAGTCTGCAATTGCGCCATTGTGATCATTAATTTCAGCTTTTGCAAGGCCACGACCAATATAGTATTGTTCGTGTTTGGGGTTTAATTCAATGGCCTTTGTATAATCAGCAATTGCCTCCGGGTACTTTTTTATGTGATATTCATCGTCAGCACGAGCGTCGTATGCATCTTCAAACTCTGGATTTAATGCAATAGCTTTAGTATAATCCTTTATAGCCTCTTCGCGCTCTTTATCATTATTTACTAAAATGCCAATACTGGCCTTTGCATCTCCACGATTGTAATAATAATTAGCATTAGTGGAATCTAACTCAATAGCCTTACTGAAATCTTTTATAGCACTGTGATAGTCTTGGTCCCCTGATTCTACTAATCCCCTATTGTAATATGGAATTGGATCAGCCGGGGCCAGTTCTATTGCTTTGGTATAGTCTTCTAACGCTCCTTTTCGGTTGTTTTGATTTAGCTTAACATTACCACTATTTATATAGGCTTCATCGCCATTCAGGCTATTCTCTTCATGCACAACTTCACCGTTCTTAAATGTTGTTTCATGAATGATACGTCCATTTTCGTTATACTCTTTCGCGATTCCATCGGGTTTATTGCTGACATAGGGGGTTAGCCATTCAATCTTACCATCCGGATAATGTTTTTTCAGCATTCCAATAATCTGGCCATTTGTATATGGGATTTCCTCCAGCAAAGTTCCATTTTCATCATAGTTTTTTGCCACGCCATTCATCATATTATAGCTATAGGGTGTTTCAAACTTTAGTTTTCCATCCTCGTAATATTCTTTCGATACACCAATGATTTGCCCCTTTGAAAAAGATGTTTCTATGTTTAAAACTCCACTTTCGAAATAATCTTTTTCTATTCCAATTTGTAGACCATTGTCAAAAGCAAATTCACTTCTTAACTTCCCGCTTTCGTAATAATCTCTTTCCACTCCATTCTTATTATTGTCAATAAAAGTGACTTCTGTTTTTAGTACTCCATTTTCATAATACTCTTTTGCAGCCCCATTAATTTTACTGTTCTTATAGGATGTTTCAGCTCTTAGCTTCCCACTCCCATAGTATTCTTTTTCCACTCCATCTATTAGCCCATTACTATAAGGAACCTCCTTCAAAACCTTTCCTAAAAAGAAGCCTTTTGATACGCCATTCAATTTCCCATCTGTATAATGTGCTTCTGCAACAATGTTTCCATTCATAGCATAAAGCCTTACAATGCCTGAGGGCTTATCATCCTTATAAATGGCAAGAACATAAAAATGAGCATTCTCAGTGGTTGTGGTCCTGTTGCTATCATCCATATATTCCACCCACTTCCCTTCTTTTAAGCCATGCTTTAATTTGTTTTTCGCCTCTGCTTTATTCGTAAAACCGCTATCAGGGTATTCTTGTCCAAAAGCACCAAGCGTAATAAAAAGAAATACGATTCCAATCAGAAATTTCATAGTGTAAATATAATTGTATTACCTCAAAGGTGTGAATTATGTAATTTTTTTCAAAAGCTATGTAAGGCTATTATAGCGTAAGAGTCTCAATTTAGCTTCCTCAAATAAACAACAAGTTATATGGAAACTAAAAGCAACATCACCTATCATTCAGCCCAGATAATTGGACGTGAAGATGAAACCGATCTTCCGGGATATCCATTATATCCTGCCGGAGAGGATATTTATAATAAGCTTGACGAAGAAACGGAAATAGATCCGGAGGATATTTCCCATATTAAATCGCCGAACGAAAAAGAGGAAGATGGAGAAGGAAATGAAAAGGATTTTCGGGGACAGATGTCTGGAAGTGATTTGGATGTACCCGGAAACGAAGCGGATGAACAAGAAGAAAACGCCGGCAGTGAAGATGAGGAGAATAACTTCTACAGCCTGGGTGGGGACGACCACAATGATTTGGATGAGGACAACGATGGGGAACCAAGTGACAAATCTTAATTAACCTATCGTCATTGCGAAGCAATCTTGCTCAATAGTTGTGTCCGAATTTTAAGAGATTGCTTCGCAAAGCCTCACAATGACGATAACGCTATATGCTGCTCTCTAAGGGCTTCACTTGTGCGGTTCCATGAAAAAGATATTCATGCCTGGTATTTACACGGGAGCATAAATAACGGGTGCGTATTTTTTTAATTTTTAAATACGTATGTTCATCTTCCGCAATAAAATGGGCCTGAAGTGGGAGCTCATCTAAAAACACACGACCGTCATTGTTGGTATCATATTTGCGCATGGTTTTGAATAGCTTTTTATCACTGCAAACCGTGGCTGCCGGGTTTTCTATATAGCCTTTCAGTGCATGAATTACATCGGCAGGAAAAATTTCTTCGTTCAAAAACGGGTGCAGCAATAATCGGTATTCCTGCTTCCATTCTTTACCATGCGACTGTATATTATTTCCATATTTTTTCCATGCGCTTAAATGTGCAATTTCATGAACCAGCGTATTCAAAAAAGCATATTTGTTCAGGTCGTGGTTAATGGTGATTTGATGGTTCAAGCCCTTTACAGGTGGACGATAATCCCCATATTTAGTAGCGCGTGCGCGCTTTATTTTCAGTTTAAAATCGTATGTGAAAATCCATTCGGCAATAACAGGCACGGCCTTTTCAGGAATATATTTACCAAGTATGGCTTTGTTTCTTTCTAACTGTTCCATGCTGCAAAATTACGCCATCAGCCAATAGTCCGCGCGGCGGACTGGTTAAAGATTTATGAAAAGTTATGAATAGATTTTCTTTTTGCCACTAAGACACAAAAGCACAAAAAAAATGCACACAAATTATTTGTGGGATTTAGTGCTTTAGTGTTTTTGTGGCAATTAAATGGCTGTTTAAAAGACCTCTTCCAGAACCAAATGTGATTTGAGCGGAGTCATACTGGCATGTATTTCAAAATATTTCAGGAGCCCATGCAAAATATTTTTACGTAGTGCCGTTTGTATCTCTGCTTCTGCAAATGATGAAATAGGCAATGATGATAACTTGCTGATGCATTCGCTTTCGTCGGGATAAAGGAAGGCAGTATGTAAGGGTGTTTTGGCAAGATATACGCCTTCTTCCAAATTAAGGTATGGGGTTTGTGGAGTAAAACTATTATGGGGTAAAAGGCCTAAATGATTAGAAAGATTCAACATGAATACAATATGGAAATTGGCGCAATTTTCTTTCGTATCGTTCAATAAAATAATGGATTCGCGAATAAAATCATAAAGCGAATTATCTGAAGCGGTTTCTTTAATAGTATGGGAAAGAAGTTCTGCAATGAAAATAGCGAGGGCGCTTTTTTCAATGCGGGTGCTAATATTGGCAGGGAAAAAAGAAATCTGCATTTCTTTCAGAGAGGCTAATTGTTTTGTTTCCCGTTGGTCGATTACGGAATTAATAAGGGTAAGTGGCTGCAATCCCGATGAACGAATACCGGAAGTTTTGCTCCGCAATGAACTAATCCAGCAGGAAACCAATCCGGAATTGCGGGTGAATAGTTTTACAATCGCATTGTTATCCTTATGCGGAATTAATTGCAGAACAATAGCCTCATCCGAGTGAAACATCGGGCATTAGTTTTCGAGCAGTAATTTAGTTACTACCGATTGTGTTCCATCTGGACTGGTGCAGAAGACAAGATAAACACCTGTTTGCACCCTTGTACCGTTAAAGTTGGTTCCATACCAAATGGCTTGTCCGCCTAATGCAGTGGTATGGTAAACAATTTCTCCGTTTACAGTAGCAATCTTAATATCGGAATTGGCGACCAGATTTTTTATGGCAATAGGGCCGGTATAATTGTGTGGAACAGGGTCGGGGTATGCATATACATTACTGAATGCAGAGCCTCCTTCCGTAGCGGAACCCCTGTACGAAACTACGCCCGCATCGGTTCCAAAAAACACTTCTCCGGTTAACTGGTCGATGGTGATGCACAGAATATTGTTAGAAAGCAAAGGGCTGTTGGATGTAGTAAAGTTTAATAATTGCTGGGTTCCGTCTGCCGACATTAAAAATACTCCACCACCCAATGTGCCAATCCATTTTCGGTTGGCTCCGTCAACAGCAATGCATGTGCTAAATTGATTTTGCATCAGGTATTGAGTATACCCGGTTTGCTGCACATATACATTTTGTGCATCCCATCCTCCGGGTCCGTTAAATACATTATCAGGCGAATAAAATACTACTACTCTCGTATCGCTTCCGACCCAGATGGCGCCATTTTGGTCTTCGGTAAGGCAATAAACATTCAGGCTTGGTAAATTTCCATTGCCCGCAGTGCTATTCATAAATACAGAATTGTATGGAGTAGGGGATGCGTAGGTCCCGTTATCCTGATATGCTAAAATACCATTTCCCGGAAAAATCATCCATTTAGCGCCACTTTTAGTAACCAACAATTTTGTTACATCGGCTGCCAGAGGTATATTAGGTATTTGGTTAAAATAGAAAGTCTGCCAGGTATTGTTACTCTTCTTTACAGAAAGATAATTATAATCAACATTAGAATTGCTGGCCCAAAGATTACTATTGGTATCGAATCCGACTCCGGCAACACGGACTGTGGTATCCGGCAGCACGTCGTAATAATTTGAAAGTGTGCTATTATAAAGGTTATATACATTGGTAATGGCATGGTTATTATATTCAACTACCCCATCATTAAAACTACCGGCGCATACATGCAATGGATTGTTAGGGTCAATGGCAAGGGCGCACAAATCCAATAAAGTATCTTTCGGGCCATTATCGAAAAGCCTGTACCAGCTATTATCAGAAAGTTCCGAAACCCCGATATTGCCCCTGTAAAAAGGAGCAACGCCGCCGGTTCCATATCCTCCCGGAGCAATATATAAATTGGAGCCACTGGCTTGTATATCGAATATATCGTTCGAGTAGGGGCCTGGCGGAACAAAACTTTGGCCGTTCAGGCTGCTCGGAGTGCATTTAACAAGCCCGTAATTGCCATCGGCTATCCACATATTTACATTGTTGTCTATGAATGCGTCTCTTGAAATAACATTATTTGTAAAGCCATAGGTATATACTTTGTAAAAAGGATTGCCTGAAGCATCAAAAGAGGATATATTATAGGAGCCGGAATAGACCATGTAGGGGTTATTGTTAATAAATGAGTTTCCTAAAGAATTAACATTATCACCCGTATGAAATAAGGACCATACGCCTGAATTATAAACGTAAATAGTATCTTCATTATAGGGAAGGGGATTTAAATTAGTATAAAGATGATACGCAAAACTTGCATACATTTTATTTCCGCAACTCACTATTCCATTATAAATTCCTGAAGGAAGCCGCTGGGTAACAAGGTACCAATTGGCATAATCTTCGGGGTAAGGATTATTGGCAGCAATTTTATAAACTCCGGTTTCAGTGGCGGCAAAAATAGTATCGTTAAATTCCGTTACCGAATAAACGTTAAGTGCGCCTCCCAACGGGCCTATTTTATATAAATCAATGATAATACCTTGGTTCAAATCAACTACCATTATTCCTTGCCCGCACGACAGATATGCCGTATCATTCTGGAAGTAAATATTGTTTATGGTTTTAGTGCCAGGTGATAGATTGTTTTTAAGGTCAGGGATATTAATAACTTGATTAGGTGTAACCAAGTCGACATTTCCGTTAGAATATCCTATTACCAGCGTACTGGTTAGCGTATTATAGCGCGCAACAGTGCAGCCAATATCTGATAGGCCTGTAACTTTATTGTAGCGTGTAATAGAATTGTCGGAAGTATTATATGAAAATACCCCGGAAGAGCAACAGCAATAAATAGTATTTCCACCCTGGCAAACGGTGAGCCCGCTTTGGTAAGACAGATAATCTTTCCATGACCCCAAAGGCACATCGCTGCTTTGGCCGTTGCCGACGGATGCCGTGAATGAAAAAAGAACAGAAAAGAATGCGAGTTTGATATTCATAATTGAAATGCAAAGATAGATAACTGATTGAACCCGTAATTATTGCTTTTGCGTAGTTTTGTAAATTATTTACACAGGTGATATACCGCTGATTATGTCAAGAATCCTTACCTTTACATTCTGATAACTATAGAGAATGAATTATATCCTCTTTGATGAGCCGCTTACCCGGTTGAACTTATTGCCGTTTACCTTTACCCGCCCTGTTTCTAAAATAAGGATAGGGATAATGACAATAAATGAAAAATGGGAATTGGTTTCCGGACAAAAAACTTCTGTTGTAACCGAAGAATATCTTTCAAAAAAATATCCTTTTGTTTTCTCTAAAAAGGAAGATAATATTTGGATTAATGGCAGTGTATTGCCTACCGCATCGCTTTTTAAGGCTATAAAAGCCCTTAAAAAGCAGGAAGACCTGAAAAGCGGTGATACCCTTATAGCGGTGAATACCGGAAAAGAAAGGATAGAGGATTTTATTGGTAAAACAAAAAGCATTGAATGGAAAGGTGTACCGGTTTTAAAAATAAATCATCTGTGGGACATATTTACGTTGAACGGAGCAGCGCTGGAAGAAGATTTTAAAATGCTTACCAAAGGTAAAAAGTCCGCAAAGATTTCAAAAACAAATACGCTTCTTGGAAAAAATATTTTTGTAGAAAAAGGCGCAAAGCTCGAATGTGCCATTTTAAACTCCACTACAGGGCCGATATATATAGGTAAAGATGCTGAGGTAATGGAAGCGTCAGTAATAAGGGGGCCATTTGCTTTATGCGATGGGGCTACTGTTAAAGCAGGGGCCAAAATATATGGACCTACAACTGTCGGCCCTCACAGCAAAGTGGGGGGGGAGGTGAGCAACTCCGTAATTTTTGGATATTCCAACAAAGGGCACGATGGGTTTTTAGGTAATTCGGTGCTTGGCGAATGGTGCAATTTAGGTGCAGATACAAATACATCAAATCTTAAAAATAATTATTCCGAAGTAAGTATATATGACCATTTTTCAGAAAAAATGGTTACAACGGGGCTGACTTTTTGCGGGCTGATGATGGGCGACCATTCTAAATGCAGCATTAATACTATGTTTAATACCGGAACTGTGGTGGGTGTGTGCGCAAATATTTTTGGCGGAGATTTCCCGCCCAAGTTTGTACCATCCTTCAGTTGGGGCGGTTCAGGCGGATTTACTACCTATGAGTTAGATAAAGCTTTTGAAACTGCAACCCGTGTTTTTGAAAGAAGGCATAAGCAGTTTGATTCGGTGGAGAAATCTATTTTAGAAAAGGTCTTTTCTCAAATCAGAAAGAAGGATTAGTGTTCTATTACCACCACCTTTTCCCCTTTTTCTTTTTATCATGGAAGCCATAGGGGCAATGTTTGCAACCGTTTTCACAACAATAGCCTCTTTTTAAATGGAATTTTTCGGTAAAGACACGATAGCCTTCCGCGGTCAGGTAATATTCCCCATCCTGGAATAGTTCGGGTTCTTTTTTATCCGGATTTTTTTCTTCGGACGACACGTTACGAAGTAATGACTTTCTTAATGTTTACATTTTTATTTCGTAGGTCGAGGCCACCTTCCATAATGGATTTGAGGTTTGCCAAATAAAAAGTCCAGCCATTGTTGCAACCCAAATGTACCCGTACTTTCGAAATTTCATCAGTCGGGATTTTTTCCTGAACCAATTCCATAATAGTTCTGCCTTCCTGCAATTTGCAGGTAACTGTTACTTCACAATCTCCTGCAAAAGTGAATTTAAACATATCTTTTCCGTTCAGGTCAAGAATTTTGCCTTTTTCCTGTGTTTTGTCGTCATAACCATGCCAGCGCCATAAATACGTGTCGCCCGGTTGCACGGGTGCTGTTTCTTCCCTCAATTTGCCATCGGGGGTTGTGAAGAGCGCTTTCCGTAAGAACCAGCTTTCTAAATTAGATTGTGTGGCCCATGCATTATAAGCCGCAATTGGCGTAGCCCTGATATCTACTTTTAGTGAAAGTTTTGACCAATCGTAATGGCTCATTTTATTTTTTTTTACAAGTATACAAATGTAATTCAATTTTGGACAGAGCGATTTTTAATTTTAATTCAGGCATAATGAATTGTGAAATTATCAGTTATAAAGAATATATTTCCGGTTCAAAGTCAACTTTACAAATGACGAACAATTTTAAGACAAAACTATTTTGGCTCGTTGCATTTAGCATTGCTATGGGTTTTCTGGAGGCTGCCGTAGTTGTTTATCTCCGGAAAATATATTACCCCAATGGTTTTCAATTTCCATTAACTCCTATAGAATCATCTATTGGCATGACGGAATTTTTTAGGGAAGCAGCCACCATTATTATGTTACTTGCTATCGGTATTCTCAGCGGGAAAAATACTTCTCAGAAGTTTGGCATTTTCATTTTTTGTTTTGCTATCTGGGATATTTTCTATTATGTGTTTCTGAAACTGCTTATCGGCTGGCCCGAATCACTGTTTACCTGGGATATTCTGTTTATTATTCCTGTCCCCTGGGTAGGGCCGGTATTGGCTCCCTGTCTTGTTTCGCTCAGTATGATTGCTCTTACTTCAGCCATATTATATTACCAGGAAAAAGGAGTCGATGTCCATTTAAAACCAAAAGAGTGGATGCTTCTAATCTCAGGAAGCCTTGTTATAATACTTTCCTTTATTGAAGATTATTTAAAATATTGCAGCAGCCATAATACAGTCTTAGTGCTTCCCTTGCGCGATAAACTGTTTAATGAAATTAGCGCTTATGTACCCCAAAGTTTTAACTGGTGGGTATTTATTGCAGGAGAAATATTGGTGCTTGCCGGAATAATTTCCTTTATAAAACGGGCAAGGGCAATGCGATAAAAATTGCACATTTTTTTAGGGAGGAGAAATTTTATTCGCAACAGTTTAAATGGGTTTTTAAAACAGCCCACAAGCATATAATTGCCTGATTAGTAATAAGTAACTATTAATTGCTGATTAAAACAATACTGTTGCAATTAAGTTGTGTGGCAAATGCAGGCAAATACAATGCAAATGGAGGAAACTCCTATCCTTCCTTAGTAATAACCTTTGGAACTTTGATGTAGTCGGAATCTTTAACAGGGGCATTTTTCAGGGCCTCTTGTTGTGTTATAACTTGCTTCACAATATCGTTGCGCATTACGTTCCTGTCTTCACCCATATATATAAGTGGCTCCACATTCGATGTATCGAGTTCGCTTAGTTTTTCAACAAATTCCACAATGCGGTTAAGGTCGCTGATGATTTCCTTTTTGCCTTCTTCATCAAACTCCAATTTAGCAAGGTCTGCCAGTTTATCTACAGTTTTCGAGTCTATTTTCATGGTTCAAATATATAAAAATAAGAGGTTAATGGCACACGGATGAAAAAAGAATGGAACGCAGATGAAGCTGATTGTTTATGATAAACGCTGATATGTGGTTAAATAAAAATCGTAATGAATCTTAAGCAATCCGCGTCATCCGCTTTCCATCGTTCTAAAAATTAGCATACGGATACCGCTTCACATATTCTTCACGGATAATTTTCAACATCACGTCCCTTAATTCTTCAATATTGGTTCTTCCAACCGCAGAAATGAAAACACAATTCGGGCTCAAGTTGGCAATCCACGATTTTTTCATGTCCTCCAGTGAAACAGGATGCAGATAGCCATCATCATCCGCTACACGGTATAAATCGGTTTTGTTTAAAACAAGAATAATGGGTTTGTCAATTGCTTTTAGTTGTATTAGTGTTTCATTTACAGAATGAATATGGTCCTCAAACGAAGGATGAGAAACATCTACCACATGTAATAGTATATCCGCTTCGCGCACTTCATCTAATGTAGATTTAAAAGCTTCTACCAAAAAAGTTGGCAGTTTACGGATGAATCCTACCGTATCAGACAATAGAAAAGGAGTAGTTCCAAAAGTTATTTTTCGCACAGTTGTGTCCAGTGTAGCAAATAAGGTATCTTCGGCATATACATCCGATTTGCTGATTAAATTCATCAATGTAGATTTCCCTGCATTGGTGTATCCCACCAATGAAACGCGTATAAACTGTCCGCGATTTTTGCGCTGCGAGCTCATTTGTTTATCAACCTCAACCAGCCTTTCTTTTAAAAGTGCAATGCGTTTTCTGGCACGGCGGCGGTCCGTTTCAATTTCACTTTCTCCGGGCCCCCGCATACCAATGCCGCCTTGTTGTTTTTCAAGGTGTGTCCACATTCCCGCCAAGCGCGGAAGCAGGTATTCATATTGGGCCAGTTCTACCTGTGTTTTAGCATAGGCAGTTTGGGCACGCCCGGCAAAAATATCAAGTATCAATCCGGTTCGGTCCATTATTTTGCGTTTGGTTTCCTTTTCCAAATTACGTTGCTGCGATGGGCTTAACTCTTCATCGAAAATAACCATATCCACCTCCGGGTGTTCGTCAATGTATTTTTGAATTTCCTGTACTTTCCCTTTTCCAATAAGCGTAGCAGGGTCAAACGAATGAACATTTTGGGTGAAGATTTTAACAGGAATGGCGCCCGAAGATTTGGTAAGAAGTTTTAACTCCTCCAGGTATTCCAACATCTGCTCTTTGGTTTGGTCTTTATGGGATATGCCAACCAAAATGGCCTGTTCTTTTTTTAGAATGCGGTCAATCATGAAATGAGTTCATAAAGTTTATAAGGTAGAAAGTTCATAATTTGCAATAAGTAAGATTCATATTTTATGAACTTTACAAACTTTACGAACTTTTAACTGGGTGGTTAAAACCATGGACGGGAGATAGGTGAGAAGGGCCATGGGATAGCCATGAATATTATTAGCAAAGCGATAAGGGAGAAAATGAACAGCCTGCGGAATTTGGCGACGTCGGTTTTGCCTTTTTTGCTGAGGATTCTTGCCAAGGTCATAAAAACAATGGCTACTATCATCATGGTAGAATGTTCCATGGTGAAAAAACGGACTTCCTTATCGGTAGTATTTCCAAATTGAACAAAAGGGCTTACAAAGTAGAGTATAATTCCCACTAAAAGCTGGGTATGAGCCGAAATCATCATAAAAAGGCTCATTTTATCATCCGATTTTGAAAAACTGCGCTTGGAAATTAAGCCATGGAGTGATTTAAAAATCACGGCAAGCAGCAGTAATAATACCGCCCAGCGGAGAAACGAGTGAATAGGTGTAAGAATTCCGTACATACATAAGGATTTAGGGTAACAAACATAAGCAAAATAAGTAAAAGGGGTATGCCTGTGCTGAAATTACCCCGAAATTGAAACAATAAAGGGTTAGAATCATGTGGTTATTAAAAAAAGTATGTATATTTGAACTCCTTATATAATAAATAAAATTTATCACCGTTAATAAGCTATATAATACCAATTTTTACTTTGATGAAAATAAATTACCAACTAGTTTCCCTTGCAATTTCAATTTCCTTCCTGACAGGTATAAAAACCGTAAATGGGCAGGGAGCCACTACAGCAAATCCGGGTGGTTGCAAAAACACAAATTATAAAACAAACTGGACTGTAAAGCCTTTTGATGACCAGGTTTTTATTGAGAATAAAGGTCAGTTTACAGCGGATTTGCCGCAAGGGGATAAAATCCTTTACGGAGCAAAAGTAGGCGATGTTTATGCTTTTATCACCAATCGGGGGTTGGTGTATAAATTCACCCAAAATTCGTGTATGCGTGCGGATGAGGATAATCCAAAACACTATAGCCTGATAGACCCGGATGATTTTGACGCAAGCGTTAAATCAGTTGACCATTATCTAAAGGCAACCTGGGAAGGAGCCAATAATGATATTTCCAGTATTGCCAGCCAACAGGAAACATATTATTATACCTACCCGAATGGAAAAAAAGGAACCATAATTGCACATGCATTCAGGAAAATTACCTGTCAGAATGTGTATCCCGGTATTGATGTGGAATACATGTTTCCTGAAGGAAAGGAAGGAGTTAAATATAACTTCATAGTTCATCCGGGTGCCGATGCATCTAAAATAAAATTGAAGTATGACGGCGCTAAAAACATGGTGCTTGATAATGCCGGTAATGTGAAAATAGATGCCGGATGGGGTGATTTTATGGACCATGCTCCGGCAAGTTTTTATGAGGAAGGCCACAGCACTATGGCTTCCTCCTATCAATTGAACAACACCGAAGAAACATTTTCGGTTAATAATACGGATGCCTCCAAAACGTTAGTAATTGACCCGTGGAGTACCAACTGGACTCAAAGCACTTCCTATATGAGCAGTTCAGGTTACGATGGTGCGTATGATGTGGATTATGACTATCAGGGTAATGTATATGTATACGGAGGATATAACTATTTTCAATTAGCGCAATACAGTTCTTCGGGTGTGAAAAATTGGGTATACGTAACTTCAAATTTCACCTTCCCGTACTATGGCGATTTTTGCGTTGATAAAGCCAGCGGAACCTCATTTGCTTTGGAAGGATTTAACAATACAGGGGCTTTGGTCGATAAAATCAGTGTTTCCGGAGCTTTACAACTTGCCTATGTAGCCAGTTCAAGTGAAGATGAATTATGGAGAGCTACATATGATTTGTGCGACCATATTATACTTGTTGCAGGGGGCGGTTCGGTAGGCTCCACAACCAATCAGGCTGCTACGCTCGATACAAATTTGACAACGTTTACCATGGCCAATGTGATGAACACCCCTCCGAATGACCCGTATCACGATATGGCTTTGATTGCAATGGACCCTTTATTACCGGTAGGATATGAAGCCAGTACACATAGTACAAGTTTTACAAATCCTAACTATGCCAACAATGTAATTTATCAAATGCCAATGCCTGCAATGGTTCCTACAAACTATGCCTATCAGGATAATTATGCTTTTCAGGAAGTATTCAGTATATCATACGTAGGCCCCGGCACAGGTACAGCCAATGGTATGAACGGTATGGCAGTTAGCCCCAACTGGTTATATACCTACGATGGTAAAACCCTTGAACAGCACGTAAAAGCTACAGGTAACCTTAATGCAAGCACCGTCTTGCCAGGTACCAGTTCTTTTGAATGGGGCGGATTGGATGTGGATTTGTGCGATAACATTTATGTGGGTAACCAAACCGATGTTTTTACTTATAACTCCAATTTAGCACAAACCGGAACTATAGGCCCATTCTCGGGTAATGTATATGATGTTGTTTTGGGTAATGGAACACTGGCTTCCTTAGACAGTACATTATATGTTTGCGGTAAAGGATTTCTTTCCAGTGTAAAAATAAGCCCGCCGAACCCACCTACAATTACCAAGCAACGCACCCATGTTTGTTCTTGTAACTGTACGGCTGCATTAACGCTTAATTTATGCGGGGCGCCGGATACTTCTGTTAATATAACCTATACATGGAGTAATGGACAAACTACCCATTGGGCCACAGGCTTATGCCCCGGAAATACCTACACTTGTACAATACATTTTGGTTGTGCCCAAACATTCCAGGACACCATTAATTTCCCATTGACGGGGACACTTAACATTGTAAAATCGCAAACCGATGCTACTTGTATTATGCTGGGTACAGCCGGTGTTACTGTTAGTGGCGGTATGGCTCCATACACCTACCTATGGTCCCCAAATAACCAGACAACATCTAGCATCACCGGCCTTAGCGCAGGTAATTATTGCGTAACTACTACCGATAATAAAGGTTGTCAGGATTCAGTTTGTTTCATAATTACGTCGCCACCAATGCCGACAATAACGGTTCCTAATGATACAGTGTGCCTTAATTTCCCGGCTACCCTTGTATCAACTGTTGCAGGTGGCTTGGCTCCGTATACGTATTTATGGAGCAATGCAGCAACTACTGCCAATATTACTGTTTCACCTGCTACTACTACTACGTATACGGCAACTGTTACCGATGCCAATGGTTGTTCAGGAACAACAACGGCTGAAGTGGTGGTAAACCAACCGCCAACCGTTACTATTGCTCCGCAGAACGATACTGTGTGTGCGGGACTTAATGTTACAATTACTGCCACACCAGTGGGAACAGCTCCATTTACCTATTCATGGTTGCCGGTTACTTCGCAATTAAGCAGCCAAACGGTTGCTGCGCCAACAGTTACTCCTACGGTAACCACTACCTATACTGTTACAGTTACAGATGCTCATGGCTGCCAAAATACAGCAACTACTACGGTGTATTTAGCTGAACCACCAACCATAGGGGTGTCTGCTACACGTGTATCCATTTGCGAGGGTTCATCTGTAAAACTGATAGCCTCCGCTACAAATGTTACCAGTCCGTTTACATGGACACCCGGTCCATTAACTGGCCCGGTTGTTAATGTGACGCCTTCAGTTACCACTACCTATACAGTAACAGCCACCAGCGGTTGTGGGTTGGCAACGGCTACTATAACAATAAATGTAAACCAACTGCCGGTTACCAGTTTCTCGGTCGATAACCCAAGCGGATGCCTGTCTCCAACTTTCTGTGCACAATTCAGAAACCATAGCACAAGCGCTTCAGGCAATATAACACAGTATATATGGTTCTTTGGAAATGGCGATTCTGCTATTGAACAAAATCCGATTTTCTGCTACACAAATCCGGGAACTTATCCGATAACACTTACAACTATAACTGACAGCGGTTGCAGTTCAACATTACAGAAGTTGAATTACATCACGGTATACAGTAACCCAGTGGCAAGCTTTAGTATGTCTCCTCAGCCTACTACGATGCTTAACCCGACAATTCAATTTACAGACCAGTCGACCGATGCTTATGGAATTGTTTATTGGTCGTGGAGTTTTGGTGTATCGGGCAATGATACCTTGAGTTACTTGCAAAATCCTACTTATACATATTGGGATACCGGTAGTTATTGCGCTACAGAAACCGTGGTAAACCAATATGGTTGTATCGATAGCGTTACTAACTGCTTAGTAATAAACCCAATTTTCGCATTGTATATTCCTTCAGGCTTTACTCCTAATGGGGATGGAAAAAATGAAGTGTTTATGGCGAAAGGCAATGACGTAAAGAGTTTTGAGATGTATATATACGACCGTTGGGGTCAGCAATTGTTCCATAGTACCGATATCAACATTGGATGGGACGGTTCTGTAAAAGGCTCTATTGCGCAGGAAGATACCTATGTGTATATGATTACCGTTTATGATGGTAAGAATAAGAAACACGCATATATTGGAAACGTGAATCTGATAAAATAAACGAGAATAGTTTTTTAAAAAAGAGGCTGAATAAAATCAGCCTCTTTTTTTTGCCTTCTTCCAGCAATGTTCCACATGGTCGTCAACCATACCAACCGCCTGCATAAAAGCATAGCAGATAGTGGAGCCGCGGAATTTAAAGCCGCGCTTGCCCATGTCTTTGCTCATAGCATCGCTGATGTCTGTTTTAGGCGGGATTTCTTTTAAGGATTTCCGTTTATTTACGATGGTTTTTCCACCCACAAAACTCCAAACATATTTATCGAACGAACCGAATTCTTTTTGGATTTGCAGGTAGCAATTCGCATTATTTATGGCCGCCTCTATTTTCAAACGGTTGCGGATAATACCCGCATCCTGCATCAGTTCATCGAATTTCTTCCGGTCAAACTTGGATACTTTCTTGGCATCGAAATTGGCAAATGACTTGCGGAAGTTCTCGCGTTTTTTTAGTACGGTATGCCAACTCAATCCTGCCTGAAAACTTTCCAATACGAGGAATTCAAACAATTTTTGGTCGTCATGTATTGGTGTTCCCCATTCCACATCGTGATACTCCTTATACAGGTCATCTTTCAAACTCCATTCGCAGCGCAGTTTTTCTTTCATAAATAAAGGTTATTGGGCCGGCAATATAGTACGTTTATAAATATGAAATAAGAATAGGCTGCCACAGATTTCACAGATTTAAAGTCAACTTTTTTTTGTATTTCAATATTTAAACTGTGAAATCTGTGGCAAGTTTTTAAATTGCATTCCAAAGTGCCTCTTTTTTTCTCATCTTTGCCTGTCCGTACCGATGGTAAATCCGGGCGGGCTTTTCCATGTTACAGAAACTAAAAATACAGAATTACGCACTCTTTGATTCGGTGGAGGTGGAATTCCCTTCCAACTTATCTATTATTACCGGCGAAACAGGTGCGGGAAAGTCTATATTATTAGGTGCTTTATCACTTTTGTTGGGCCAACGGGCAGAAGGTGATTTGGTAAATGATAAATCTAAAAAATGTATTGTTGAAGGTATTTTTATAAGTGATTCCGAGGAAGTGAAAAACTTCTTTTCGCAAAATGACCTTGACTATGAGCATGAAATTACCATTCGCCGCGAGGTTTCCCCGGAAGCCCGCCCGGATGACTCGGTCGGACGGGGTAAATCGCGCGCATTTATAAACGATACACCAGTAACTTTAAATCAATTAAAATCGCTTACATCAAGGCTTATTGACATCCATTCACAACACGAAAACCTTGCGCTTAATGAAAGCGAATTTCAATTGTCGGTGCTGGATGCATATGCAGCGCATAAAACTACGTTGGCGGACTATAAACAAAAATTTGTCCGCTATAAAGCGGTAAGCAAAGAGCTGGAAGAGCTTATCAGCAAGGAAAATGAGGCAGCCAAAGAAAAAGATTACCTCGAGTTTCAGTTGAAGGAAATGCTGGACGCTAACTTAGTGGAAGGTGAAGAAAAAAAAGTGGAGGAAGAGTTGGAATTTCTTAACCATTCCGAGCAGATAAAAGATGCGCTGGTGAAATCAACAGGCATACTAAAAGCAGGTGATGATAATGTTTTGCATCTTCTTACAGATGTGAAAAACAGGTTAAATACCATTGCAGCATACAACCCAAAATTAGGCGAACTGCTTGAGCGGTTAAACGCTTCTATTATCGAACTGAAGGATATTGGCGCTGAAGTGGAGTTTCTGGAAGAGAAAATAAATTATGACCCGGCAAGGGTGGCTGTGCTGATGGAAAGATTGGAAAGCATTTATCACCTCTCGCATAAGCACAGGGTAAATACTGTTGCTGAATTATTAAAAATTCAGGATGATATTTCAGTAAGGTTGAATAGCCTTTCATCTTTGGAAACTACTATTGGAAAGTTGAATCTGGAAAAAGAATCGCTCCATAAGCAATTGAAAGCGCTGGCTGCAAAAATTAGCGCCGGAAGGGATAAGGTTATTCCCGGTTTGCAAAAGGATATTCAGAAAGACTTGATATTATTGGGTATGCCCGATGCCCAATTTAAAATAGAAAGAGTAACCGTTGAGAACTTTACCAACAGCGGTACAGATGCTGTGCATTTTCTTTTCTCTGCCAATAAGGGGAAAGATTTGCGCGAGGTGGAGAAGGTAGCATCCGGCGGGGAATTATCAAGGGTAATGCTGGTAATTAAATCGCTGATTGCAAAATATACCGAATTGCCAGCCATCATATTTGATGAAATAGATTCAGGCGTATCAGGTAAAGTAGCGGGGCAGGTTGCTGAATTGGTATTTAAGATAAGTAAATCAATGCAGGTGATGATGATTACCCACTTACCACAGATTGCCAGCAAAGGCGATGCGCACTTCCTGGTATATAAAAACAACGAGAAGAATAAAACCGTTACGCACATAAAACGGTTAACCTCCGGCGAACGTATTGAAGAAATTGCCCGTATGATAAGCACCGACAAGCCCGGAAGTTCGGCTTTGAAAACGGCGAGCGAGCTGTTGGAAGGCAAGTAATGTTCGTCATTGCAATGACGTTAGGTCTTACTCTGTTTTCACAATCTTTTTGGTTGAAACAACAGTGCCGTCTTTGTTCATTATTCTGATAAAATAAATTCCATTTGCGGAATTAGAGACATCCATTTGCACAGTTTCATTAGTAGCAATCGTGCTGCTTAACTTTTCTCCTGTGCAATTATACAATTCTATTGTTTGCCCTTGTGATACGCCAGTAATGATATAGGAACCTGTGGTGGGGATAGGGTAGATGGTTATTTGGTTGTAGGTGGATGAGATAGTATTCACTCCGGTAACAGAACCCATCTGTCTTATGCGGTTATTTTTCAAATCTGATATATATATGTATCCGAAAGTGTTCACTGCTATACCTGTTGGGCCATTAAGTTCTGCCGCAGTGGCTGCACCACCATCACCTGAAAAACCAAAATAACCATCACCTGCAATAGTTTTAATAGTATCCGAAGTATTCACAAATCGGATACGTCCATTAGAATAATCAGCTATGTATACATTTCCGGAAGCATCAATTGTAATACCTTCCGGACCATCTAGTTCAGCAGCCGTAGCTGCTCCACCGTCACCCAAAAAACCAAAGGTGCCATTACCTGCAAAAGTATTAATGATTCCTGAAGTATTAACAATTCGGATGCGGCTATTAAGTTGGTCGGAAATATAAACATCTCCAAAAGCATCTGTTGCCACCCCAACGGGGTCATTTAATTCTGCTGATGTTGCTGGTCCTCCATCACCATAGTACCCAATAGCACTATCACCCGCAAAGGTGTTAATTATGCCAGAACTATTTACAATCCTGATTCGATTATTAAGCCCATCAGCAATATAAACATTTCCAGAACCATCCGTTGCCAAACTGCAAGGTCCAATAAGCTCCGCTGCTATTGCAGGGCCGCCATCACCGGAATAACTTCTGATACCATTGCCTGCAAAGGTATTTATGATTCCTGAAGTATTTATTATACGTATACGGTAATTCCCAAGATCAGCAATGTAAATATTCCCCAAAGCATCCGATTTTGCATCGTCTGGGATATTAAGTTCTGCTGCTGTGGCAGGGCCTCCGTCACCAGAGTAACCTAAAACGCCAGTACCTGCAATGGTGCTGATAATGCCAGAAGTGTTAATTATTCGGATACGATTATTATCATGATCGGCTATGTAGACATTTCCCAAAGCATCTACAGATACATTTAGAGGATAATTAATTTCCGCAGCATTAGCTGGTCCTGTATCGCCAGAAAATCCCCCTATGCCATTCCCTGCAATAGTATTTATAATTTGAGCCCATGATGCAAACGACAGACCAATAAGAAAAACAACAAGTATTATTTTAATGTAAAATTTATTCATCATGTGATTTTTAAGAGGAAAACCCGAAAATAAAGGTAAGCAATAAAATGAAATGAAACTCAAATGCCCCGATTTAATAAGATTTCCGCTGATTTTATCTTAATTAATCATAAGCAATCTGTGTCATCCGCGTTCTATGTTTCCTCTTATCTCTCATAACTTATCTCTTATCTCTGTCCTTGTATTATCTTTGCCTAAATTTTAACGCCCCAACTATGACACACAATTTACTGAAAGGAAAAAGAGGCATCATTACCGGTGCATTAGATTCTAATTCTATTGCCTGGAAAGTGGCCCAAAAAGCCCATGCCGAAGGTGCTATCTTTACATTGAGCAATGCGCCTATTGCACTCCGTATGGGTGAAATAAAAAAACTGGCGGAGGAGACAGGCTCACAGATTATTCCTGCCGATGCTACCAATGTGGAGGAACTTACGGCTCTCTACCAGCAATCTATGGATGTTCTGGGCGGAAAAATTGATTTTGTATTACATTCTATCGGTATGTCGCCTAATATCCGGAAGAACTTTCCTTACGATGCCCTGAATTACGACTTTATGATGAAAAGCTTGGATGTGTCGGCTATATCACTCCATAAAATGCTGTCCGTCGCTAAAAAAATGGATGCCATTAATGAAGGAGGAAGTGTCCTGGCCCTTTCTTATATAGCTGCCCAACGTGCCTACCCGTTCTATAATGATATGGCGGATGCCAAGGCAACGCTCGAATCAATTGTAAGAAGCTTTGGATATCACTATGGTAAAGCAAAAAAGGTGAGGGTTAATTCTGTTTCCCAATCACCAACACGCACCACAGCAGGTAGCGGCATCAAGGGTTTTGATGAGTTTTACAATTTCGCCGATTCCATTTCTCCATTGGGCAATGCCAGTGCTGAAGACTGTGCCAACTATTGCATCACGCTTTTCTCTGATTTAACCAAAATGGTTACTATGCAAAACCTTTATCATGATGGCGGATACTCCACCACAGGGGTAAGTGCTGAAGTGATGGAAGGTTTTACGGCAAAATAAATAAGGCTTTTGAACGTTAGTGATTCAACCATAATAAAGTGCAGAGTCAAACTTCGTAATTGCAAGGAACGAAGCAATCTCTGTAAAATAGGGTACCTGATTGAGATTTCTTTGCAGAGCTTACCAATGACAGACCTCATATTATTATAAGCATGGTAAATATTAAAAGGAGTTTCTTATTAGTGGTTGTGGGAGTACTAATCTCCTTTCATTGTTTTTCGCAGCAAGATACAGGAATGCGGTATCCCGACCATACATTAACTCCTGCGGCACCTGCCACGGAAGAGATATTCTATAAAGGCTCGGTGCAAATTGGGGGAGGGGTTGTATATGCGCTTACCAATAAGGCATTACGTCAGTCATTAGGCGGAGATTATGCAGGACATGTTTCGGGTAATTTTGTAGTTGCCCAGCATATTTTTGTAGGGGGTGAAGCGGAGTGGGCTCAGTTTGGCAATACAGAGATAGGTGCCAGTGTTAACACTATAATGATTGTATATAACGCCGGAATAAAAGTAGGCTATTATACGTATATGCAGAACGACTTTCTGTTTTGCTATTCGCTGAGTGCGGGACCTTCACTCATACATTATAATAATGCATATACTCCTGCTCCTAAAGGAGGTTTTAATGAAAAGTCCTTTTTCTTAACTCCAAATGTATTAGCAGGCTACCGGGTGAACAATGAGCTTCGCATTGGCCTGGAAGTTACGTATGAGTTTTTGGGCTATAAATTTGACCCTGCATTAACCGGGCTCGACCAAAAAATATTCGGCTATAACACATCATGGGCCAATGCTCCAACCATGTATATTGAGTGGGGTTTTGGGCTTTACTGGGCCTTTGATGAAGGCAAAAGAAAATAATACTATCCTTAATTAAAATGAAGGAGTATAATGTAGTCGGTTTAATGTCGGGCACTTCGCTCGACGGATTGGACATTGCTTACTGTACGTTCCAATTTAACAAGGGCAAATGGAAGTATGCCATCCATCAGGCGGAAACCATAAAGTACAGCAAAGATTGGTTGGTTAAGCTGACAGAGGCCCATAAACTGAACGGAGAAAACCTGATTTATTTGCATAGCGCGTATGGTGAGTTTTTAGGTAAGAAGGTATTGGGTTTTATTAAGAAATACGGAATAAAAAAGGTTGATTTAGTCTCCTCACACGGGCATACTATTTTTCATCGCCCCGAATTGGGCTTCACTTTTCAATTGGGTAATGGCGCTAATATTGCTTCCGGTTGCGGAATAACAACAGTATCTGATTTCAGAACATTGGATGTTGCCTTAAAAGGACAGGGTGCACCATTGGTGCCTATCGGCGACAAATTGCTTTTTCAGGAATATGCCTTTTGCCTTAATTTGGGCGGCTTTTCCAATATATCATTTGAAGAAAAAGACAACAGGATAGCCTTTGATATTTGTCCTGTGAATACAGCCCTGAATTATTTGGCAGCCATAAAGGGCAAGATTTTCGATAGGGATGGCACTATGGCTAAATCCGGAAGGGTTAATAAGGAGTTATTACAGAAATTAAACACGCTCAATTATTATAAAAAGAAAGAGCCTAAATCACTAGGCAGGGAATGGTTTGAGAGCTATTTTTTACCTTTAATTAAAAACAGTACTATTTCAACGGGAGATAAGCTGGCAACGGTAAACGAACATATAGCTCAACAAATTGCAGGTGTCATACTGGCCAGCGGTAAAAAAGGTAATTTGCTGATTAGCGGTGGCGGTGCGAATAATAAATTCCTTATTTCTACGCTCAGGGATAAATTACCGAAGCATAAAATTGTAATTCCAGATGCAATACTGGTAAATTTTAAAGAAGCGCTGGTTTTTGCTCTCCTTGGAGTTTTGAAAATTGAAAACAAAATAAATACACTGAGTAGCGTTACAGGTGCACAGACTGATAGTTCAGGAGGAGTTGTGTATAAATCAGGAAATTAAATTACAGATTCGTCACTCCGTTCGGAATAACAATTAAAGGGGTGTGTTTTGAGAATGAAAAGGAGCGGGCAAAGCCCGCTCCTTTTCATATACTAACAAAAAATAACTCTCATTCCAAACGGAGTGAGGAATCTATACCGAAATGAAGTAAGTCCCGACTTAGTAATCGTCATCTCCGTAGAAGTCATCCTCATCATCGTCATCGTCAAGGCTGCTCAGGTCTTCAATACCTGAAGCTTCGTCGAATTCGATTTCGGTATCTTCTTCTTCAACTTCTTCCCGTTTTACAGTTCCTTCTTCTTCCTCTTCATCTTCATCGGTCTCGAAGAAATCTTTTTGGCTTTTGGAAGATTTTCCACCCTTCGCCGCAGGTTTTACCTTCTTTTTAGGTTTTTCGGCATCTTTTACTGATGAAGATTTTGCCTTTTTTTCAGGTTTTTCCTTGTCCGATTTTTTATCGGTTTTCGAAGCAGGTGATTTTTTCGTGCCAGCGTCCTTTTTAGCAGGAGCCGCTTTGGCAGCAGGTTTTGAAGGTTTCAGTTTTTCTTTGGTTTTATTCTTTATTTCTTTCTTTTTTTCCATGGCTTATGATTTTTATTGGAATAAAAAATCAGACACACGCTGCAATAATAATTATTATTTAAATACAAAGATAAGTAACATTCTTTTTTGTTTAACGTATAGCAACTAACAGTATTGTGTTCATATATTGCAATCGCTTAACATTTTTCATATAGAAGGGTAAAATACTTTAGCATTTCGAAATCTTAATTTTAAAGTAACCCTTATGATTCATCAATTGTTATTACAGGTGCCTGCTACGGCAACCACACTTACAACCACAGTAGTAGATACAGCCAAAGCTGCTGCACAGGCAGTTGCTGCTGCACCCGATAAAATATCGCTATTAGAGTTGCTTTTGAAAGGCGGCCCCATTATGTATCCGTTGGCATTACTGTTCACAATAAGTGTATTTCTGCTTATCGAACGGTATATTTATATAAAAAGAGCATCACGCTCGGGGAAAAATTTCATTAATTCCATGCGCGATGTAATGCAGAATAATAATCTGGAGGCGGCAAAAGCCTTGTGCAAAAGTGCCGATAATCCGCAGGCGCGTATGATTGCAAAGGGTATAAGTAAAATGGGGATGCCCTATAAGGACATTGAAGATGCCATGGAAAACGTAGGCAAGATTGAAGTGTATAAACTGGAAAAGAACCTGAATGTACTTGGTATAATTGCCGGTATTGCGCCCATGTTTGGTTTTATAGGAACTATTTTGGGGGTTATTAAAATCTTCTACAGCATCTCTTTAACGAACAATATAAGCATTGGCGCCATATCGGGCGGACTGTATGAAAAAATGATAACCAGCGCCACGGGTTTATCCATTGGCATATTTTCATTCATCGCTTTTCACTGGCTGAACATAATGGTGAATAAAACCATTCAAAGGATGGAAATAGTAGGTATTGAATTTATGGATATGGTGCAGGATTCACAAAAAATGCCAAATGCTAAATTGTAAATGCTAAATGAATTTCATTCACACGTTATAATTCAAAATTTACAATTCATTTTAAGATGAAGATAAAAAGAGAAAATAAGTTCAGCGCGCATGTGGAGGCATCTGCCATGAACGATATTATGTTCTTCCTGCTGCTGTTCTTCCTGATTGTTTCGACACTGGTAAATCCCAGTATTGTGAAACTAACCTTGCCGAATTCGAAAAAGGTGCAGGAAATGAATAAGCAGGAAATAACTATATCTGTAACTGCTCCAACCCAACCGGGCTTGCATGACCAAAAGTATTACTTAAATAACCAGCAAATAGATTTAGTGGCTCTTGAGCCGGCTTTGAAAACTAAAATTATCGGGTTAACAGAACCAACAGCGGTATTAAGGTTTGACAAATCATTGACTATTGAAGACCTTGTGGATGTTCTTCAAATAGGCGCTGACCTCAAAATTAAAATGGTTTTGGCTACTCAACCGGCAAACAAATAGCAAATGGCAACCGCTGCTCTATATGATAAGAAGGATGACGATACGCTGACCATTGGCGCGTTTTTCATGGGCTATAAATTCCGGGCAGCCCTTATTACAATAGCTATTCACGCAGCGATATTGATATTTTTATGGTTGTTTTACATATACACCCCCATTCCGCCGTTTCCTCCTGCACCTAATACGCCGGAACTGGAACTAGATTTGGTTAGTGGCGGCGGTGGCGGCAGTGCAAGTAATGCAGGTAGTGCAACAAATGCCGTTACACCTGTGGCAAAAGCCCCTGTGGCAAATGCACCTACCATAAATAACGATGTGGAGGCATCCACACCAATACCAAGTAATACGGCTAAGGTGCAACCGAAACGCGTCGATACTGTTCCCAAGCCTCCTCAGCCCAGTGTAGAACTGGCAAGCGCTTTAAGTAAATTTAAAACTGCCAAAGCCAGCAGCAACGGTGGAGGCAACGGCGCCGGCAGTGGAGATATGGGACTTGGCGGCACCGGCGGAGGAACTGGACATGGAACGGGAACAGGACCCGGAGCTGGCGTTGGAGCAGGCGATGGAAAATTTGGCTATGACTTGAACGGACGCCAATTGGTAACCCGCCCAAGGTTGGTGACCAATAACCCTGAACAAGGGCAAATTGTGGTGGGCATAACCGTTGACCAGGATGGCAATGTAACAGAGGCTACACCCGGTGTAAAAGGGACAACCCTAAATGATGCCTCCTTGTATGAACTGGTGAAAAATGCCGCGTTAAAAACCAAGTTTAACAGAAGCACAGGCGATACGCCGGAACAATACGGTACTATTACATTTAGGTTTGTTATACAGTAGTTTTTCGTAATTATTATCGCGTCCGTCATTGCGAGGCTTTGCGAAGCAATCTTACCCAATCGGAAGTTTTTCACCACTAAGTTCACAAAGTAAATACACACAAAGTTTCACTAAGAAAAACATGCATTTTTTCTGCGATTTAAAAAATTTATATGTCACACTTTTACACGGTTTTCAAAAGTGTGACATAAGCACTTTTATTCAGATATTCAGATGATTGCGATATGTCACGGTTTTTCACCAACTGTGATATAAAACGGTGGGTGGCAAATGCCACACATTTACCACACAATAACCCAAACCTACTATACAATAAGTGAAAGCCGCCGTTTAATAAGTGGGGGCTATTCTAGGATGGAGAAATTTCTTATCTTTATGGAATGAAAAAGCAAATTCTTATTGCCGGTTTGTTACTGCTTATTATCTCCTGCAAAAAGTCAGCCGAAACCCCACCCTCGAATGTCACAACCGCACCTACGGCAAACGGAGGCACATACACTACTCTTTTTAGTTTTAATGAAAGCAACGGAGCTTACCCCTATGGCTCATTAGTCGTTTCGGGGAATACGCTATATGGAATGACATCATCAGGAGGCGCTAACGGAGACGGAACTATTTTTAGCATCAGTAACAGCGGCAGCGCATTTACAATTATGCATAACTTCAGCGGAGGAACCGCGGATGGCAACCAACCTTATGGCGATTTAACACTTTTGAGCGGAAGCTTATTTGGAATGACTAAACAGGGAGGGGCTAACAATAAAGGTGTATTGTTTTCTATTAATTTGGATGGAAGCGGATTTACGCTGCTTCATACTTTTGGTGGAGGAGATGACGGGGCATATCCGCAGGGAGATTTAACCGTAAGCGGAACAACGCTTTATGGAACCACAACGCAGGGAGGAGCTAATGGAAGCGGATGCATTTTTTCAATAGATGCCTCTGGCGCAAATTATAATCGCTTTTATGATTTGAATACCGCTAACGGATATACCCCTTTAGCGGGTATAACACTTTCATATGGCGATACGGCTATCTATGGCACGACCAGTTTAGGCGGGGGAGCTTTTAATGGAGGTGTTGTATTTTCATATAAACCCGGACTTATGGTTTATCAGAACCTGATTGTTTTTAACTCTGTAATGGGGTTGAAACCGGAAGGTTCTTTGCTTCTTTCGGGAACTAAGTTATACGGGATGGCAAGTGCAGGAGGAAAAAATAATGTTGGAGCTATTTTTTCTTACGATGTTCTTTCTAAAACCTATACTGATATGTTCGATTTTGATGGAGGTGACGGTGCTTCCCCTTATGGTGCTTTAATACTAAATGGAAGTACTATGTATGGAATGACAAATGCCGGCGGTGAGTATTTGGCAGGCAATATTTTCACAATTAATACCAATGACAGCTCCTACGTTAACATTTTCAGTTTCGGTGCTGGAACTTTTGGCGCCTACCCTCAGGGCTCTTTAGTGCTGTCAAAAAATGTGCTGTATGGTATGACCTCTTCGGGTGGCGTAAATGGATACGGAACTATTTTCAGTTGCTCACTATAAAAGTATAATTCTAACAAGATAGCAGAAATGGGCAAGGTAATTACTAAAAATAATACTTCCATGAAAATCTGTAATCTCCATGCCTCCGTGGTTTGTATTTTTAACACAGAGACATGGATTACATTAAAGTAGTGGGATAAGCAACTACTCCTTAATAAACTTCACCACTTCGGAAGAAGCAGTGTTTGAAATCTTTATAAAGTACATTCCCGCAGAAAGCGTTGAAACATCCACAGAAGCGTTTGAATTTACAATAGATAATGGCGAATTGATAATTGCTCTGCCTGTAATGTCCATAATTTCAAGGGTGCTTTGAGCAGAATTGTAGGTTGCGGAAAAAGCAATATTCAGGATATTTGAAACAGGGTTAGGATAAACAGAGAAGTTGCCCGATGCCGAAATTTCAGGCACTGTAGAAACGTATGCATTCACTTCGCGGATGCGGAAATTTAATAAATCACCAATAAATATATTGGAAGCTCCGTCTAAAGCCACTGCAAATGGGTAGTTCAATTCTGCGTTAAGCGCTTGTCCGCCGTCACCGTCGAATCCGGGTAGGCCGTTACCAGCCAGCATGGTTTCATTGCCATTGGAAGGGGTAAGTTCACGAATTACGCCTGTGCCCACATCCGATATATATACATTTCCGTTTACATCGCAGGCTACATCGGTAGGGTAGCTGATGGGTACGCTGGTGGCTGTGCCATTGGTCAGTTCCGGAGTAAACACGCCATGTATTCCGGCTACGGTGCTTATAATACCCGATGAAATAGTAACCTTGCGTACTACCGCATTTTCCCAATCGGCTATATACAGGTTGCCTGAATTATCTAATGAAATACCAAGCGGCTGGTTAAGTTGGGCTGCTGTTGCGGCTGCTCCGTCTCCACTGAATCCGTGCCTGCCTGTTCCTGCAAAGGCATAAATATTTCCGTTGGCTGCATCAACCACGCGCACGCGGCTGTTTCCGGTGTCGGCATCGGCAATGTAAACATTGCCTAAATTATCTACTGCTATTCCCGTAGGTGCTTCAAACCTGCAATTAGTAGCAGCGGAATCATCGCCTGAGTTTCCAAAAATACCTGTTCCGGCAAAGGTGTTTATTACACCGGTCGATTTGGTTATTTTACGCACAACCCCATTCCCGCCATCGGTAAAATAAACATCGCCGCCCGGGCCTATTGCTATTGCTACAGGGTAGTCGATAGCTGCATTTACGGCCAGTCCGTAATCGCCTGTATAGCCGGGGGTGCCGGTTCCTGCAATGGTAGCTATTATGCCTGTTTGTTTGTACACTTTACGGATACGGTTGTTCTGCGCATCGGCAATATATACGTTGTCGGAATCATCGACTGCAATAAACTGTATGGTATCCAATTTAGAATTGGTGGCGGAGGTTCCGTCGCCCGCAAATCCGGCAATTCCGTCTCCGGCAATAGTATTAATTATTCCCGATTGGGCATGGATAGTTGCGAGTGAAGAACTAACAGCTAAGAGTAAAAAAGTAAGTTTTTTCATGGATGTGAGTTTTATAAAAGGCGTAATAATTGCAAAAATAACTATAAATACGAGATAAAAAGGAACAAATAATCTATAAGCAATAGATAATGTTTACATTTGGTGTTATATACTTCCACCCATGAAGCCTTTGCGCATACAATCTATTGATGCTCTGAGGGGGCTGATAATGATAATTATGGCCCTCGACCATATCAGGGATTTCTTTCATTTCGACGCATTTTTGCATAATCCGCTCGATCTAAGGTATTCGCCCTATCCCTTATTTATGACCCGGTGGATTACCCACTTTTGCGCCCCTACGTTTATATTGCTTACAGGTGTTTCGGCATACCTTTACGGGTTGAAGCATACAAAAGCCGAATTAAGCCGCTTTTTGTTTACAAGGGGGCTTTGGCTGGTATTTCTTGAAATTACTGTGGTTGCTATCGGTTGGAAATATAATTTCGATTTTCAGCATACCATATTAATGGTTATTTGGGCTATCGGTATGGCAATGATTTTCCTTTCCGCTATGGTTTGGCTGCCTTATGCTGCCATATTGGGAATTGGGTTGCTTATTGTTTGTACGCACAATCTTTTCGACTCGGTTCATGTTACACCCGGCACGTTTTGGAGTGATGTATGGATGATTCTTCACCAGCAAGGCTACATTGCATTTAATGATAAGGCAGGGGTGTTTATATTTTATACGCTGCTTCCCTATTTCGGGCTTATATGTGCCGGTTATGGTTTTGGAAAGGTTTTTGCCCCGCAAGTGGAGGCGGCAGTCCGCAAAAGGACATTGCTTTTTACCGGGCTGGTATGTATTGTTGCATTTATTGTTTTACGCCTGATTAATAAGTATGGCGACCCACAACCCTGGGATTACCAGGTGCCATGGCGCTATACGTTCGCTTCCTTTATAAACTGTACCAAATATCCGGTATCGCTCCAATTTGCGTTAATGATACTGGGTCCGGCCATATTAATTTTATATGCTCTTGACGGGGTGCAAAACCGGTTAACTAATTTTCTGGTTACAATAGGCAAGGTTCCTATGTTCTATTACATTGTGCATATTTACCTTATACATGCAATAGCAATGGTAATGGATGATAAAAGCCCCAATACCCCATTTGGTGTACAGGGTAAATATCACCTGTGGACAGTTTATGTTATTTGGGTTTGTGTAGTAGCGGCGCTCTATTTGCCATGTAAATGGTATGGAAAATACAAATCGGCCCATCCGGAAAATTGGTGGCTCAGTTACATATAAACTTTAATGGTTTTTGGAAAGGAAATATTCTCCGAAGTATTAAAAAATGCATTTCGGCAGAGGCGCCTTCCCCTGAACGGCCTCCCCTGCCTACGTGCATATACTAATTAACCACACCAAACATTATTAACACTTGCAGCAAGTACCAAAATTACTGCATTATTTAGGCGTATGTATGATTTAGACGATACGATTTCGAATAACCTTCGCAAAGATAGATAAAAAAATACCTATAACTCCTTTTTTTGTGCCGCAAGTTAAAATATAAAGATTAAAAGTATTTTACCGATACTCTCATAATGCCTTTATTATTTAACAAACTGGTAAGATTCGAGGAAAGGAATTATGTTATCTTTGTGGGTAATTAAAAACAAATTAAATTTCAAATAAAATGGACAAGACGACAAACGCATTAAACTGGTTCGAAATACCTGCAACAGATATTTCGAGGGCTGCCAAATTTTATGAAACTATTTTCGGTAATAAAATGGATTCGATGGGCGAAATGATGGGTATGAAAATGATGAGCTTTCCTGCCGAAATGGGTAATGGAAAGGTTTCAGGCGCTTTAGTTGAAGGCCCTTCGCACAAACCAAGTATGGATGGCGCGGTTATTTACCTGAATGCAAACCCCAGCATTGATGCAGTTATTGGCAGAATTGAAACCGCCGGAGGAAAAATGATTATGCCTAAAATGCAAATAAGCCCGGAGATTGGCTATATGGCCTTCTTTGTGGATACCGAAGGTAACAGAGTGGCTTTGCACGCGCAGAACTAAGTTTTAAGTAGTATCGTGTATTGAGTAGTGGGTAGTGTGTCAGTTTTGAATAAATACACAATACTCATTACACAGTACTCAATACTTTTATAGTTCTTTAAAGCCATTCTTTCGATGTGCGGTACACTGTGCCTTTGAAGAGCGCTACTGTATTACCATCATTGGTAACTGTGATGTAGTATATTCCGACCTTATTAGATAAGCTTTCTTCCTTGGCTGTGGCTATTATTTCATCTCCTTCCTGAAGTGAAACGGTATGTGAAATGGATGTTTCTATAGATACACTTTTCCGTCCGTGTGAATTGGAAGCAAACGCCAAAGCGCTATCAGCAAGGGAATAAGCAATTCCGCCATGGGCGATGGTGAAGCCGTTCAGCATTTCTTTTCGGATTTTCATTTTCAAAACACAATGTCCCGGTTCTACCGTAACCCGTTCTATACCCAGCCATTGGCTGAAATAGTCGTTTTCAAACATTGTATCTACAACCTTTTTCGCTACTGCATGCTTGTCCATATTTTTGTTCAAATTAACAGTTTTCTATAAATGCACCCTGTGTTTTAACGCTGTGGTAATGCAGGTTTAATTGCCTGCATTCGGCTTCCCATTTTTTCAATTTGTATTCCGGTACCGATGAGTCGAATATCAGGGTATCAAAGGTAAACGCATTTTTCAAAGTGGTTATATCCAAATCATATCCGGCCGAAATTACAACAGCATGAAGAGTTAATTTTTTGGTCGATAAAACCACATCGGAGTTTTTCCTTATAAATGCAATTTTAGAGTTATTGAACCGGACAAATTGCTTTAACAGCATAATTTTTCCGTTCAGCAAAACCGCGTTTGTATCTGAATTAATTTTCGCGTTGTTTTTTACGCCTAATCTCCACCAGTTGTATTGTATGTGTATGGCAATATCCGCAGAATCTGCTTTGCTGAATGGCATCAGGCTTTGTGAACCGGAAATAAAAGTAGCTGCCGATTTTCCGGGGATGTTATAAACGACAAATATTTCCTGGCGGGAATGAATAGTCTTTTTAACAGCCTGTATAAAAAGAAATAGTGCGAAAACCGATAGCGCTGATGGTAGTGTATAATATTTCCGGGAAGAGAAATAGAGGATAAAAAAGACAATGAACAGAAATAAAAGCAAAGCCTCAATATTGGAGATGCTGATTCCTTTTGAAACAGAAAAGGGTAAATGAGCCACGCCCGAAACAATAGCGTTCATAATCAAAAGGCACTTTTGAAGCAAAAAGGCAGTTGCGTTTGAAATAACCGGTATCCATGAAGTGAGAAAGAAAATTATTCCGATATAAACTACTGCTGCCAGTAAGGGAACAATTAAAATATTTGCGATGATAAAGTAGTTTGGGAACTGGTGGAAATACAATATAGATAGTGGTAATACAGCCACCTGTGCTGCAATTGAAACGCAAGCCAGTTCCCATATTTTACGGATTATAATATTCGGCGGGCTAAAGATAGAGCGCAGCGGTTTGTATATAACAATAATGCCAAGTACGGATAAATATGAGAGTTGAAATCCTGCATCTGCCAGGGAGAATGGGTCGAAGAGCAGTATAATGAAAGCGGAGGCAGCATGGGTATTTACATTGTTTGTGTATTTCCGGAAATGATTGCCAATGGTTAAAAAACTGAACATAATGGTGGCCCGTAAAACGGGTGTTGCAAAGCCGGTAAACAGAGCATAGAGCCATAGGATAATAAGAATTAAAGCCATACTTAGCAATTTTCCATAGTTGAATTTATTTGGGAAAACAATCAGGTAATTAAGCAGGAGAAATATAATTCCGACATGCAAACCGGCTACGCATATTACATGCACAACCCCGCTATCCACAAAGCTCTGTGTAATGCTGCGGGAAAGGTCATCACGATAGCCGAGCAATATGGCTGAAGCAACTTCGGCTTCATTGCCGCCAATTTTTTCATGCAAAAGGTTGGCCAGTTTCTTGCGGCTATTGTTTGCAAAGCGAAGTGCCGGGTTAGAATTACTGTTTCCAATTACCGAATAAGTATAATCAGAAGCGTAGCATTCATAGGTAATTCCATGGTTTTGCAAAAACTGTTTGTAATCGAATTCATCCGGATTAGTTGGCGGTTCTATTTCATTTAATTGGGAATAGACGAGCAATTCGTCGCCATAATTCAACTTTTTTGAAATGGAATCTTTCTGAAAATAAAATAGGGCTTTGCCGGTAGTATTACAACTTATTCCGTTTTTTATAATTGAAGTAATTTCCCCTGTGGCTTTAATGGTTTTTTGTTTTTCCTGCGGAATGGAAGTAATGGTAATAACCAAGCTATCCCTGTTTCCGGTAACAATATACCCGGCATAATTTTTCTTTTCTGATGGGGTGTGCAATAATGCAAGGCAATAACCGGAGGAGTATAAAAAGATAGCTGCTAACGAGCCATAAACCCAGCGCAGAGGGTATTGTGCACCTTTCGTTTTCTCGCGCCAATTCCACAGGAAAAGGATGCATAATGAGAGTGCGGCTGAATAAACAAAAATGGGGTGGAGGGGAAAATAAAGCTCGGTTATAATGCCAGCTATGAAAGGAACCAGTATTCTTACGAATGGTATTTGGCTAAGCTTTACGCTCATAACACAATTCTTATTTTGTTCCCGTACTCAGTGGTAGTGCCGAAGAATCGATTAACTGTATGCCCTGGTAATAAAAATGCAAAATCTGTAAATAGCCGTAACCACGCTGTGCCATGTGTATGGCGCCTTCCTGGCAGAAACCTACACGGTGCCCGTTGCCGCGGCCTCTTAGTATAATTTCATTCGGGTTCTTTTCCATGCTGAAATAAGTGGAATGCAGCCCAAGCTCAAGGCGCATGTCCTTCAGCGGAATTAAATATCCTTTATCATAAAAGTAAATTTTCTTTTGTTCCGGTACCGAATCCCAATGGGCTTCACCGCGGGTGTCATTTTTTTTCAGGTACAACTCTTTTTTATCGAGGTAATTTTCCCAATCGTTCAGGCTGAAATGCTTTTCCCATGTGGCGTGTAATTGATTAAGGCAAAAGGTATCGCGAACAGACCGCAAATAGGGCAGGGGAGTGCTCCAAACATCTTCCGAACTTACTGTATATCCTCCGCAATTGGAATGATACGCGGCATTTATAAGGTGCTTTTCATAATCTACTATAACTTGTCCTTTGGTGGCTTCAACGGCCTGCAAAATTTCAGGGACGTCGGCAGTGCCTTTATAAACCTGGCAATGCACTATGTCGCACAATTCATAATCTTCCCCAAGGTGGCGTGCAAGATTCATTAACGCGTAGGTGCGGCAAATGACGGCCTGCGCTTTGTAAAATTCCACCGGCCTCCGCTGCCCTGCTTCGCATTCCACAACGCCAGCAAGGTAATGTTCAAACTGAACAATATTCAGCATTTTTAAATACCCGCCCGAATTTGTCAGTATCAATTCATCGTTATACGACCTTGCCGATTTTTCGGAAACAGGTTTAATGTTGAAAGTGCAATCGGTTGTCAGTTCTTTCAAACGAATAGTAGTATACGTTCCCAATTCACGGTTCAGGGTTTTTATCTGGAGCGAATTGCCTACCGCCTTTACTTCATATACGCTGGAAGCTGTAATGGAGTCGATGGATTTGCCATCACCGAGTAAAAGATATGTGCCATTTTTTGGGGCGAGTATTACCGTTTTAATATAGTCGGCGGCATAAATGCGGACGCTGATATTAATGGGCAAAGCATGTATCGGAAACAAAAGGCCGAACAGGAACAGCAATTTTCTCATTAAGCAATAGTAGTATTTTTATTGGTATTGAGAAAATCTGCGATAACCTTTGCAGCCCTTGCAGAAGCCCCGGGTCCTCCTAATTTCTCATTTATCAGTTTGTATTCGCGTATTATACGTTCGCGGTAGTCGGCATCGTCGAGGAGTTTTTTCAGTTCATTGGAAAGGTTATCCACTGTAAGTTCATGCTGAATTAATTCCTTCACCACTTCTTTTTCCATTACAAGGTTTACGATACCTATAAATTTGAGTTTTTTTCCAATCAATCTCTTTGCAAGATGGTAGGAAATGGTTCCCGCCAAACCTTTAGCACGGTAGCAAATGACTTCCGGTACTCCCCAAAGGGCAGCTTCCATAGTGGCGGTGCCCGATGTAATAAGGCCTGCAACAGCGTGGGAAAGCAACTCGTATGTTTTGCCCGAAACAATGCTGATGTTCGGATAATTCAGAAAATCAGCATACCACTCTTTCTGTGCGGAAGGCGCACCGGCAATTACAAATTGATAGGTAGGAAAGCGCAACGCCGTATCGCGCATTAGGGGCAGCATATTTTGAATCTCCTGATGACGGCTTCCCGGAAGCAGGGCAACAATGGGTTTATCAGGCAGGTTATTTTCCTTTAAAAAATCTTTTAGCGATGAATAGGGCGATTGATTGATGACATCCAATAATGGATGGCCCACAAAATCTACCTCATAATTATATTTCCGGTAGAAAGTCTTTTCGAATGGGAATATGACCAGCATTTTATCTACCACTTCTTTTATAAGGTGAACCCTTGACGATTTCCATGCCCACACTTGCGGGGAAACATAGTACACTATTTTAAAACCGGCCTGTTTGGCAAATTTGGCAATGCGTAAATTAAAGCCGGGATAATCCACTAAAATCAATACATCCGGGTTAAATTCCAAAATATCGCTCTTGCAGAATTTGATGTTTTTTAAAATTTCCGGCAGATGCTGAATTACTTCGGCAAAGCCCATAAAAGCCAGGTCGCGGTAATGTTTTACTAAGGTAACTCCTTCTTTTTGCATCAAGTCGCCGCCCCAGCCTCTTATTTCTGCATTGCCGTCATTCAGTCGTATATTTTTAACCAGATTAGAAGCATGTAAGTCTCCCGATGCTTCACCCGCTATTATGTAGTATTTCATGCTCAAATAAGTTTCATTATACAAACATAAATGGCATATATAAAAGTGGCCTGCAGCACTCCTCTGGCCGATTTATCACGGTTGGTCCAGATAAATGCAAAAAATATGGGCAGGTTGGCACAGAAACAACAAAGACTGATTACGGGAATAAATATTTCTCCGTTGGTTAAATAATGGAAAAAGGCGCTTATGTTCATGCCGTGATACATAATTAAATAATAGACAACAAAGACCAGCATAGGCGCCAAAATACCAATTATGGTGCCCAATGTAACAGAATCATATTTTGTTTTGCCGAGGTATTTCATCTTTCTGACGCGCAGTGGATTTTCCATCCTGCAAAAATACGAGAAAACTCCGGCTTGGAAAGCATTAAAGTTTTAACGAACTTTGCACGTCTATACCAAAATGAGTAAAGTGATTGCCTTTGACGGGAGAGCCATACTTGGGTTCTCCATATTTTTTCTGGTTTTATTTCTTATCGACTTGTATGTCTTTAAAGGGGTGAAGACTATTTTCTCCACTTCTTCATTTCCCGTGAGAAGGGTTGCAACGTGGGTGTATTGGTCAGTAAATGCAGCGTTCATTATTTTAAGTTTGTATGCGGTTTTCTCTTTTTCATATTCTAACAGGCAAGCCACTTCCATGTTTGCCTTTATGGCGGCTTTATTCATACTGCTATACATACCTAAATTAATTTTTGGCGTATTTCTGCTTACCGAAGATATATACCGTTTGGTTCGCGCAATAGGGGTTGGCACCTATAAACTTGTAGCCAGTTCGCCCGCGCCCGTAGAGCTTTTTGAATCGCGCAGGAAATTTGTGAGCCAGTTTGCGACTATTGTTGCGGGGGTGCCGTTCCTCTCTATATTATATGGCGTTTTCAAAGGAAAATACAATTATAAAATACACAAGGTTGAGGTAGCATTTAAAGATTTGCCGAAAGAGTTTGACGGATTTAAAATAACCCAGCTTTCCGATATTCACTCCGGAAGTTTTACCGACCCGGAACCCGTGAAACATGCAGTGAAACTTGCTAATTCACAAGGCTCGGATATTATCTTCTTTACAGGGGATTTGGTGAACAGCATAGCCGATGAAATGGACCCCTGGGTAGATGTATTTAAAGAGTTGAAAGCCCCGATGGGCGTATATTCCATTTTCGGAAACCATGATTATGGCGATTATGTTAAATGGTACAGCATGGACCAAAAGAAAGCCAATTTGGATAAACTTATTGGTGTGCACAAGCAAATGGATTTCCGCCTGATGCGAAATGAAAATCTGAAACTGGAAAAGAACGGAGCCACCATAGAATTAATAGGATTGGAAAACTGGGGTAGGGGCGGTTTCAGTAAATATGGTGATTTGAAGAAAGCTATGGAAGGTACCGACCCAAAATCTTTTAAAATATTATTGTCGCATGACCCATCGCACTGGGAAGAGCAGGTGATGAATAACAACAAGGACCATATTCACCTTACGTTTTCAGGCCACACACACGGAATGCAGTTTGGTATTGAAGTGCCGGGTATCAAATTTTCGCCGGTGCAGTTCCGTTATAAACGCTGGGGCGGCTTGTATGAAGAAAATAACCGTTACCTGTATGTTAACCGCGGCTTAGGCTTTATTGGTTTTCCCGGCAGGGTAGGTATCTGGCCCGAAATTACGGTGGTTACCCTTCGGTGCGCGTAAAACACAATTTATCCTTCAATTTTTTGCCTTTTGTGAAACCGCCTAATTTAGAGGTGGATATGGTTTTGCAAATTAATATGTACTTTTGGACAATTAAACCTCAGGATAATAGATGAATATTAAGAAGGAATACAAATTTTATAAGTTTGGCGAACTGGCATATAAAAAAGCATTTGGCCTATATCAACCTATTTACTTTTACTGGAAAAGGAAAAAGGATAAAGAGAAAATCGATTTTTTGAAAGAGTATATAAAGCCCGGTATGTCTGTTGTGGATATTGGCGCCAATATTGGTTTCTACTCAACTATATTATTGAAACTGGTGGGCGAAAAAGGCAAGGTTTATTCTTTTGAACCGGATACACTCAACTACAAGCATTTGCTTTCGAATACAAAGAAATTCAAAAATTCTGTTGCGAGCAATGTGGCTGTTTCCGACAAATCGGGAAAGATTAAGCTATACAAATATGAATTAAACGTAGAGTTTAAAACCTACGATATGATGGGCGAAAGCACCGAATTTACGGAAATAGACTGCGTTTCGCTGGATGATTATTTTAAGAATGGCGATACGGTGGATGTGGTTAAAACTGACACCGAAGGCTATGATTATTTTGTAATTAACGGAATGAAGGAATTAATAAAACGGTCGAAAAACTTGGTGCTGATAACCGAGTTCTGGCCTTTTATGCTTACCAAATCAGGCGTTAAGCCGGGCGATTTTATCCAGCAATTAAAGGATATGGGTTTCAAACTCACATTTATGGATGATAATGCAGATAAGATATATGATGATATGGTTACCGAGCGGTTTTATTACACCGATATTATAGCTATCAAGTCCTCCGTATAAGGAATTCAGCATGATTAGAAAAATTGCCGGCACTCCGCTTTATGTAATAGTGCTTGTAAATTTGGTGCTAAAGCTGGCTATGTTTTGTTACCTTGCTCCCTGGGATAAAAATGTTGAAAGTTCTAAAATAATTGTAAGCGATTCCAAAGGCTACGAGCAGGTAGCAGAGCGGTTGTTGGTTAATCATACGTATGCCCCCGCTAAAGACACAATCAACA
>CAIWVW010000145.1 GCA_903916255.1 uncultured Bacteroidota bacterium
ATGGTACTTCCTCAAGCAGTTCACAAGAAAATAATAGCAATAATGGAAGTAACCAAAATTCGCAAACAGCGGATAATAATAACGGAGGAAGCGTTTCAAGTGCAGGTGGAAGTAATGGCACTTCATCAGTTAATGCACAAGGAAATAATAGCAATGACGGAAGTAATCGAAACTCGCAAGTAGCGGATAATAATAACGGAGGAAGCGTTTCAAATGTAGGTGGAAGTAATGGCACTTCCTCAGGCAGTTCACAAGGAAATAACAGCAATAACGGAAGTAATCAAAATTCACAAGCAGCGGATAATAATAACGGAGGCAGCGTTTCAAGTGTAGGTGGAAGTAATGGTACTTCCTCAGGCAGTTCACAGGGAAATAATGGCATTAACGGAAGTAACCAAAACTCACAAGCAGCGAATAATAATAACGGAGGAAGCGTTTCAAATGCAGGTGGTAGTAATGGTACTTCCTCAAGCAGTTCACAAGAAAATAATAGCAATAATGGAAGTAACCAAAATTCGCAAACAGCGGATAATAATAACGGAGGAAGCGTTTCAAATATAGGTGGAAGTACTGGTACTTCCTCAAGCAGTTCACAAGAAAATAATAGCATTAACGGAAGTAATCAAAATTCGCAAACAGCGGATAATAATAACGGAGGAAGCGTTTCAAGTGCAGGTGGAAGTAATGTTGCTGTATCTGGCAATTCGCAAGGGAACAGCAACAGAGGGAATAGTCAGAATAATTCACAAGTGGCAAATAATAATGGAGCTAGCACTTCTGTCAATAATACTATGTCCGGTACATCACAGCAGAATAATGCAATTATTCTGACTAATCAGGGTTCGCAAACAAGTTCAAATGTAAATTCCAGCACTGCAACTACTATAGGTGCGAATAATAATTCCGCAACAAGCAATATCAACGGAAATACATCTGCCAATAATTCCGGAAAGATGGCAAATACCGGTAAAAAAGGTTCACGAAATACATCGTACAGTACTAATTCATCAGGCAATAATAGCGGGAATGTAACCAACAAAGCAAGCGGTAATGCGGTTGCATCTGTAAATAACAACGGGGCAAATAATTCATCCGTACCCAATCCGTCTGTTTCAAATACTGTCGCTGACGCTAAGGAGGGAAGCAATATAAGTTCCGGAAATAATCCGGGTGTAGGCACAAACGTAAATGACACCGGCTCCGCTGTAGCTTCTGCTGATACCGGCCTGAAGGCAAAGCAAGGCAAAATGTCTGCCGTATTTGGGTACAAAAAATTCAGCGCTAAGAACGATGTCTTGCTTGATTCACTTGCCAATTCGGTTCCCAAACAAAAAGCATCTGATTCCCGTTCCTCCAAACATTCGAAAAACCTTGATAACAGTATTATTTCAAACATACAATATACGGATACCAATGCCGCCAACCTGAATCAGAAGTCGCAAAATTATTTTATGGCGGCATCCTTGATGGTTGAGAATGCTGAAAAAACGCGGAGTAAAGCGCAAACAGAAAAAGATAAAAAAAGGTCGGAAGCACTATATCACCGCGCCGATTCACTGGATGATTTGATTTTTCAACTGAACTTAAAAGGAGATGAAGTTCTAGCAGAGGCTAATTACCGTCAATATTATACAAACGCCAATCAAATAGCCACTATCGACGTGCATCCGAGTAAAAAACTTGCGTATAAAATTACAGCTGCAAAAAGGCTGATACATGATGCCGATAATAGCTACAGAAGGTCAATGTCGGAAAAAGACAGGGCCAACGCAAGCCGAATATTGGCCACCAAACATACCTATATTAAGTCGGCAAGGCAAGATTTAGCTACTGCAATTTTAAGGCAACAAAGTGCGGTGTATTTATACTTCCAGGTCGACTCCGACCAAACGGCCAGCACCATGGGCAGGGCAACATCAGACAGCAGCCTGCATTTTACCTATTCGGGTTTTATGAAAGTGAAAGCCAAGGAAGTTAACAGTGCAAATCCTTCAACTGTATACAGTGGCGGGAGTGTAATAACCAATAATCATTCCGAGAATGCAGGCAATTCCAATTCGGTAGCTAACAACCCATTGCCAAAACCTGCGGAACCCAACCCTGTAAGGCAGCCCATGGCCCAGACACCACCCGATACAATTTCAACCACACCAGTTGTAAGCGGCAAAAAAAGACCAACTAAAAAACCTCCGCACCCTAAAACGGAAAACAATGCTCCTGCTGTTGTAAAGGCTGCCAATAATGAAAACAACAACCCTGCACCACCAACAAACCCCGGTAATGCTGCCTATAACCCGGTTGCTGAAACTCAAAAACACCCGATAATACCCGACCCGGGAGATATCTTCAAGCAGTTGAAACATTCGCCGTATTCGGCTTCGCATCCTATTCCTATCGACCCGCAACTGCCGATGGGTTTAATTTTCAAAATACAGATAGGTGCATTTAAAAACCCTATCAAGCAAAACTTATTTAAAGGATTCGAACCCATAATAGGACTTACTGCACCACAGGGATATGTTCGTTACTCTGCAGGACTTTTCAGAACCATCGACCCTGCGCGTGTTGCATTAGCCAAAATAAAAGACTTGGGCTATCCGGATGCCTTTATCATTGCATTTTACGACGGAAGGCGCATCAGCATACAGGAAGCAATGGAGAAAATGGGAACACCCTTACCTCCGCCTGCGGCAACTACTGTAAGCGCACAGCCTAATTCCAATATCGACAGCCTGGCCTTTGCCCGTTTGCAGGCTGAAGCCGCTGAAAAGGAAAAGTTGAAAACCGAAAAATCGGAAAAGCGCAAGCATAAAAAGAAGCAGGATGATAACGCGAACCCTACTCAGGATAATACCGCAAGTAATAATGTTCAAGCTACTGCTAACGTAACTTCTTCGGGCAATAATAAATTGGTGGTTATCGGTAAAAATACAATTAAGCCGACAAAAAAATCGATTATAGATGAACGGAAGAAATCGGTTAAAGATACAGTACCGCCCAAATCGAAACCGATACGCAATGTGAAGGGCCTTGTATATACCGTTCAGGTGGGTTCATTCCCCCGGCATAAAGATTTTGTGCGCCTCAGCAAAATGAAAAAACTGTATTCATCTATAGACGAAACCGGCGCCATAAAGTATAATTGCGGCACCTACAGCAGCATAGCTGATGCAAGAGCCGCCAAGGATATTATTATGGCCAATACATCCGTAAAAGATGCTTTTGTGTCGGCTTACTACAATGGCAAACGCATCAGCCTTACCAAGGCTGCCGATTTATTAAGCAAGGGAGTTGAAACTGGCCCATCTCAACCGGTTGATTTTTCGACAAACAATACTGACAGTCAGGCGCCAGCCGCAAAAAATACGCCTTCAGTTGCTGCGGTGCAAGCTCCGGCAAGCCAGCCGGCACCAACAGCAAATACTACTGCACCGGCTGAAAGTAAAAAACCAGCGGGAGAAGATATAGTGAGTAAGTCTTTTGAAGACGCCAGCAAGGAACATGTAATATTTACGGTTCAAATAGGCTCTTATGCGGGGCAAGTGCCCGTTGAAGACGCCAACCGAATATTGGCCCATGCCAGCGACGGAATAGAGCCGCATCAGGAGAAGCATGGGGTAGTTGCCTATTATGCAGGTAAATTTACCGACCTTGATTCTGCCAATGCCCTTCAGCAGAAAATGAACGAGGAAGGGTTCCGCCAGGCATTTATTGTGGCGTATTATCATGGAAAGAAAATTTCGTTGCAGGAAGCACAATCTATCAACAACAAATAAGCAGGGATAAATTCAAATTGAATATATTTGCGGCAATTTAACAGGCATGAAAGGCGCAGAAACTAAAAGGAAAGTTTACAAGTTGATGGTAGCCAACGACGATATTCATACGTTTGAATATGTTATTGATACACTTGTAAAAGTTTGCGGGCATGGCAGAGAGCAGGCAGAACAGTGCGCCTATCTTGTACATCTTACCGGAAAATGTGATGTGAAACGGGGAAGCTTAAAGGAATTGACCGCCATGCATACCGCACTGTGCAAGGCAGAGTTAACCACCACAATAGAAAAATAAGATGCTTCCGATATTGAAATTATATTCCTCGAATGAGAGGGTGTTTAAAATTAATTCTGAAGGCATAAGACATGAAGAAAGCCTGAAAGAAATAAATAATTGTAATTCTGTAAATTGGATTTTGGGACATATGGTGTATATTCGCAACACCATTTTGGGGCTGCTCGGGTTACCGCCCCTGGCAGAGGAAAAAATGAGAGATGTGTATGGAAGAGGAGTTGTGCAGCCGGATATGAGTAAAGCGATGAATTTGGAACTGCTGAAAAAAATGTATTTGGATTCACAACCATATATAATGCAAGGGTTAGAAAGGGTGAAGGAGGAAGCCATATTGGAACAACTTACCTTTATGGGGTTTCATGAAGCCTATCACTTGGGCCAAATAGGATTGTTGCGGAAAATGTTGGGGAAAGAAGGCGCTATAAAATAAAATATTGGTCCCGTAGCTTAACTGGATAGAGTACCTGACTACGGATCAGGAAGTTGGGGGTTCGAATCCCTCCGGGACCACAAATAATTAATGCAATAATTTGATTTTCAGATTATTGCATTGTTGTTTTGCCTTGTGGGGTAAACATAGGGTAAACAATCCCTAAAGTTCCAGTTAATTTTATTATTGCCTTTAACGGGCTACCGATGTGCAAACGCTGGCACGTAACAGAACTATATTTAAGAATTAAAGTTTGTTTCGCATGAACCGAGACAAGCAGAGCGTTAGAATCGGTGGCGGTTAAGTAACCATGTACACTAAACATTCATGCCTTCAGCGAGCAGTGCACGGTTGCCCGTACAAAGGTTGTACTTCGGCTGTTAGCTGCCCCTTGCCCGTTTTTATGTTGCGGAACGCGGCAAGGGGTTGGGGGATGGGGATGAGCCCAACGCTTTGGCAATCCTATAAAAATAAACAGAGCCAAAAGCGGGGATTGATGTTCGGCTGCGGAATGAAATGTAATGGACGGACAGCAATGGCGAAATGAGCACCTTTTCCTTTAATGATAATCTTGCCGTTAGGTACATCCTTTTCCTGTCTTTATAGATGCGATAAAACCAAAGCGGGTATTGACCCGACTGAGCGAAGGGAATGGAATGTAACGTAGTGAATGAAATGAATGTTGTGGAATGTAATGAGCAAGCAAAGGAGGATTTATATCCGACCAATGAAGCGAGAGGAAGAGAAGTGAGAGAAAGGTTAAAGGGTATGATTTTAAAGGAGGCATGAAGCACGGAGTAAGTATAGTCATTCCGTATGCGGATGGCATACTTTGTAGTGCTTGATGCCGACTTACTAATTACAGGCTTTAAAAGAGATTGAGCGTGTTATCAATGATAGAATATATAGGGAAAGGTCAGGCGGTAGATACTGATAAGACAAATAGGAATAGGTTGTGACGATGAAAAAGAAGTGGGTCTGTAGAGAGTTGAAGTCAATTCAGGCGGGGATGGTCCGCCGAAGGCATGAATCGAGAAGAAGTCCAAATGAATAGATTGGAGAGATAGGAAATGTTTCTTTGAAGATGCCACCCATTGATTCGACAGGGTGAAGCTGGTCGAGTATGGGGCGGTCCGCCGAAGGCAAATAAAGTTGCACTAAAATAATGTTGCGAGTTCGGGATAAATAACCTCATCTTGTATTTCAGGGTAATTAGAATCAATTCGCCTGTCCGATATGTCCTTTGAAATAGTGTGATAGCTTAGTATTTCGTTTGGTGAAGGTTTGAATAAAGACACTATATCTTCCTTTGAAGCTTTCGTATCAAGCCATAATTTTCTTGCATCTTGGGATAGGATTAATGGCATTCGCTTTTTCTTATTGTGAATCATGGCCATTACTTCATTCGCTTCTGTAGTAACTATTGCGAATGAGTTTATAATTTCACCTGTTTCTTTATTAGTCCAGGTATCATAAATACAACCCATCGCAAACAACTTAGAATGGGAAGGGTAAATATAATATGGGTATTTCTTCTTATTCACCTCTCTCCACTCATAAAAACCACTTAATGGCAGAATGCATCGCTTGCTCATAATAGAGCCTTTAAACATTGGCTTTTCAAATATCGTTTCTGCTCTTGCATTTAAACACATATCAGCAAACTTATGGGCTTGTAATTCGTCCTTGCACCAATTTGGAATAAAGCCCCATTTCATTAAAACAATTTCATCAGGTTTGTCAATCGCAATAACATGCATTGCAGGATGGGTAAAGCCTGAGATATTATATTCTTTGCGCCATTCTTCATTATCGAAGGCATACTTTGACCTGAAACCAAATTCAACCAAATCAGGTTCGTAATAAGTTACCGCAGCGGAATAACACATAATTTTCAGAAATAAAGACTCTTTGCAAATTTACTGTTTTTCGCAAGGACCCTGTCTTGCATTATTCCTGAAATATCTTTGTGAAGGCTATTCCATTCCTTTTGATAGATGGGTCTAAGATGCACCTTAAATCGTAAGGGGTGGTCTTCCGGAAGTGAAGGTAGATTAGGTATCGATATTGAATATTTATGATTGTATAATGGCTTGAACATTGCATCAATAAAATAGGCGGGCCCGACTTTAGTGTTATGCCTTGGGCAACTAAACCTCCAATTCATTTCACTATCTCCAAAAACCTCGTTAAAATATATACTAAGGTCACTGTATGTATTGGGATATAGAAAAAGAATATCCCTTACATAAATATAATTTCCATAAATAAAGTGCTTTGGAACAAGACTGACAGGATTATTGCCTGAACCCAATTCAGAATAGAATTTAACGGGGTTCTGTACTTCCCAGTTTCGTAAAGTACTTATGTCCGCTTTGTAATCTTTTGCACGCATAGTTGCAAAAATATATCCGAAGGAAACTCGAATGGACTATGTTTTGTAGCTTTAAGGTAACGATTCAAAAAAACAATCCTTTTTCCCTGAGATACCCCCGGTGGGGGTGTTTTTTATTGCCCCCTTCAATGCCTAAAAGGGGATAGTATATCTAAGACTCTCAAATGATATGCATTTAAGATTGAAAGAAAAAAGCCTAATTGAGGGATATTAGCAATAGAAAAAATCTTAATTAATACCTTCTTTCACTAAAGGGTTCACACCATGTTTAACCATGTATTCAGAAATACTATCTATTTCACTTGTTGAAAGATACTCTAAATACTTTACATCCTTTCTAATAGAAGTCCATAAATTATGATTTTCTATATTTGCTTTGAATGGTTCATTACCTACAAGATAAAACTTACCGATATTATTATTAGCTGCCCTTATCCTATCAATTAAATAAAGATAATTACGAAGGTGATTTTCTAAATAGCCTGAATGTTTACGATTAAAATCAACAGCCTCTCCAGTTACTTTTACTTGATTTTCTCCAACAAACCAAACTTTAGTAGGTATAGCAAGTTCAGGTATATGCTCTTCACGCAATTGAATATCAATATTAACATATTGTTCAATTTTAGGATTCAGTTTCTTTTTCACTTTTATTACAGAATCCACATGCTCAATTTTTTGTCCCTCTGATTCAAAAATAAATTTATTGTATAACTTATTAAATACCTCATCATTTGCTGTTACATCTATTTTTATTGGCTTAGAAAAGGTAATAAGGTTATTAGCATAAACTGAAAGATACTTGAAATAACTTTCATTAAGTAAGCGGTCATTCGTGGAGGTTAGAATTTCATTAGTCGATTTTTCAGATATATAGGTATCAATATTTTTTATGTTGGCTTTAATAAGTCCAAAAGCCTCTTTTGAAATTAAATTTTTTATAACATCTAATTTACTTGGAGAATATCGAAAAAACACCTTGTTGTTGCTCTTTAAAAAAAGAGCAATACTTAATTGCTCGTCCACAGTTGGACGGGTTGCGCATCTAAGTATTGAGTAAAAAGTGTTCATATTCATTAATTAACTAACCGACTGTTCTAAATATTGGGTAAAATTAGAAAAACATTTCTTATTCCATGTATCATTCACAATTATAGCATTATTAATTTGCTCTGCTATTTTTTGCTTGTTTATACCCCATTCTGAAGGTGCAGCTTCTATAATATTTTCAAGACTCTTGCCACATCTTTCAATGCAAAGATAGTAATCTTTTTGTAAAATTTCGACTACTTCTAATGCTTTACGTTGATTACCAATGAGTAATTTCGTATAATCTGCCATTAAAATACTGTCTTGAAGGGTCAATTCGGCCAAACCCATTTTAAGATTATTTGTATTAAAAATTTCAGTATGGTCAATGGCTGTGATTATATTACCATCCTGAGTAGGATTTAAGAGTAAATTCGGATTATTGCTATTTCTATCTTCATTGGCTATCCAAAGGTCAAATAAAGCAATTTTAAAATAATCTCCGATATTTAAAATTTTCCTTTTTTCATAATTATTCTCTGCAAGTAGTTTAAATAATTCTGAAATATCTTGTGCATAGGCCAAGTGTTTTGAGCCAAAACACGGGCTTTGAAATAAACTAGGATATGTTCTGTTGCTTTGAAACCTTGGAGCAATATGAGATGGTAATATATTTACAATAGAAAATGGCGGGGTAGGAATATTCCATAAATGAAGGAAATTAGAGGCTAGCCATTCATTAAATAATTTTCCATAATCACCGTATTTACAAACCCAATCCTCAAGGTCATCACAAAGAACTAAAACAGGCATACTTCCTGTAGTTTCATACACTTTTTTTATTTCTTCTATGGAATTAAGATAACTCAAAATAAGATTTTATCTCTTTAGAATTTGCTCACTAAAAGAATCATATTTAAAATTAACTATTTCCCCTGTTATAATATATTGAACTGCCTGTTCGATTACATCTAAAGGAGCTATAAACCACTCCCTCGGTGTGTGTCGGTTGCCATCTTTATCGAATATATCAATATTTAAACATGCCTTTCCAAAAAAATTATGAAGTAACAATTCCAATTTTTGTGGATTCATGTTAAAACACTTGTAAGTAATTACGATTCTAACTTCTGCCATTAAATATGTTGGCTCCTGTTTCGCATTTTTAGTTCTCTCCTCAACTGAAACTTTTGAGAAGCCTATTTTATAGAGATTACGTATTTCCTTTATTTCTTCCTTGTCACTCTTGGATTTTAATATATATATGTACCCTGCTTCCTTATCTTCATCAGTTATATTGCTAAATTTCTCAATAAACTTTTCGTTTACTTTATCCACATTCTCTGACACGGATTTACCATTAGCTAATAGCACCTTGTACAAGGAACGATAAAGCATATTTGATTCTGTGCCATTCTCAAAAATAACTCTTGTCCTACCATCTTTTCTAATTCGAGGACCGCTCTTGAATTGTTGGACTTCCTTTTCAAAAGCCACCTTTTCAAGTAAAAGTAAAATACCATTATGAACATAAAAATCCCCCTCCCTTAAATTATCCTCTTTAAATTGCAACAATTTCCGTTTGCCATTTTTCAGGTCATTTTGGACCTCTTTGAAAATGGATTCATATTTATTAAAATCTTTACAAGATTTACGGCGAGCAACAAAATCCGCGCTTGCCCTTTCATCCACACTGGATATATGTTTTAAATCGTATAAACCTTCTGAATTACCACCAAGCAAGTCCAAACTATCATCATTCAAAATGTCATCTAAAGAATTATATTCTTTAAGCTCATAATGAAGCAAACTATACTTGTCATATTCTTTAAGAAGTTCCATCTTCAGAGGATTCTCCCTTAGAGATTTAAGTCGGGAAAATAATTGATGTTCTTGAATCCCTTTGCCTTGTTCAGGCTCTCTTGTATTCTTTTCATAGAAATCATTAATTTCCTGAAATGATGCAACAAGCCTTTCGTCTTCATTTCTAGGGGGAGAAGTTGAAGGCTTTACATTCAATATTCCGTATGGGTCGGAAGCAAATATTTCATCCAAAACAGTTTTCTTATCCATTGCCTCTTTTCCTTTTTTCTTCTTTTAGATAAATAATACACTCAGCCATTCTTCTTTCTAAAGGGTCACCTGAATTGAGGCTTGGTTCTTTATCAAATGTCTTTTTAAATGCAACTATCTTTGGCCACAGAATCCTCGCTTCCTCAAAGTCCATTGTAATTCTCGTGGCTTCTATAGCATCCTGAATTACTTTCAAAACCTTGGTAGTAACATCTTTCGATAAAATTTCAAATGCCTTTTGGAATGGATTAACTCGGTCAATCATATCAATATGTAAATCATCAATATTTACAAATTGCCCTGCCATTCTAATAAACCGCTTATCACCTACTTCCTTTATCTCACCATTTTTCACAACTGAATCCACTACCACGTATTGCCGAACTTGTTCAAGTTCATCTTCGGTTAATTCAGGATAAGTTTGTTTAATGATTTTAGGGATTAACACTTTATTTATTACTTCGGGGTCAACATTCCCTGGCATTGCTCTTAACATTGTATCATCCTGCAAAATTTTAGCCTTTAAATCATTCAAATCGGAATCAATAATATTTTTCACACGCTGAGAAGTCGGAGTTTTAAAACCTCGAATTTTGATTTTGCCGGGTTCGGGTTTATCTTCATCGGACAGCTTTGTTTTAAAAATAAAATTCGGTGCAAGTACTTGTTCCATCAATAATGATGCTGTAATTGCTTTCAGCATGTTATTTACGGAAACCTTCACCTCGCTATCAGCAGCATCAGGCTGGGCTATTAAGTTAGTAAATTGTGAATGGGATTTATTAGGGCTGTCCCTTGTTGCCCGACCAATGATTTGGATAATCTCAGTTAATGAACCTCTGTACCCCACCGTTAATGCATGTTCACAAAAAGGCCAATCAAAACCTTCCTTTGCCATACCTAAGGCTATTATCAAGTCAATATCATCTACCGAATTAATATTCCTCAAAAAACCAATTACCTTTTCTCTATCCTTGGGATTATCATTTACTAAATCTGCAATCTTAATTATTTTTCCATCCGTTGCACGTTTTAAATATATGATGCCAGTTTCAGAATCAACCTTAACAACATCACCAAGAGCATCAAGGATTGTACCAACTTCCTGATATTTGTCCTTTGTTGATTCGCCTGCATTAACATTTGGAATATGCAATATCGTTTTTTTATCAGTGTCTAAAATCTCCATTATTGCAGAAGTATATTTACCCTGATAAAAATGATAGCCAATACCCAATGATTGTAGGTAGGTGTATCCATTAAGTTGCTCGTAATAATTGTAAGTAACCTTTGTAAACTTTGCCTCATCTTCGGGCAAAAGTACAGAAACACCATCCCCACGAAAATAGGACCCCGTCATTGCTACAATATGAGCATTTGACTTTTGCATAATGGACCGTAATAACTCACCCAACCTACTATCAATATTAGCTGACACATGATGAAATTCATCAATTGCCAAAAGGGTATTATTAAATATTGATTCATCCAATTCTTCAAATGCAAAACGAAGGGTAGCATGTGTACAAATCAAAATTTGTTCCTCGTTTTCTAAGAAATTCTTAAATGCTTGTACCTTACTTTTACTACCATCTGAACCCGGTGTACAAAGATTATACATGTCATTTGGTTGCCAGTTTGCAAAAAAACCAAAACCCTTTAAATTGGTTGGAGCAAATGAGCCTGCAATTGTTTTTTCTGGAACAGAAATAATGACTTTTTTTATCCCCTGATGGACTAATTTATCTAAAGCAAGAAACATTAATGCTCTTGACTTGCCTGAGGCGGGTGGAGCTTTTAATAATATATATTGAGCATCCCTTGCCTGATATGCCTTTTGTTGCATTTCACGCATCCCCAAACTATTTATTTTGGAACTTTGACCAGTTTGGGCGTAGGTTACATGTACTATATCAGGCATGATTTGTTTTCTTCTTTTTAGGTTTAGGTTGCTCAAAAATTAATTCTCCACTTCGTTCCTTTTCTTCGGCTATCATTTGTTCGTAGGACTTAAACAAATATTCGAGACGTTCTTCATCATTATCAAATGGCCGGCTTCGGTATGAATGCTCAATTGCTAAGTCTAATTGATGGTGCGCTTCTTTTAAGTCTTTAGGCATTTTATCAGGGTCGTAAAGTTGGGCAAGTGTTTTTTGAGAATGTTTCTCTCTTTCTTCTAAGATGCAAAAGACATGTCTTTCAAATTCTTTTTTTTGAATGTCATTAATGATTGGAAAGGGAAATGTATTATATGTGAAATTTACTGAATATCTAAAAGATGTATTCATTCGTGCACTTGTCACCGACAGCCATACATTATGCATACGAGAAGATAGTATTGCAAAAATGTATGGTTCAGCATTATTGATAATGAAGGAGGCATTACTAATAATTATATCATTTTGAATGAACCCCACAGGAACATAATTCCTTCTGCCAGATGTTGTTTTAGGGAATAAAATTTTCGGCGAATCGGAATGTGTTCTATAAAAAAATCGATGTGGTACTAATGCAGCCTTTTTTGCATCTCTACCTGCACCGAGCCTAAATTCTTTACATTTATTGATTCTTTCCAAAATAGGCGGGATTTTTTTTGCTTCGTTAACCAATTCATCGTCAATCCATAAACAAAATCTTATTTTATCATTTAAAAAGTCATTGCCACTTAAAAATTTTCTAATAAACTTTTCACCTTCAGGATATTTAGATATAATATCCTCTTTTTCTTTTGAATTTAATATAAGATAACCACCATCAAAACCACTACTACCTAAAATCATTTTAGGGAATTTAGAAATCGGTTCCGTTCTTTGTCGCATAATTACCGAACCCCCACCTGTGATATAGGGTGAGATATTATCTACTATTATAAACCTATTACCGTCATAAATTTTTTTTGAAAGTTTCTTAATGTTATTATTTTGAATTCCTAAGATTACAACAGAGACACCCGCATTATTTTTAGCGTTATTGCTCCATTTGAAAGATTTATGCGCATAAAATATTTCCTGATTATATGATAAAATATAGGGCCATATTAATTCAACCTGCTCACCTTGCGTAATAGAATCTGTAGAAACAAAGGCATATTTTGAAGTAAATTTATCAATATAATCCGTAGCTTTTTTAAACCAACAAGCTATATAATCCAAACGTTTCACATTGCCAATTTGTGTAAGAACAATATTAGTATCTTCCTGTTGAGATTTATTTAATTCTTTTGCTCCCAAATATGGAGGATTCCCTAAGATATAAGTCTCATCACCATCAATTTTAGGACATACTTTTTCCCAATTAATTCTTGTCGCGTTACCATGAACTATATTACCACCTGCATGTAATGGCAATGTAGGGTTAGTTGTTCCAAAGACTTCTTTAAATTTTAAATTCATTTGGTGTTGGGCTAACCATAGGGAAAGAGTCGCAATTTCGTGTGCAAAGTCGTCTAACTCGATACCATAAAATTGTGATAATTCTATTCTTGAAAAAAGAGAAACTTGAAATGATTTAGCCAATGTTAATTGGCTTTTAGGTATTAGCTCCAATTGATGAGGTTCAAAGCCTGATGCAGCTTTTTGCAGTAATTGTAATTGTTTCAGGATTTTTATTTCAAGTTGTCTCAATTCCTTATAAGCTATAATTAAAAAATTGCCGCTACCGCAAGCGGGGTCGAATATTTTAATGTCAGATATTCTATCAAGTAGTTCATTTAATTTTCTTGGCTCGTTTTTCCCATTCTCAAATTCTTCATTTAATTCATTCAAAAATAAAGGTTCAATGACCTTCATAATATTAGGAACGCTTGTATAGTGCATTCCCAACCCACCACGATGTTCAGGCGTAATTACAGCCTGAATCATAGAACCAAAAATATCAGGATTAATGGCACTCCAGTTAAGTTCACCGCTATCTATAATAGCTTGTCGGCTTCGTCTTGTAAAAATCGGGGCTTTTAGTTTATCTCTAAATAAACCTCCATTCACATAATCAAATCCATTAAGGTAAGCAGGTAAGTTCTTTCTATGCTTTTTATCAGTATTAAGAACTTCAAAAAGATTATCCAAATATGTGTTCAGGTCGCTTCCATCAGATTGTGTATGTGATGCAATGGCATTTGTAAATTGACCTAACTCAAATATCCCTGTATCTTCTGCAAAAAAACAAAATAATAAGCGTGAAAGAAAGACATTGAGGCTATGAACTTCTTCTTCTGATGATGTTGGATTATCTTTTTTAATTTCATCGTACAGCTTAGCCATTCGCTCCGCAGCTTTAACATCAGCAGGGTTCTCATTTTGATGCTGGGTCTTCTCCATCCCTGCCCAGGGCAAAAAGAAATGAACATAATTATCTATTTCTTTGAGTTTAATATCAAGCGTTTCTTCTGTCTTACGGTCAACTGCTAAAAGATTCTTGTAATCTGTAACAATAATAAACCGAGGGTCATGCTTTAAAAACTTTGGAGACTTTCTAATAATATCAATAGTTTCATGCAAGTCTTCCGTTTCAAGTTCTTTAAAGAATAGCTTTTTCTTCCAGTCAATTTCACCACTTATTTGTTTGGAAAGATTGAGGTCGCCATTTTGCAATCTTGTAATTATTCCTTTTGGAATCCCATAAGCCCTTAGTAGGTCATAAATAAAAGTCTCTTTTGAAAAGGACTGAACAACCTCGTGAACTTTTTTTTCTATTTCCGAAATATTCATTTGCTTACCATTTTTATTCGATAACCTGCCTAATAAGACTCATTATATATTCAAGGTTACTATCATCTTTAACAAGTATTTTATATGACCCATTACCCCAGCGCTCTTTAGTAGCATCTTGACCTATTTTTTTAGTATCATTCAACTCGCCATTACCTGCAAGTATTAATATTTTCAAGCTTTTATTCTGAACAACAATATATAAGATATTCTTGGTTTTCTTAAAAGCAATGTAAACTTTCTTTGGTTCAATTTCAATACCGCTTTGTAAATTAAGTATAGCAGTTTTGAATTTTTCATACAATTCGACAGTAGATTCAGAGGCTTTTATTAAATGGTCTTGCTCTGTATATACCTTTATTTCTTTGCTTACATTTTTTAAGACATTACTCCTTCGGGCGATGGGTTTTATACTTTCTGCCGAAGGAGTTTTCTTGATAGGATTAATGGCAATTATATTATTATCATATTGGGTGATTTCCCACAATTCAATTGCTATGTCTTTAAAATTAGTTGCTCTGATTTGTATATCCGTGAAACTAGTAGAGACGAAAACAACACGGGTCTGGTCCCATTCAATTTCTTTCAATTTTAATGAACGATTAAGGCTTTCATTGTATGCGACAATAAAATCTGCTTTATTTTCTAACATTAAACTAAGATATGTCATACCTTGGTCAAATACACTATTATTCTTATCCCTCTTATATTCAATAATAATAAAGGCATTATTTTGGTTGTCAAATGCAAGAGTATCAATGCGCCTATCCTTAACTGAAAACTCTGATTTTACCACCTCATAGGCCATTATTTCAATAAGGTTTTCTTCAAATATCTTTTGAATATCCCTTTCAAGATTAAATACCTTCTCTTTAACTACTGTGAGTTTACCTCCCTGATTGAAATATAATATCATGCTTTCTTTAATATATTGCGGTAAAAATACTCAAATTGAGATAACTTTAATTTATTTTCACTTCAATTTGTTATTAACCATTTCCTCAATTTCCGAATAGTTTACACCGTACTCTTTAAGTTTATTGTATGTACTCATAATATTTGACTTCAGATTATCCTCTGCCTGCTCTATTTTAAAAGTCATTTTATTAAACTCCAGTTCCTCGTCTGTATATCTTCCATTACGTAATAGAAGCAAATCTTTATCAGAATAGTTAATCGGCAGTTGAATTGAACGTAATATCCTGTCATTTGGAAAGAACCAAGTTTGACAATAGAAGGTAAGTATTCCAACAGTGATAGTGCCCTGAGTAACTTTAAATTCAGGCTCTGTATCTGTAATGCCTTTAACTATGTCAAGAAAGTAGAAGTATTTAACTGCAATTTTTGCGCCCCCACCAGTAGTTTTGCATGGTAAATATAATTCCATCCCCGGAAGGACAATAGTAATTTTACCATTGGTTACTGTAATCTCACAAATAATTTTTATCTCTTTTGCCCGTTTTCCCTTTGCAGCCTTAAACTTCTTTAGATTAACAAGTAGTTCTTTACGAGAGACAGTAAATGTAACCATACCAAGTAAGATTTATGATAAGGGTAAAAATAAGAAATTACTCGGATGTATTATTTCCATCTTTTGAGATATAAGGAATTGTCCTACCAAATAGAATTTTCATATACGGCTCTATGTATTTAAACTCACCATCATAATCAGCACTTCGGAATGCATTGGCAATAATTCGCCTGATTATTGGCTCAGTTTTAGAATTTGCCAGGGTTTCTACCTCCTGATGTGTCATAAACATAACTTCGGCGGTCATGGTGGCAATAAGGGGCTTTGTATAGCCCAATTCCTTTAAAATGGTAACATAAGAGCGGGGCCTGCCCAGTGCGTTCCCACTTTGACCCTTTTGCCATTTATATTGTTCTAAATGGTCATATCGTGGATTCTTATTCATCTATATTCGATAATCGATTATTTACTGGAAAAAGCCGAAAGAAGTATATTACTCCTTCCGACCTGCTAAAATTTATTTTTGTTATGGGTGTACATTAAGGCTGAAGGAATTGCGTGTATAATAATCTTGAAAGGGTTTAATTACATTAACTCTGATTGTTAGCCATTGAATTTTCAAGTAAAATATCATAATCAGCGTTATTTTTTAGCATATACTTACTTACATAATAGTTAGCGCCTAAGTTACTATCATAGGGTCTTATAACTGTATTGTTATAACTTTTACCGTTACCACCTTTAGTAACTACCTGCCAAGCTTTTTTAATTACCTCCGCTATATCCTTTACTATACTGGAGGGACTAATACTTACTAAAGCATGTATATGATAACCTACCCTGCTATCAAAAGGTTCAGCTACCCAAAATATCCTTGCATTGCCATACTTAGTATTAAGAAAGGAATGTAACCTATCCGCAGCTCTCCTTGCTTGGTTCATAGTTAAGGAATACTTAGTTGAAAGAGTACAAAAGCAATCCCAAGTCATAGTATTTAAGAAATCAGCATAAGCAATACTATTCTTGGTTAAGTATAAACCAGAGGTACTAGTATATGTTTTCATATCTTCTATTATTCATTATGTTTATCAGGGACTTAACCTGCTTTAAATTATTTGGTTTTAGTTGCAAAAGGTTTAACATATCCTTTGTTCAGGTGGGCCTCAACATCACTTAGTTTATATTGGATTTTATGCCCGTGTTGTGAGAATGGTAGAATACCATTATCCCGGTAGTTTTGGAGTGTCCTGCTGCTTACATTCAGCATTATACACACCTCCTTATTGTTGAGCCATTGTTCCTGGGATGGCTTGCTTGCTTTGATAATAAAATTGTTAATTGCATCCAGCTTCGTTAAAAGTTGCTGATATACTTCTTTGGGAATAACTACTGCATCCATAATATAGAATTATGATGCAAATTTCAGCAATAGGAAACGGTGGTTATGGAAAAATGCCACAAAAATGAATTGATACAATTTTCCGCTAGCGTATATGGCTATTAAACAGGGATTAAGTAACCGAAAGGGAAATGATGTGTTTTGGGTTTTTTTGCCCATTTTTTTCTTATCACATCGATTAACTTAACTACGTCATAAGAGAGATTCTTGAGTGCCTTTTCCTCATTTGTAGGCTTATAAATTATCAAACCTGACAATTCCAATAGTCTGCCCACTAACAGATATAAATCTTCTAATTTATATTTTTTCAGTTCTTGTTCAGATAATGATGGCCAATTGAAGTTATATGCACCAGTTGGCAAATTGTCAGGGTCATAACCCCGAATCTGATAATAAATAATTAAAACAATGATACCGTTTGCATAATCTGATATTTTTTTACTCCTATTATCAAAAATATAAGGTTGTAGTTCTTTACTTCTTTTTTTATCTATCCCTTGAAGGATTTGAAATTGTTGAAAATCCTTATCATTTTCATAATTACCCAAAAGGCTTTGTACCCAATTAGCAGAAATTCCCTTTATAGTTATTGAATAATGGTCACTGCTTCTTTGTCCATTATTAAGGTCGTGATATTTAAATTGTACTGTACATATATCTTTCTTTTTGTTCTTTAAATCAGCAAGAAAATCAAGTAGAAGTTTTAGGTCTTTATCTTGGTTTTCAAAATGTTTTTCCAAGTATTCAAATTTTGGAACATCGGCAGCAGCAATGCACATACTGGCAAATATCATACAGAATATTGGATGTAGCTGCTCCCTTACATTAAATGAATTTAATAATTTAATTAATTCTTCATGTTTGTTTTTTGGCAAATAATAATATTTAGGATAATGTACGGATGGCTCGGAAGCGTTTCCAACTCTTCCAAAATGTTGAATATGGATTAATAATGGACTAAAAATGTTAGGATAAGCCAATGATTCAAGTTTTACGGAATCATTGCTATATTCATTTATTGAATTTCTGACCTTATCCCATTGCCTGATGTTTTCCTGAACATCATATACGGGCTTATACCTAGTATTCGGTTTCCTTTTATGTTTGCGCTTTACCATTATTAGTTATTAAATACATCCATAGCTTTATCAAGTTCGTGACCTAAAATTTTAGCATAAATCTGAGTTTCCTTTATTGCCGAGTGTCCCATTAACTTAGATACCTTGTCAATGCTTATACCTTTCTTTAATGCAAGTGTAGCCCATGTATGCCTACTAACATGGAAACTTAATGGCTTAGTTATCTTTGCTTTTATCGCTATCTTTTTAAGGCTCTTATTAAGTATTGCAGTTGAACTTGAAATAGCATTATCCAATTCTCTTGGATCAGATAAATTCAATTCAGAATGGAGCATTGGAAAAATAAATTGTTTTGGCAAGACCTTCTTTGGTCTATACCTTTTAATAATGGCGAGTGCTTTATTAGGTAATTTGATTGATAATTGTTGCTTGGTCTTGCGAATAGTAAAATTGATGTGATTTCCATCAAAATCATCCCAACGTAATTGCAATAAATCAGAAACTCTTAAACCACCGGAATAGGCTGCAAAAACAAACATATCACGGTGCAGAGCTAACCGATAATCAGAGGAAAAATTTATGGCTTCTATTTTTTTCAGTTCATCCTCACTTAAATACAGTCTTTGGGTTTTCTCAATCTTTAACTTATACTTTAAAAAAGGAATTTGCTGATATTCAATAAACCCGTCACGGAATGCATCATTGAATAATTTTCGCAAAAATTTCAAATTCCTATGAATTGTATTTGTACTGTTATTATGTTCAGTGCGCAAGTGTTCTTCGTAATCAGTCAAAAATTCGGGTGTAATATCTTGAAATGTGAGGCTTCCACCTTTCATATAATCACTAAGTTTTGTAATAACTGATTTAGCTCCGTCATGTGTTGTTACCTTTCCTTCACTCAAATATTGCTCAAGAGTTTTTTCGGCAAATGCAAAAAAATCTGTTGGTTTTTTCCCGTATATCTTTTCCTTGAGTTGATTTGAACTTAGAGATTTAAAGTTTGTTTCGCACTTCAAAATCTCGTCCTGTAACTCTGAAAGTTTCTTAATAAGGTAGTTGTTGAGCCTTGTACTATTCTGATAACCTGCCCGTACACGATTCTTGTTATAATCCCAAAACTTTTCAGCCAACATATATCCTGATGATATATAATTAATTTTCCTATCTTTGATGATGCGAAAATGGATTGGGGCATTGCCTTTTTTATTCAACTTGTCCTTTCTGAAAACGATTGATATACTTGACATAAAGAGTTATTTTAGAATTATAATGCAAAGTAAAGCAAAATAATGATACGGGGTAAACATTGGGGTAAACAAATTAAACAATTAGCTTCTTTTATTTTCTTTCATATGCTAAATGAAGTTAATAAATCCCTTATTTAATAGGCACTGTAGAGAAATAGAATGAAAAGGAATGAAATTAAAGTGTTCCCTCCGGGACCACTTTAAAAAGGAAAAAGCCTGTAAACTGATACTACAGGCTTTCTTTATACAAATAACCTTGCTATTTATTTAAACAATTTACGGTGGTACCCTTCAACTGCCATATTCTGTAAACAATACCTTGAAGCGGCAGGCATTTATTATTTCGTATCCTTCTTTTTATCCTTATCTTTTTTCTTTAAAAAGCCTTTCAATAGAAAACTATGCCCGGCAGCATCCATGTTTTGCTTGAATCCGCCTGCACCTTGTTTTATATTTACCATAGCCTGACCGACATTTTTTGCCATGGTGCTATCCATAAGCAATTTTCCTATCGTTCCTTTTCCTTCACTTACATTCTGTGTAATGGTAGAAAGGTTGCCGGTAATGTCCGCCATGTGGTCACTTGTTATCTTCACTTTTACTAATATATCATCCAGGCTTACCGGCTGAGTCGTTTGAATGACATCGTTATCCGAAATCTCCGTTTTGCTGATTGTTCCGGGCATTATTACCATAATTTTATTTCCCATCAAACCGTCAGAGCCAATTATTGCCCTTACATCCTTTTTCATGAATTTTCGTGTTTTTTCGTCAATCTGCATATCCACTTTAACGGTGGAATCGGTTACTTGCTCGATATCTTCTACAATACCAACATTTATTCCCGAATACCGGACATTGTTTCCAATCTGCAATCCGCTGATGTCTTTAAATATGCCGCTTATATGGAAGGTGCGGTTGAATAGTTGCTGCTTTTGTCCTATAAAGTATATTCCCACGATAAATATCAGAACGGTGATAGAAACGAACAACCCGAGTTTTATTTTATTTCCTGTTTTATTTTGCATAATTCTGTTCTTAAAGGTTACTTGAAGAATGAGCCTACCCATTCATCTTTTGATTGTGATAATTCCTGAAAGGTCCCCTCTGCTATGAAGGTTCCTTCTTTCAGTATTTTCATTTTATTTGCTGTAATGTGAGCACATTCCACATCGTGCGTAATAATGATGGATGCCGTATTATATTTACTTTGGATATCTAAAATCAGCTGGCTGATTTCTTTTGAAGTAATAGGGTCCAATCCGGTTGTGGGTTCATCATAAAGTATTATTTCCGGTTTTAATATCAATGTACGGGCTAATCCAACGCGTTTTCTCATGCCGCCTGAAAGCTCTGCTGGCATTTTATCGATGGCACTTTCAAGGCCAACATTTTGCAGGGCTTCCATAACTAATCCATCGATTTCATTTTTCGGTTTTGATTTTAAATCACGAAGCGGAAATTCCAGATTTTCCCGCACCGACATGGAGTCATATAACGCAGCGCTTTGGAAAAGGAATCCAACCCTCTTTCGGAGTAAGTTGAGTTCTGTTTCTTTGATTCCTGTAATATTTTCGCCGAATAAAATCACATTTCCTTCATCGGGTTCCAATAAACCAACAAGGCATTTAATTAATACCGACTTGCCACTGCCCGATTTACCGAAAATAACCAGGTTCTCTCCCTTTTCAAGTTTTAATGACACCCCTTTAAGTACATGGTTATTCCCGAATGATTTCCGTAAATTCTCTATTTCCGCAACAATCTTTTCCATGTTGAATTTAAATAAAAAAACTGGTAAGCTGAACCGCTATCATGTCTAAAATAAATATGGATAACGAACCCAATACAACAGCGGCATTAGCCGCCACACCAACTCCTTCGGTCCCGTTTTTAGCATTATATCCTTTATAGCAACCAATTAAGCCGATAGCAAATCCAAAGAAAATTGTTTTAATAACAGCCGGAAAAACATCCGAAAAATCAAGGCTTTCAAATACCTTTAAAAAGAACAAATGAAAACTGACTGTCCCCTGCAAATTGACGCCTATATATGCACCGTACATGGAGATGGCGTCGCCTGCAATTACTAATACAGGCAGCATTAGCGAGGTTGCAAGCACGCGTGTAATTACAATGTATTTAAACGGATTCATTCCCGAAACTTCCATGGCATCTATCTGTTCGGTTACTTTCATAGATGCCAATTCGGCGCCAATGCCGGAACCAACTTTGCCTGCAAATATTAACGAAGTAATGGCGGGGCCAAGCTCCCTGATAATAGATACTGAAACCATTGCAGGAAGCCATGATGTGGCGCCAAACTCAGCCAGCGTGGGGCGCGATTGAATAGTCATTACAAGGCCCAGAATAAACCCGGTTATGGCAACCAATGGGAATGACTTATATCCTATTAAGTAGCATTGCCTGAGAAACTCACTAAACTCATAGGGCGGTTTAAACACTTCGCTGAAAAAGCGAAATGTGAACCGCGTTAATTGTGTTACTTCTTCAAAAAAGCCCCGTATTACGTTCGCGTAGGGGATTGCGGAAGGCTTACTGACTTTTTCGATTATTTCGGTATTCCGAATTTTCGAATTGTTGGGCATGTTCAATTAATTTAAATACCTTCTTAATATCCATGCAGTAGTTTCATGTTGTTCCATTAATCCCGTAAGGAAATCAGCGGTGCCTGCGTCTTTATTTTTCACCCCGCTTTCCTCTATATTTTTGCGCAATAAAACTATTATGGTTTCGTGGTCTGTAAGTAACTCTTTCAGCGTATCTTTCGATGAAGCATACTTTCCGGGGCTTTCTTTAACAGATGAAAGTTTTAAGTATTCGTGCATGGTTCCAATGGTCTTGTCGCCTAATTTTCCGATTCGTTCTGCTATTTCGTCAATAGATTCTTCCAGTTGCTTATATTGGTTTTCGAATAATTTATGGAGTTCCATAAAACTCTCTCCCGTTACGTTCCAATGCGATTTCCGTGTTTTAATGTATAACATCATTTCATCAGATAAAATGGTGGAAAGCAGTGCGCTGCTTTTGTGTAAATGTTTTTCTGTAATTCCGATATCTGGTTTCATATTGAATTTTATGTTTTAGATTGTTTTATGTTTTTGCCTAATGAAAGATAGTTTGGTAGCCGAAGGAACGATATTCCCTAACAGGAATCCCCAAGGCTTTAGGTTTTCTATATGGTCGAAAATGACTTTAACAATTGCCGTTAGCGGAATGGAAAGAAACATGCCCGGAATACCCCAGATAGCAGCGCCAATTAAAACCACAATGATTGATACAAGCGCATTTAATTTTACACGCGATGCAACAATCCTTGGAATGATATAGTGATTATCGATAAACTGAATGAAAATATATACAATGAAAACCAGAATAGGATAAGTAATCGAATTTTTGGTTACAAAGGCTACGCTCATTGGCAGGGCAATTGCAATAATTCCGCCTATATAGGGAATGATGTTTAAAATAGCTCCTGTAATTCCAAGTATAATTGCATAATCGATACCCAGCAATAGCAACCCGCTTACATTAAGCACCGCAATAATGAGCATCTCGAAGAATAACCCGACAAGGTAACTTTGAATAATCTTTTTGCTGTTAATAAGTACTTCTGCAACAGCAACATGGTGTTCTGATTTGAAAAGTTTGCGAACAAATTCAAGTAATAGCGGTTTATAGTAAAGAATCATAAATAAATAAACCGGCAGCAATATCCCGGTCATAAGCATTTGGCCAGCTTCCGTAAGTTTTTCCCCGACGGCGAAACTGCTCAATGCCTCTGTTTGGGTAACAGTCAGCCACGTATTTATCTTCGACACTCGTATGTTGAATTTTTCTGAAACCCATTGTACTATTTGTGTTCCGGTAACATTGAACTTCAGTTTTAATGCGGGATACGTGTCACTTATCATGCTTATCTGCGATGAAACTATATATAGTGTGGCTGCAACGGCAAAAATTGCAAGTATTACAACAATTGAAATAGCGACTATTTTATTTACTTTAATCCGCATAAAAAAATTAACCAACGGGTTTAATAGAATGGCAATTATGGTAGCAAATACAATAGGGATAATAATATGAGCCCCTACCGTAATGGTGAATACAAATGCGAACAGGCCGATAAAAATTAAGGCTGTTTTCGCATAAAATGGTATTTTAAAACTACTCTCCATGAAACTTCCGTTTATATTTTGGCAGGTAATGTCCAGCAAACATCCATGCCTGCTGCGCCGGGGATATTAAGCATTCCAAGTTCAATTCCCTTTTTACTGAATTTATGCATTTCGGGAAGCACAATACCTACTACGGCACCCACAGTAAGGCCTGTCATACAATCGGATGGCATGTGTGCCAGTGCCCGCACACGCAAATAGGCCATTCCCAAAGGGAATAGTGTTGCAGCGCTATATATGAGCGCTTTGCTGGCATTCGGGTTATAATCACAATATACTTTAGCAAGGAAAAAGGATGTATAAGCCATTGAGGCTGTGTGTCCGCTATAGGCTGAATTACGGTTGTTGCCGGTTGTTCTGTCATCCATTGGAAGGCTTGTGTAATAGGTAATGGGGCGAAACTTATTCTGGAATGTAGGGCCCAGCCAGCTGTAGTTGTAAAAGGTAAAGGTGATAACGTGTCCTTCCACATACATAAATAGCAGGTCTAACCAATCTTTGCGTATGTTTTTATCAAAAGCAAGTATGCCCGGTACAAGAATGTACATCGGAATTTGAACATCATCGGATAATGTGCTGAATATCTTATAATGACTTGTGTTTTGAGTTAATGCCCATCGGTCGAGCGGATTAAGCAATCCCGGATTTAAATCAGCTATTTCAGCGGGTGTAAGGTCAGCCTTGCCCTTAATTCTGCCGATAGCGGGATAATCAGATGCCAATCCTCCGGCTATTATTAACCCTCCGGTAATTTTATTTACATGATATATTTTCTTTCTGGGTGGAGTAGGGTCGGGTGTTTGACAAATAATAGAAGAACTATAAGTAATGCCGATTATAAAACATGAAATTTTTATGGAAAGGCCGTAAAGTCGTAGTTTATTCATGATGAAATTATTTTGAACAAACTTATGCCTATAGGCAAAGACGGGCGTTATATAACTAAATCAAAAAGTTACATCATTCACACATTGCCTTTGGTATTGGCAGGTGAATAATGCGGAATCTTTTTCGACAACCAAAAGCAGCCGTAGGCAAAGAATGGAGCGCACACTACGTCTACAGTATAATGCACATGCTGTATAAGCAACAAAACCCCCACAGCTATTGCGGCAAAAAGCATATAGTATCTGTCCGCCTTTTTACGTGAACACAGATAAAATAAAAAAAGAAGGGAAGTATGCCCGGAATAAAATAAATCGCGGTTACTTAATTTTGAGCGGTAAATAAGCCCGGCAATCGGGTCTTTAAGTTCTATTAAACCTACAGGAGGGCGCAACTGTGTAATGCCTATTGTAATGCTGCGGGTAGCCAATATAAAAATGTATGCTATTATGAATGTAATTACCATTGCCGGATTTGTGGCGGCGCGAATTATAAATAAAATAATAACGCTCAATTCAAAAAATACAATCAACCCCGAAACATTCCTTGCCGGAAGCATTTGTAAAATCCAGTCATTCATAACTACTCCTCCTGCACGGTTCTCAATATAATCAAAAAAGTAATATGTAAAAACAGCCAGAAAGGCCAACGTGATTGTTCCCCAAATCAAATTTTCCCTGGATAGTTTGTTATGCAACGCCAGGCTCCAGCTTGTTTTAATTTGTCCTATATATTTATTCATAAACGCTGTTTAACAGGGCGCCTATCATATCTCAAGCTCGAACTAATCATCCACAATGATAAACAATATAACGGCAGCCTTCTTCAAGGTTTTTATTCAACGCAGTTGCTATCCGGCTAAGCAGTTCATCCTCTTTGCCAAATTCAAAATCCAGGTCTGCATCTGTCAATTCAGAATGTTTTATTTTAAGTTCTTCTTTTCGGATATCCCAACAACTCCCCGTCATTTCAAAGGGTCCGGCAGCTTTGGGTACATTTATTTCCATTTTCGATGAGTTGAATTAAGTATGCTGCAAAAATCAATCTATTAATCCACTAAAGCGTTACATGCCAAAAGAAGAAATTTGCATATATCACACATCTGCATTATTAAAAGGAACTTGATTATAGAATGGTTAAATGGGTTTTATTTTTTCCCTGTCCTTTTGAAATTTATCCCTCGGGCCTTTATTATTTAATTCATCCATTTCATTATATGCCTTGAGAAGGAAGTCCGGCATTTCTCCTTTATACGCTATTTTGTAAAACGAAAACCCGTTATATGGAATACAACTTTGCGCAGGGCCAAATGTTACGCGGTTAAGGACACCTTCCGCTTTAAAATAGGAGTTAAACGTATTTATACGTGATTTATTTAATTGCTCGAATTTAGAATTGACCAGCGCAGCACTAATTACATTGCTGCATTTATCCTGTATGGTAAAAACCAAATTATGCGTAAGGTGTTTGTTTAAATAGTGCACAAACGAAGAGTCTTTAACAGACATTTTATCTACATATTCTGAATCTTCTTCGCTTAATTGTTTCGATTTCCCATTTTGCACTGCCAGAAAATATTTTTTCTTGGCTTCAAAAAATAAAATATATTCTTTCTCTTTTGAAGTATACAACTGAGGCGATATAACGATAGATGCCGCAGGAGTCTTCGCCAGAAAATCGGCCAGTTTTTTCATGAATTTTTCCTGGCTTGCCAACATGAGCGATTGCCGCATTTCCCATTTAATGGTTAATGATTTTTCAATTTCCTCTTGCACATTTCTCACTTTCAAACGGTAGGACGTTGTTACCGGTTTTACAAAAATATTTTTCAGCGTGCTGAATACCACATCATTCAAATGAAATTTGGGGTTCTTCAGGTTTCCTGTTATAGGGATGGAATAATCGATAACATTGCCTCGTTCGCGCACAAATGCCATAACAAGCCACATGGGAATCCAGCTATCAGCCTTGTTTCTTACTTTTTTTGTAACACGGGGGTCAATAATCAACAAATGATTTTCACTTTGAATAGTTCCTTTTCTAACTCTCCAGTTCCCATCGAATTCCAGCGTTCCTCTGTCCAACGGAAATGAAGTATATGTAACCAAATATGGGTTAAACATAGAAATGGGAATTTTTGAAACGTGTGTGATTACATCAAAATCTGCACTGTCTCTGGGGTTTATACTTACGTTGATAGCTATATTTCCGTAAGGCTTTATTCCTGATTTGATGGATGCCATTATTCTTCCTTTTTCTTCGCTTACCGAGTCTGCCGCTATGTATAAAGGGTCCGCCTCAATAGAAAATTTTTCACTTTGAGAAAAATCGTTGAATTTGATATCCCCATTGGTTAGCGTAAGATTATTGATTTTGTAGGCGCTTTCAAAAAAGTTTTTAGATACATTTATTAAGTAATGGGCAAGCTCTATGATAAGGTTATATTTTGCGGGGTCAGCATCAACAGCCGTAACGTTTCCGCCATTTTTACCGAACATGGTTTCTATATTGTCCAGCTTATCATATTCTTCATATTTAAAGTAGGGGTGAATAATGGCAACTGAATCCAAGTGGTACAAATGTTCCTTTGGGTTCACTTCATTGATGACCATTATAAATTTATCGAATGATAAATAGTCTTCCTCTTTTGTTTTGCCAAAATGGAAATCATTAATCTGCAAGCGTCCTTTTGTGTCCTGATTTTCCTCGTCCTTAAAGTTTCCGGTTGATTGCAGGTGTGCATCCAGGCTGGCAGAGAATGTTCCATAACTGGTTATATCCTTCAGGTATTGCGCAATAATGGAAAGGTTAAACTTATATACATAAACCTCATAACGGTAATTAAGGCTTTTCAAGTTGATGTTGAAATTACAACTTATATCCCCGCTGCCCTCTCCGTTAGATAATGAAAATTTCCCGATAACAGTGTCTTCATTCCAGTGCTTGCCGGAACTTTCAAAATGTACATTTTTCACGAAATAATTCACTTTGCTTAATACGGAATGGAAATAAAAAACCCCGTCATTCATTTTTACATTTAAAATATTGAAATGCACAGGTGGTGCTGTCGAATCTGTTTTACCCGTATCAAACCGAAGTATGATGTCATTAAAATTGAAATCACTCCGTTTGTTAAGAATAAGCATGCCCCTGGGCTTATCAATGGTAAGGTCTGTTATTTCATAAGTTTTAGAAAATAGTTTACGTATTGCAAAATCTGCACTGATTCCTTCCGCTGAAAAGAAAACACTGTCCTTTGTTACACAGCAAGACGAATCATTCGGGGCTTCAAATATTTTAAGGTTATTAAAATGTACATAACCTGTAAAAGGATTAACATAAACCCAGTTCATTTTAATTTGTCTGCCGGTGTATTTTACACTGTATTTTTCAACTACATATTTCGTTATAGGTGAAATAAAAATAATTATGAGTGTCGGGATAAGTACAAATATTATTCCGATAATAATCAATGCCTTTTTCCATCTTTTTTTTGAGTACGCAGAAGTGCCTTTTACTTGAGTATCGCTTAAATTCATGGGGTATATTAGAGTTTATAAAAGTCCTGCTTTTCTAATTAAAGTGCATTACATAACTATGGTAAATAGTTACACAATTCCCATATTTACAATCAGAGATTTACTTCCGCTTTTGTAATTAAAACAGTATATTCATTAGGAACTATTTTCTTCCCATAGGTTTTGGAATATACTTTAGTGAACTCCGCTCCGAAATATAAAATAATGGCAGAGTAATAAACCCAAGCCAGAATTAAAATAATAGAACCTACCGTACCATATACCGAACCCATGTTCGAACTGTTCAGGTAGGTTCCTATCAGAAATTTACCCGCCATAAAAAGCACTGCCGTAAAAGAAGCGCCAACCAAACAATCGCGCAACGCCACCTTCCCATCGGGCAATGTTTTAAAAATAGCCATAAATAAGAGGGTAACTAAAGCAAACAATGAAAGAACACTTAATAATTGGTACATGTACATGGTTTCCGGCGGATGATATGTTATTACCTGTTTGTTTAATAAATCCATCAATGAATTGAGGACTAAAGCCACAAGCAACAAAAACCCGGCGAAAGCAATCATAAAGAATGACATGACACGGTTTATAATAAACCGTATAAATCCATGTTTTGGTTTTGCTTTAATCCCCCAAATAAAATTTATGGAATCCTGAATTTCGGCAAACACGCCGGAAGCTCCGATTACCAATACTATTATTCCAATAAATGCGGCAAACGTGTTGTGGATGGACAGATTTACATTTTTGATAATTTCCTGAATCTGAAAAGCAGCTTTACTTCCTACAAACGCCTGTATTTGCCCATACAACTCTCCGCGGATAGCTTGCGGGCCATAATATATTCCGCATAAAAAGGTAACAATAATAACAAGAGGAGGCAATGCGAAAATTGTGTAATAGGATAAAGCGGCGCTTAACTTAAGCACATTATCATCTATAAATTCACTGAAGGTTTCTTTAAATAGATACCCGATTTTTTTGAAGTCCTTTGCTTTTACCATATTACTTAACGGGTGTAAGATTTATTTTATGCCGTTTACCTTCATGCAGTGTTACTACCCACATACCGGTTGCGAAACCGATTGCAGAACCAAGCACCTCATCTGATGCCCAGTGCGTATTTTGATAAATACCCGAGAATAAAGTGAAAGCGGCCGGAACGAATGCAAGAATTTTAAATACCGTGTTATTTGCATGGCGAAAGCTTATTGTGGAAAGTGCAAATGCGCTGGTGGCACTGCCATTTGGCATAGACTCGAAACCCTTTTGAAATTTGAACGGATGAAAATTAAATACACCCCGATTATTATATGGGCTGCTCCTGCCAAGCCCAAATTTGAGCGACTGCGTTATTAGTTCAGAATAGAGGCCTGCTTGTATTAATTCGATATCTACTTTTTTTGCTTCCGTGTTGTGTGTGTAAATAGTGTACCCTACCGAACCTCCCACAACAGCCAGGTTAAAATACCATGAACCGTAAATTCTGCCAAGTATTACGGGTACGGTATAATAATTACTCTGGTTGCCTTGTGTAACAGTACTTATATACTGGTCGAAAGGAATTGTGGCAGATGTAATAACTATTACCAATCCTATCCTTATCCAGTCTTTGCTATGCAGTTTTACCGGCGATTCTGCAAAAAGAAAAGTTTCATGCTCAAACTGACGAAAACTATAAACCTTTCCAGCGTATTCATTTTCGATTATACTATCCTTTGGGGTTTCCTTTCGTGGGGTAGTATCCTTAATAACATACTGAACAAGCGCTTTCAATTTTTGCCCGACAGTGGTATCTTTTTTAGCTGTAGTGTCTTTTACTATTTCCTGAGCAGAGAGAGTTGTCGGTATTAAATTAACAAGAAAAATAAATAGTATAATACGATATTTCATGTCTGATTTCTTTTACCCCTGAATGGCGGTACATGTTATTTTATATCCGCAGGCACATTTATTTTATGCAGTTTTCTTTCATGCAAAGTAACCACCCACATCCCGGTGCTGAATCCGTTTACAGCCCCCAAAAAGCAATCTGATGACCAATGAAAGTCTTGATAGAGGCGCGAGAATACCGTGAAGCCTGCCGGAACAAATGCCAATACTTTTAAAAATGTAGAATGCGCATGGCGAAACATTACGGTAGAAAGCGCAAATGAACTGGTGCTATGCCCACTGGGCATCGACTCAGTATTGTTGTTTAAATTAAAGGGGTGAAAATTAAAAGCGCCTACATTCTCATAGGGCCTGGCTCTGCCAATTCCTATTTTGAAAATCTCTGTAAATAATTCTGAATAAACACCGGCCTGGAATAATTCGATAGCTATTTTCTTTGCAGCCGTATCATGGGCTAATATTCCATACCCGCCAAAAGCGGCTGTTACCAAGCCAATGGAATACCATTCCCCATAAACTCTTCCGGCTACAATAGGTACGCTGTAATAATAATGCTGGTTCCCCTGCATTGCTTTGTTAATAGGCCTATCGAAAGGCATTATTACTGCTGCTATAGCTACTACCGCCCCAACCCTTATCCAATCTGCCGTATGCCACCTTGTAGGCGTTGCTATAAACAAGTAGGTTTCATGCGTGAACTGCCGGACACCATAAAAATGCTTTTCCAATTTCTTTTCGAGTATGGTATCTTTTTTTGTTTCCTTCCGGGGAACGGTGTCTTTAACAACTGTTTGAACAAGCTTATCAAATTTGGTGGTGTCCTTTTTTGGAACCGTATCCTTTGCAATATCCTGTGCATTCAACCCAGCAGAGATTCCAAGTGAAAGTAAAAAAAGTAATCCGATAATTTTTTTCATTGTTTTTTTATTAATCGTAGTGCCCTCTGCGTTGCGGGTCTTCAAAATAGAATTGAATAAAGAATTTCTGTTCTGTTTGGGTAACAGAGTAAGTAGGGTAACCGGTGTCTCTATGTGTTTCGGCGTATAAGAAGTATTCGCCTCCTACGCTGAGGTCTTTATATAGTTGTATGGTAACTTTTGGCCTAAAAATACCCAATGAATTCTCGCCAAGGCTGCCATTAGCAGGCTCGCTCACGCCTACGCTGTTAATGCATTGCAGCCTGAAATAATAGTAGGTTATACCTATTGTTGCTACATTACCAAGAGAAAGGGACGATTCTATTTTAGCCTCCGCTCCGTAGCAGAAATTAAAATCCCTGTCTTCTGTTGTATCACTTACAGGGCCTGTGCTGGTGCCGCCAAATGGTACAATTCCAATATGCGCGTTGGTATACAGATTAATATTCTTTCCAAGTTGCAATTTTGAAAAAATACCCGGGCCGAGCGCAATGGTCGATAATTCAAAAATTGGATTATCCCAGTAATCATAATATAGAAATATTCCTTCCAATAATGGTACATTCCCCAGATTTGCATTTCTTCCCACTAAAATTCCATAGCCGGTTATATTATCAATAATTTTCCTTCCTACACCCAAATCCGTTTCCGCTCTCAGTTTGAAAAAATCAAATGGCTGGCGCGAGGCTATTTCAAAAGGGTTTCCATAATCGAACTGAACATTTATCATTTCGCTTGTTTTCCCGGATAAAATAGAATTGGTGTGGTCATTTATAGAATGTATGCCTGCATAAAGTGTAATATTCAAAGGTTCTTTCTGATAAACTTCTTTATTGGTGTGTCTCGATGTTTTTCCCTGTATCAGCCGGTTGAAGCCCCTCATCGGGTCAATCAGGGCTGCTAAAATTTCCCGGAAAGTTCTTTCCGCACCCATTGTTCTGTCATCAAGAATATTAGAACTTATACGGTATAATATTTCACCCAGCAGAATACCATCTACACTGGTGGCAATTAAACTGTTTCTTTCAGGAGGAACATTTTCCCCGAATATTTTCCATTCATAAGCGCCGAGTAAAGCATACGGTGCCGATACCCAGAAATTATACCCATTTGAACGCGCATCATTATAATAAAGATTGCCAAAATAAGGATGTCCTAGAAAGTCATTACCAAACCTGGTTTGGTCCCAGTCCCATTTGGAACTCCATGGAAATCCGGCTTCAAAATTATTTCTCCAGGTGGTTGTATTCACCATGGCCCATTGGTATTTCAGAATCCGGCTATCGATTAAACTTAAAATTATATTATCGCCTACGCCTTCTGCCAGGGGCACCAAAAAGGAATATTTTTTGTTGTATTGCGGGTCATCTCTCAATAAGTCGCCATATTTGTTTTGCATAATGGTATCAACCTTTGCCGATACTTTTGGTTGATTACCTACAGAATCAGGGCCCACTGAATCGGAATGCAGCTTTATTTTATCCGCTTTAATCACTTCCAACTGACCTTTTATATCTCCTTCGTTAGGATTAATTGTATCTAGTTTGGCAACATGCTTTGTTGTATCAATAGTATGTTTGGTTGTATCGGAAACAGGAGTATTTTGAGAAAATATAGACGTTGTATTTAAGAACAACAAAAGGAAAAACAAAAAGGGTTTCATACTTTTCTACCTTGTATGAGCCTTAATATAACTGCAATCACTGCTATTACAAGCAAAATATGTATTAATCCTCCGGCATTATAACCTAAGTAGCCGATAGCCCAAAATATAACCAATATAACGGCTATAACGTAAAGTAAATTTCCCATGATATCTATGTTTTTATTATAAAACAAAACTACCTTCAACTTTGCATGCAGTTGTTACACATGTTTCGGAGATAGTTACATAAATCACACTAATGGAAAACCCTGCCACTTATTAAATGGCAGGGTTTGCTGGGATTATGAATCTCGCCGAAGAAAGTTATTTACATCAGTACTACTATCAAAGCGAATATCATTCCGGGGAAGAAGAATATCAATGTCAGAATTAAATCAATCCAAAAATAACTGTTAATGCCATACATTAGACCGACACCGAGCGGCGGGATGAATATGGCGCAAAGAACTATTACAACGAAGGGAACGCTTACATTTTCTCTGCCACCGTGGTCTCCTCCTGCAGAACCTTCAACATCATTGGCAGCTTTTGTGTTCGCTACATTGGTGTATGGCAGTGCAGAGTTTGAGTAAGTAATTGCAAAACTATTTACCAAAGCCTTCTTCTGAGATATTGCTTTTTGAGTAATTACCGGCTGTGTGGCCGATTCAACCAAAGGTGGATTTTGTTCTATTCGGTTTTCAGATTTTGCCGTAACCGGAGGAGTAATATGTTGCTTAGGCTTAACCGGCTGCAAAGCAATAGAAGGATTAACCCCATTTTGGTTTCTCGTAATTATATCGTGAAAATATCCGCTTCTGTAATGTCTTTTTGTAAAAGCCAACTTTGATGAGTTGCTGCAGGATGACAATAATATTACCGCAGTGGCAAATGCCGTAATGGGTGCTAGTAGTTTTTTCATAGGATAGATTTATTTTATTAGTACTTATTATTTATTACCAAACTCTCAATAACCATAGTATCAATAGTATTAAAGCAAGTAACAGCAACAAATTAATTAACCCGCCGCCTAAGCTGAAACCACCTACTACGACTGCTATTAACCATATTATTAATATTATTACAATAACTATCCATAATAAACTCAAAGCTGCCCCGGCGCCGGAACCACCACCATCTCCTGCACTTGCGGCAATAGCTTCCTTGTTTTCTAAAACAGGGCCGGTAGTAAGGTTATTAAGAGGAGCGGAATTGGCTGTAGAAATAGTTTTGTCGGTTTTTTCTGAATTTATGGTTCGGCCACTACTTATCTGTTCATTTTGTAATTTATTGGCCGGTACATTTAATGTAAGTGGTGTTTCTGATTTTGCCGCAACAATAGGTACAATCTGTTGCTTTGGCTTTATTGACACTGATGCAGTGCCTGAAACATTCTTAGCCTTTCCAATACGGTCGACAAAATACCCGCTCCTGTAATGCCTTTTTGTAAAAGCCAGTTTCGATGAATTACTACAGGAGGAGAACAATATTGCTGCAAGAGCAAATATTGCAATGGGTGTAAATAATTTTTTCATGGCAAATTTTAATTAGTTGTTTGTTTTTTAGCTGCCGATTCCGCCAATTCCAAAGTCAAATCCGTTTGCTTTGATTTGGTTAATTCAACCTCGCAGGAAATTTTTATTTCTTCGCTCAGCATAACACCACCACTTTCTAAAGGTGTGTTCCAAATCAGGCCCCAATCATTCCGGTTAATTTTTCCGGTAACGGTAAATCCCGCTTTTTCATTTCCCCATGGGTCATTTTGAATTCCTCCGAACTGTACATTTAATTTCACTTTTTTAGTAATGCCTTTCATGGTTAGTTCTCCCCATAATTCGTGGCTTCCATCAGGCCCTGCTTCAGCAATAGTGCTTGATTTGAATGTGATTTGTTTATGATTTTCCACATCAAAAAAATCACCATTCTTTATATGTTCATCGCGTTTTTCATCACCGGTCGATATGGAAGAAGCATCTATCCATAAATCGATTTCAGCAGTTTTGAAATCGTTGCCTGTAGTATAAATACTGCCGTCGAATGTTTTGAATGTTCCGGTTACATTTGAAATCATCAAATGTTTCACCTTAAAGGTTATTTCGCTATGGGTTTGGTCTATCGACCATTTTGTGTCTTTTGTCATTTTGCTTTAAATTAAATTTTGGTTGTGATTATGCTATGCCTTCGAAACTAAATCTTTAAATGCTTTGGCCAGTGTATCCATGCCATGGCTGAAATCCTTTTTAAACACTTCCCATTTTTCTTTTCCTTCGGCATTGTACTCCACTATTTTCTTTTTCATTTCCAGATTGCCTTTCTCCAACGCTTCAATCTTTTCGTCATAATAAGCCTTTGCATGCTTTTTATCATGCTGAATTTTTATTTTGAAATCAGCAATACTCTTGATGTTGGCGTCAATGGTATCGTTTATTTCTTTCCTGTAGGTTTCAATGTCTTTCATATATTCAGTGTTTGTTGAATCGTTATTTTTTATTGAATCGGCGTTGTCGGTTTGTGCGGTTTCCTTATTTTGAGAGGAGTCATTACAACTTAGTACAGATACTGATGTTACTAAGCCAATAGCAGCAAGCAGTATTATTATATTTTTCATTCCTACTGATTAAGCAGCTTGAAAAGCTCGGTTAAATCGGGCGATAAAATAATATCGGTCCTGCGATTTCCCGCTCTGCCTTCAGGAGTCGAATTAGTGGCTACAGGCAAATACTTTGACCTTCCCGAAGCAATAATGGTATTTGGGTTTACCTGATAATCTTTGGTAAGAATGCGGACGATGGAAGTTGCCCGTGCTGTGCTAAGCGCCCAATTATCTTCATATTTTCCGGTCATTGGAATGCTATCAGTATGGCCTTCCACATCTACCGTAATGCCGGAGGTTGCCGTTAAAACAGATGCCAGTGTTTTTAAGGCGTTTTTCCCTTGTGGGTCAACTACCGCGCTGCCGGAGGCAAAGAGGAGTTTTTCCTGAAGCGAAACATACAGTTTCCCGTCTTTCAAAGTAACAGTCAGTTCATCCGGTTTAAAGTTGATTAAAGCATCAGCAACAGTCTTCTTTAACTTATTCATCACATCTTTTTGTGCCTGGATAAGTGATTCCAGATTTTTTAACCGCTTTGCCTGGTCTGCAATGGTCATGTTGGAGTTTGCAATAGCAGACTGGTCATTGGCAGATTGGTCATTCATGGAATTTTTCAAATCCATTTTATCTTTTTCTAGCGAGGCCACTTGCGAATTGCAATCGTTCAATTTCGAATGGGTGCCTGAACTGTCTGCCTGCAAATTTTTTACTCTGTTTTGAGAACTGATTAATTCTTTTTTAGGAACACAGGCGGCAAAAAGCAGGATGCAACCAGATACCAGTATAATATGTTTTTTCATGGTGTATTTGAGGTTTAATTGGTTACTACAGTTGCATTAGGATATTTCGGAAGCCATACATTAAGAGATTCCATGCTTTTGATATAAATCCATGTTTTACTGTCTAATTGAACTTTGATTAGTTTATCGGCCGTAGTGGCGATTAATTCTTTTATTTGATTTTTCATTGTATTTGTTGTTAGTGAATTATTATGCTGCAAAGGTGCATCAGTATGTTGCCCGGAGCGTTACATATCTAAAGAGATAAGTTACATTATTCACACTTGCTATACGCAGGTAATAAAGTTGAAATAAAAAGAAAGTCCCCGGCGTTAGATGCCGGGGACTTTTCAAGTTGACTTTTAAGTGTGAAACTTAAAAAGCAATACTAAATCTTGCTGAATTTCTTAACCACTTGCATAGTATCGTTATATAATCTGATAAGGTAAGTTCCGGCAGCTAATTGGCTAACCGGCACTGCAATCAGGTCATTTGTCGATTGAAAGTTTGAAACCATCTGGCCAAGCGTATTGTAAACCTCTACATTAACCAAGCCTGTTGTTCCTGTGGCGTTTTTCACATACAGGTTTTCAGATGTTGGATTAGGATAGATAATAAAATCTGCATTCGCTGCGGCTACTTCGTTTATGGAAGTTGGAATGGTTTTCTGGTCAAACACTGCAAAGGGGCTCATAGAAGTAATATTGGCGCGTGTTACACTATATAAGCTTCCGGATAATGTTGCAACCATGCTATCGCCGATGTCATCCCAAACAGATGCATAATGCGATATATAGTCATTGGCGTGGATAAATCCATTCAACTCCATTGACGCAGGCCATGATAATTGCATATTCGCATTGATACCCGCACCTATGTTATTTTGAAATAACCAGGTAGCATTTACCATTGGCTGAGACAATGATATTTCAACACCGGTTGTACCTTGTGCATATACATTAGGAGAAACATTAACACCAACTGTTCCTGAATCGGAACTTGCATTGAGAGATAAACCTGCCGGCAAATAGTTATTCAATGTTCCTACTTGAAAAGTTCTGTTCCTGCTGGCGCTTAAATCCATAAATAAATCTCCGCCTCCGCTGGTAATTACATACGCATTGGTGTTTGCACCAGTAACAGCGCCTGCCATGCCTATGCTTAAATTATTGCTGTCCAAATCAACATACCCGGTTACAAAACGCAAGGTGTCTTTAATGTTCAGGTTAGAACCTAACTTTACAGAACCTGCGCTGCCTATGGCCACCATCATATTGTGTATAGTGTCGCCTAAAGCCGAGAATGTAAGCTGGCCTGCAATTGCATTGGCAGCAGTAATAGTAATATCGGACTTTGAACTTGAAAGAATTAACCCGGTTCCGGCAGCTGTTATATCCCCATTTACCGATAAATCATTTCCATTAAGAACAAGCGTTCCGCTCATTAAGTCGAGGGTATCTACATTCAGTGCAGTTGCCATTGTTATACTTTTACCAAGGCCTATGTTTTCTGTAAATTTACTCATCATGATTCCGCTAAGCGAAACATTTCCCGTAATGGCAGAAACACCTGTGAAAGCTAATTTTGAAAGTGCATTCACCTGTATCATGCCTAATCCGGTTAAATCGCCAACAACTGTTAGGGTTTCATTACTGATGTTCAGCATACTCCCGGTGGCAATCATAAGGACGCCATTTACGGTAAGAGGAGATGAAATTGCAACTGAATTCCCTGCACCTACATTCACCGTTAAATTATTTACATTCCTGAATCCTTTTACAAAATTCAGAGCGTTTGACAACCCTGTAGGGGTATTAATAACTACACTTGAAAGCATATCACCTGCTATGGCCACAGGGCCTGTAAGCTGACTTGTTGTGGTAAGATTAAAACCATTTAGCTTTAACGTACCGCTGGTAAACTTTAATGAATCGGTCATTACCACATCAGAAAGTAATGCCACAGTATCTGCTACAGGTACTGCAATTGTTACAGTTCCTAAGCCGGTACCGGTTAGTTCCAATCCTGCCATTGCAGATGAAGTGATGTACTTTACATCATAATTTGCTGTAAGCGCAAGCGAACCGCCCGATAATGCGATGCTGCCGCCTGAAATAATAATATTGGAATTGGTTCCTGCTGTAAGCACTCCTGCTGCATCCATTGTTAAGATGCCCGATAAATTAAGCGCATTATAAAATGTAATTTGAGCAGTCGAGTTAAGGGAAGCAATAGCATCATTTATGCTGTCGGCAATAATAGCGCCTGTGGAAGTAACTGCTGCTGCTGCACCAAATACAATATTTGCGGCATTTACACTTCCTGCACCTGCTAAGGTGCCTGAAATAACGTCCAGCTTAATATAAGGCGAAGCGGAAAGAGTTCCCAACACATCTATTGAAGCAAGTGCGCCGTTAACGGTAACATTCTGGTCCATGGTTACATTAATTGTAAGTGGAATAATTACCTGGTCGGTTGTGCTGAGAACAAATGGCGGAGCTGTTCCGCCCCATGTTGCCGATGCACTCCAGTTACCTGATAATACGGCTGTGTATGTTGTCGCAGAGACTATACTACAGACCAACATAAAGGATGCGAAAAGCATTCCTATTTTTGTTGGAGTTTTGATACTTTTTTTCATGATTTTTTGTTTTTAGATTTATAAATTATAGAATGCAAAATTGCGCCTACATTGACTGAAAAGCATTACATAAACACAACGACTTTTTGCATAAATCACATATTAAGGAAAGGAAAAAGCGCCATGCTGATGCATTGCGCCGTATATTCAATTCTATGTGAAAAGGTTTTAAAAATATCAGGCTTCGTCCTTTGTTGTTTTTACCAGGCTGATGCCGGCAATAAAAAATACAATACCCAGCAAGCCGAAAATGGAAATTGCTTTAATATCCCGTTCGCCGCCGGAAGTATGCACAAATAAAACGGCTACATATATAAGTCCGATTATTCCAAGCACGGTAAGTAATCGGCCAAAGACTCTTTTTAAATTCATATTTTATACTATTTGTGAAATAAAAAAATCAGGCATTTTGCCTGATACTATCAGATGCGAATCTTTCTTCCGCCTATAACAATTAGAAGCCCGCTTGCCAAAAGAATTCCGCCAATGTAGGGCGGCCAGTTTACCGGATGCTCCTCTTTCTGGTTTATCTGAATAGAACCGATGGCGACAACTTTTTTAGTTGTAAAATAGGTAAACCCTGTATAAGCCATCATGGTGATGCCTATTATTATCAGGACTACACCAACTGATTTGGTCCACATCGAGTTAAAGTGCCGCTATTATTTTCAGTAATTCTTCTTTCGATTTGCCCAACTTAATCTGGAGTTTTCCAAACATCACATCTTTTTTGCCTTCTTCAAATATGAGGTCATTGTCCAGCAGGGCTGCAAATTTCATTTTGAGTTTGCCCTTTTGTTCGTTCCAGTTTCCTTTTGCTTCGGTTGTATTCATTTTCTTATTTTAAATTCTAACGCTATTTTTATGATATACAAATGTCCGAAGCTTTAATGTGAAAGCTATTACATAACATTTAATTAATGTTACATTATTCCCACATTCGAATAGGAAAAAGAGATTACATTCTCTCCATATACCAGTTCAATTCCTTTTCCATTTTCTTATATTTGAAAATGGTGGTAATAATTTTTTGAAGGCGCGTAAAGGCTGTTTCGCTTTTCACCACATAATCGAAAGCCCTGTGATGGATGCAGTTTACAGCTACTTCGATTTTATCCTGCGATGAAAGCATTACAACAGAAATATCTGGATGAGTGGCTTTTATTTTATCCAAAGTTTCCATGCCATTCATAGCGGTTTTATCCACACCATCCAGGTTGTAATCTAAAATAATTACATCCGGATTATGGGATAAATTCTTTATACAAAGTTCGCCTGTGGGATATGTTTCAATATCAAAGTCGGCATGTTGCAGAAATTCAATTTCCAATGATTTTAAAAATACGGCATCATCATCTACCAGAAACAGTTTTATTTTTTCATTTTTCATTGTGGGGTATTTTTAATAATATTAAATTCTATTTTTAATTCCAGGCATGCTTGTTCACATATGTTTTCAAGTTGCATTACAAGGTCCGGTATTCCTTCCGTCTCCTGTTGTGTGCTGGCATATTCCTGAACCTTTTTAGCCATGTTTTCAAAATCAATGCTGATACCCATTATTGAAAACGAAGGAATCATTTTATGAACAGCAGAGTAAAGTGCTTGCCAATCCTTATCATGCAAGCTTTGCTTCATAATGAGAATTAATGGTGGAGTTTGTTCCAGATAGAGCGATATCATCTCCATCATCAGTTTCGGATTTGACTTTGTACGATGAATCAGGTAATCCAAATCAATGCATTTTGATTTCTTGTCCAAGCGTTTCTCCACCTCCATCTTTACAAGTGGTGGTTTCTTAACTAACCCGACAATTTTACTGTATAATAACCTTTCGTCGACAGGCTTTGCAATGTAATCATTCATGCCAACGGCTTTGCATTTTGCCAAATCAACCGTGGTTACATCAGCAGTAAGTGCAATAATGGGGATTTTAGAGTTCAACTTATTCCGGATGTATTCAGTGGCTTCAAACCCGTTCATTTCAGGCATCTGAAGGTCCATTAGAATAATATCATACGATTTGGCCTGCAATTTTTCAATGGCTATTTTCCCGTTGGAGGCAATATCGCGTTCAAATCCGAAATCATCCAGCAAGGTTTTCATCAGCAATTGATTCAATGCAATGTCTTCAACAACTAACACTTTTATGTTTCTTATTTCTGCATCCACTTCCACTAATGCGGTTTCCGATTCCGCTTCTTCTGCTGTCTTCAAAAAAGGCAGTGTAAAGCTAAAAGTGGAACCTTCATTCAATTTGCTTGTTACGTTAATTCTTCCGCCTTGGGGTTCTACTAATTGCTTAACAATGGCCAAACCCAAGCCCGTACCCCCATATAACCGGGAAGTACCGCTGGAAGCTTGCTGGAAGTTTTCAAAAATCTTACTTATTTTATTTTCAGGTATTCCGATACCGGTATCGGTAACGGCAAACTCAATGGTAACTTTCTCCGCATCTTCCTTCACTAATTGGACGCTAACCGTTATTTTTCCTTTTGATGTAAATTTAACAGCGTTACTTACAAGGTTTAATACAATCTGATGTAACCGCACAGGGTCACCCACCAGCACTTCAGGAATCCGTTTATCATATTCTTTAACCAGTTCTAAATTTTTTTCTAATATCTTGGTCTCAAACAAATGCAGCATGGCCGAAATAGACAAGGCCATTTTGAAAGGCACGTGCTCGAATGTCATTTTACCGGCGTCTACTTTTGCAAGGTCGAGAATATCGTTAATAAGCACAATTAATGAATCGCCGCTCATTTTAATCGCTGTCAGGTATTCCTTTTGCTTGGCCGACAATTCAGTCTTCAATACAACTTTTGTAAATCCGATAATTGCATTCATCGGAGTCCGTATTTCGTGACTCATATTCGACAAAAACTGCTGCTTCGATTTCACAGCATCTTCTGCTATATGCGTAGCTTTTTCCGCTTTTTCTTTCGCTTCTTCCGCAATAGCTGTAGCCAGTTCGGCAAATACTTTGGCCTCTGTCAGTTCCTTTTCAAATCTTTTTTGCTCGGTAATAACCCTTGCTATTACAACAGCGCCAAGCACATTGCCGCGCGTATCCCTATATACGGAGCCTGTTAATAATACAGGTGTTAATTCACCATCTATAATTGTAAGCGGGTAATTTTCCGCAAAGCCTTTATCGAATATCTGTTTGTAAACTTTTTGGGCTTCTTCAGGCTCATCGAAATATTTTTTAAAGTCACTTCCAATTAATTGTTCGCGTGTGGCCAGTGTAATTATTGTGAGCGCTTCATTCACATCTAATATTTTGCCTTCTGTACTGATGGTAACCATAGGGTCAATGCTGGCTTCAATTAAACTTCGGTTATATTGTATAGCCTGTTTACTCTCTGTAATATCTTCCACCATATTCACCGCACCGGAAATTTTTCCGGCGGAATCATACAGGAGGGTGGGATATTGCTTCACATTGCGCTGTGCACCATTTGGCCGTTCAAGTATCAATTCATATCCGGTCATTAATTTTCCGGTTTTTAATGCTATTGCCATAGGGCAATTTTCTAAAGGAAGAGGTTTCCCGTCGAGTTGAAATAAGTTAGCTGAACCGCTCCATCTATCCTTCCCAATCACAGGCTCGCGTCCCCAAAGTTTTGCAGCTGCTTTATTGTAGAGCGATAAATATCCGTCAACATCACACGTATATACGGCTATTGGCAGGTTTTCAACCAACTTACGAAAACTATTTTCACTCTCCTTGAGCATGTCATCAAATAGTTTTTTATCCGTCACGTCCCTGGCTACAATTACAACACCTATTACATTACCCCGGTCATCTTTATATACCGAGCCGTTGAATAATACATCGGTTAACTTACCATCTTTATGTCGAAGTGTAAGCGGCGAATCTGTTACCGAACCATTTGAAAATACTTCCTGGTAAACCTCCCTTGCCTTTTGGGGTTCGGTAAAATAGTTCAGGAAATCAGTGCCTATGAGCTTTTCACGCGGTATGCCTGTTATATTTACAGTGGCCTCGTTCATGTCGGTAATCTTGCCTTCAATGCTTATTGTAACAAGCGGGTCAAGGCTGGCTTCAATAAGGCTTAGTGAATATTGGGAAGCTAACTTTACCGAATTGCTGAATGCTTCCAATTCTTTATTTTCAATTTTTCTTTTTTCTTTCTCCTTGTTTTGAAAGATTAATTCCTTGTTGGCAATAATCAATTCAGTCGCCCGTTTTCCTTTCTCTAAATCCTGAAAAGCCAGCTCAATGTTTGCGAGACTCAACTCTGCCGCCCGTTTTCCCTTTTCTTTCTTTTGAAAAACAAGTTCCTTATTCGCAATGATTAATTCTGCCGCGCGTTTGCCTTTCTCCAAATCCTGGAAAGCAAGTTCAATGTTTGCAATGTCCAATTCAGCGGCCCTTTTGCCTTTTTCTTCGCCTTGAAAAATAAGTTCTTTATTGGCAATGCCTAATTCTGCCGCGCGTTTCCCTTTTTCTTTATCTTGAAAAGCAAGTTTTTTGTTAGCAATAGCTAACTCCCCTGCCAGCTTTTTCCCCTCTTTTTTTTGAAGTGCAAGTTCTGTGCGAAGATTTAGCAACTCATCCTTATCTGATTTTTTTATTTTAGCCATAAGTACCTTTGCTAACTTTAGTTTATGCCGTTTAAATTCCCAATCTCTTCAATATTTCCCCGCTTTTGTCCTTTCAATAACTTAAATGCGGAAGGCGAGAGCCCTGTGATTTTTTTAAACTGATTGGATAAGTGTGCTACGCTGCTGTAATGCAGCCTGAATGCAATCTCTGTAAGGTTAAGCTCGCCGTAAAACAACAATTCTTTTGCCCTTTCTATCTTGTGGGTAATTATGAATTGCTGAATAGTAATACCTTTCACTTCTGAAAATATGTTGGAGAGGTAGGTGTAGTCGTGATTTAATTTTTCACTGATGTAATCGGAATAATTCGTTTTGGGCGCTTCATCTGAATAATGAATCATTTGGGTAATCACATGAATTATTTTTTCAATCAAAACGGACCTCCGGTCATCCATCAATTCAAGCCCCGAAGCATGTAAAGCTGCTTTAAGTTGTTCCAGTTGTTCTGAAGTTGGGTCTTCCATTATCTCCACTTCGCCCAATTCTACAACAATAAAATGCCATCCCATGGCTTTCAACACGTCTTTCACCGCTAGTTTGCAACGATTGCTGACCATGTATTTAATGTATAATTTCAAAATATTTATTAGTGTTGCAAAGGTCAGCAAGTAAAAGAACGCTCGGGTTACATAACTTCACTAAAAAGTTACATAATTCACTGATTCAGTTTTTTCAGTAATATACGCCAAAAAAGCCCAGCATTTACGAATCCCGCTTGTTTGCATAAAAAAGTCCCGTTCCGGTTTATCGGAACGGGACGCCATTATCCACCTCACTCTGCATTTAACTATTTTAAAGCCACAACAACATATTTGCTTTCGCCCCAAAAGGCAGCAGGATTTGTTATAGTAATATAATCTGTTTTATCGTCACCTGTAATTGTATACGAATTATCAGGATGCGTAGTAATGAACTTTTTGAATTTTCCGTTCAGCGCAATGCCTTTCAAGGTTGTAAGGTCAGCCTGGGTATAGTTGGAATTATCAATTTCGGAATGTACTTTTGCGGTTCGTCCGATTCCTAAAAACCCGCCTTGTTTATCCACCACACCTTTGTCTTTTAATTCTTTTATTGTTCCGCTGGTGTAATACACGGTATTCTTTTCAGTAGTTAAATCGGCAACTTGAGCACGCTCAACATTTATAACTACAATACTGTCGTAAAAACTTGTAGTAACCGTTTGTAAGTCGCTGTTTGATTTGCTAAGGTTAGTTTGCAACATTGCAATCTCTGTATCCTTAATTGCAATCTGCTGAGAAAGATTTGTAACCAGGTATTGCAAATCAGCATTTTTATTGGTCATCTTTTTCAATTTTCCCTGAAGAACATTCATTTTCTTATCGTTCTCAACAATCCATGCATCCAGTTCTTTAATTTCATCAATGGTCGTCGGTTTGTTTTCAGACTTATTGACGGTGATTATTTTCTCCCTTTCCTTAATACGGTCCAAGTTTTCCTGAATCTGCCTCACCTCGCTTAAATATGCCGAAATGTTAGAATCTTTTTGGTTTGCCTGCACCAGCAATACAGAGTCTTTATTCGCTAAGTCGGCCATCTTTTGCAACTGGTCGGAATTTGAACATCCGGCAAGAGCGACCAATGCTGCAAAAATTAATACTGTCGTTTTCATGTTTTATTGATTTTAATTTAGGTTTTTATTATAGTGCAAAAGTGCGCCACTTACCGTAGAAATATGTTACACAATTTTTCAAATTACTTACATCATTCACACATTTCAAATTATGCTCCTTATCGATAGAAGCCCTTTGACCGGCATATACTAGGCAGAGAGGGTATGTATTCGAATACTTTACTTTACTGAAATTAACTTGCCGGATTGGATTAATTTATTGTCGCCGATTAATTGATAAAAATAAGTTCCTGAAGGAAGTTTACTTGTTTCGAAGGTGGTCGATTGGTTAATTATAGTTGCTTGCAGAACTTTATTTCCTAAAACATTGTAAACTCTGAATTCACAGTTATTAATTTCAGACAGGTCATTTACAACAACATGCATTGAATTCTCAAATGGGTTTGGATAAATTGTTGCCATATCTGTAATGGCATTGATAGATGAAATGCCAACGGTTGTGCATCCTCCCGGAATTACCGGTGCAATAACTGTTACTGCAGTAGTTGTTAATGCGCCATTCGTTGTAAGTAATCTCCCTTCTATATTAACTCCTGTGTTAATTGCACCCAATGCCCCGTTGTGGCAAATTATGGTTCCGCAAAAGACGGAATAGTTGTTGATTTTTACGGCACCTTCAATTTGCCAGAATACGTTTTTTGACTGTGCTCCGTTAATTAATTTAACTTTTGAATATACGCCGGTAGAAAAAGCTCCTTCAATTCTTAAAACAAATACGCCATTGACATTGCCTTCGGCATTCAGATAAAGAGTATCTGTAAAAACAGTAGCTGCATTTAGTAAATATGTATGTGGAGTAAGAACAAGATTGTTTCCGAATTGAGCCGGATACAAAAGTTGAATGTCATATGGCAGTGTGCTAATATCATTGTAGGCCGTTACCAAATCATGCGCACACACTGCCGTTGAGCCGTCGGGTATTGTATGAATTGTACCTGTAACATCCGCCGCATTAAATCCTGTTGCCGAACCATTATTGCTCCCGATATCTCCGGTAACATAGGTTACACCGGAATTTGAAACAGCCCCTATGGAAGAAAATAATGCATAACATGCCGTTGCACCAAGTGTGGGTGCTGCAGGGCCTGTAAGCAGAGGGCTTCCACAACCTATAGGGGTATATGCCAATACACCATCTACATTAACCGCACCTGTAGTTGAAAGTGCTCGGCCTTCCAATGTATCACCGGTGTATATTGTAATTGCTGCGTTGTTTGCTATAACAGTTCCCTTCATACTGGTTCCGGCAGCCATGCTTACCATGCCTTCTACCTTCCAAAATACATTGCACGCTTCCGTTCCATTTATCAATATAATTTTAGATGCTGCGTTTGTAGAGAATGAACCTTGAATTTGAAAAACAAATACCGCATTGGCATTACCTTTTGCATTTAAATAAAGTTTCAGGTTAAGAACAGCCGCGCCGCTTATGGAGTATACGCCTGCAACAAGAGTATCACCGTTTCCAATTAAAGGTGCCGGGAAAAAAGTTGGAATGTCGGCATTTAGTTGATTATATGCACTCAACAAATCGGCTGCACAAGTTGCACTTGCGCCATTGTTATCGTCCATCACACCATTCACATTTCCGAAACCTGTGCTGGAACCGTTGTTGGTTCCAACGTTGCCCGTAACCTGTGAGATGCCTGTGTTAGTCACGGCTCCATTGGTAGAGAAGAGTTCAAAGTTAGCCGCTGTGCCTAAGTTCGGGGCCTGGGCGAAAGTAAAGAATGGCGACAGTAATAAGACAATTACAGTTAATTTATTTAGGAGTTTTGTTTTCATGCCGATTGAATTTTAATTGTGAAGTGATTTTCACTATGCAAAACTGCCTGAATTAAATTCGAAAACCCTTACACAATCCGGTATAAGAGTTACATCAATCACATATTATAAAAACAAATGCCCGCTGCAATTTTGCAGCGGGCATTTGTTTTAACTGACCACATTAGTGCTTGTCATGCCCATGGTCATCACCGCCATGTCCTTTATCATTACCCGGCCGTTGGCCGAAAGTTTTCTGTTCTTGCCCGTGGTTATACCCTTTAGGATAATCCCTCTGATGGTCCTTGTAATTATCATACGGCCTTTCTCCATGATAATCTTTAAGCAACACCTTGTGTCCACCATATAAATCATAATCTCTGTGTGCGCGAGGCAAATTGGCTGAATGTATCCATCTTCCATTCGAATTATAAATATACATAGAAGAACTCACATCATAGTAAGCCTGAATGTCCGGAATATAATAATACCTAACTCCAACTCCTTCCGCAGGCCCCCAGGGCGGTGGGTTTCCCAATGTTGCGGTAACCACAACCTGAGAATGCATTGCGCCCGCTGCGAACAGTAATAATGCACTGATTAATAATTTTATCTTTTTCATTTTAATTTATTTTATATCGTGAATTAATTTTCACGATATGCAAAGATGCAGTGCCGCCCCCGGAAAGTTGTTGCAAGGTTTCTTAAATAACTTATATCATTCACACATTTTATTCACCTGTAATGGGCAGTGCAATCGATTTGTGTTTTCTTACCTCGCGAACTTTTCCGAATACATGTAAAAAATTCTGGGAAATCGTAAAAAAATCGACCCGGCCACCTATACCTACTAAAGGATACTTATTAATCAAATCATACCCTCCGAACAAGGTAAAAGCTCCTATGCCTATAAATCCCCCGGCAAAAAAGCCGGCCAGTCTGTTTAGGCTGAAGTTGTTCTCTATGCCTGCGTCGCCCAGCACACCAAAGAAAAAGGTAGGGTCAATCGTAATTTTTTCATTTTCGTTAAATATAAAATCACCATAAAACCAGGTATAGCCCAATCCTAAGCTTACATTAGGGCTGACTACAGCGTCTCCATTTGTAATTTCAATACTGCTGAAGGTAATGGGAATTGTGAGTGAGCCCATAATTTTTGCTTTATACATCGTATTATAATACAGTGTATCCGGCCATTGTTTTGGCTTGCCTGAAAGGTCATTCTTTTTTGTGGAATCCGGAAATGTGTATCCCCTCTTCGTAAGGAATTTTGCAATCGGGTTCCTGTTATCCTGCCCTAAGGCCATAGAAATCGTAAAAACTAAAAAGCAAAAAATTGTAAAAGGAGATTTCATTATAAGTAAGTATTAATTTGCAAAAGTGTATAGATGAAACGGCGAAGGACTTACACATTTGCTGAAAAATCTTACATAAATTACATTTTCAACATGCAATCGATATTTCAAAACAATAAAAAAGCGCTTGTTTTAGAGGTGCTATTTTATATTTTAAATAGAGCAGGACTAATTATATGTTGCATGAAGTTTTATGTCCTCTATTTTAACATCGCCGGCAAGCCTGATATATTCCTCTGCTAAAACAGCGCATTCAGCAGCTTTTTCAGTATTCCCTTTCTTCAGATAAACGGCAGATTTGTCATCGTATTCCGAAGCACTTTTTAAATATTCAATGATTTGCCTGTGATTTTCTGCGGCAGTCAAAATGATATTTTCAGGGTTGGTTGGGGTGGCTGGTATTCTCATTTGTAAATAATTTTATGGATGCATTTTTCAAGTACTCCTTTATTCGGCTGCCTTTTCTGCATTTTTACCATAAAAGGTATAGCTGAAGAAATTGATGAGTGTGGGTATTCCTTGCTTTGCCGCAGAATCCTGCCTGGAAAGAAATGTAAATTCACTCTCTGCCTGTATGGAATTAAAATCCGTACTCACAAGTGTTCCTTTATCCGTTCTCAAAATTATATAATACCCTTTTTTTAATGTGTTAAAACCTAAAAAGAGTTTATCTGCGATATAATGAACTCCATCATTGAATACCGTAAGGTTAATGTCCTTAAAGTTCCGCTCTTCGTATTTATGGTTTAGAATTCCAGGAAGAGATTTTATATTTTCTGTTGTTGCAGTTGTCATGGTTTTTGGCATTAAGAGTGAATAAATAAGTACGCTGCAAAAATGGAGCTATTAAAGGCAAAAGGCATTACATCGCAATCGGGAAAAATTACATATATCACATATTTAAGGGCGCTTTGCACTTTCTATTTACGTATTCATACCGGAATAAAAGACCCCGACATTTTCCCGGTTTTTAGCTGATAAAATCTTTGGTTCAAAAAAAATCGTAAACTTGCATATTAATTTAATCCAATTTTAATAATCACCATGAAAAAGCAGATAGTTACTTTTTTAAATCTTTTCGTTTTATTTATTCTGGTAGGAAGCAATACGTCTGCCCAAATTGGCACATGGACCGCCCTGACAAATAAGGCCCCAAATAACTGCAACGGCGTAATGTTGCTTTTGACCGACGGAACCGTAATTTGTAAAGATGATGCAGGTACGGGCCAGGGAACAGGCTGGAATAAACTTACCCCTGACAATACGGGCAGTTATGCAAACGGCACATGGACTTCCATTGCAAATATGAATTATGACCGCTTGTTTTTTTCATCACAGGTATTGCCCAGCGGTAAAGTATACGCCGCAGGCGGCGAATACGGAGCGGGAGCCACCCATGGGGAAGTGTACGACCCGGTTGCAAATACATGGACAGTGTGCGGCAGCTTACCCGCCAACTGGAATGTATATGACGGAAATTCTGAACTGCTTTACACCGGAAATGTGTTGGAAGGCCCACAGATTGGGGCAAACAACACACTTGCCCCTCAGCCTTGCATAAGCATTTTACAATGGAACCCTGCAACTTTAGATTATATAAATGAAAACCCCGAGCCCGAAAACCATGACGAGGCTTCCTGGCTTAAATTGCCGGACAGTACAGTACTTACTGTTGGAATGCCTTATCCAAGCAATCCTGCTCAAGATTCATCATGCAGGTACATACCTCAAACAAATACCTGGCTTGTAGACGGGATGACACCAAACAATATTTACGACCAATGGGGCTTTGAAGCAGGCCCGTCGTTTTTGCTTCCTAACAGACAAGCTATTTTCTTTGGTGCAACCCAATACAATGCTCTTTACACACCATCGGGCAACCATACCACTAAAGGCACCTGGAGCGCTGCTGCCAATTTTCCCGTTATTGCAAGTGCACAGATGGCTATGACGGATGCCGCCGGATGCATGATGGTAAATGGACATATTCTTTTGGCCGTTTCACCTGCAAATACAAGCAGCAATAACCAATTTCTATCTCCCATTTATTTTTTAGAATATGATTATACCACCAATACTTTTACACAGGTTACATCCATATTACCTACAATTGGCACAGACGAAATTGCAGGCGTACCTTGTAATTTTTCCAATATGCTTCAATTACCCAACGGCCAAGTTCTTTTTGGCGAATCGGAAGAAGGCGTTAACCAATACTGGGTATATACTCCCGGCAGTGGCCCTATCCCGCAAGGTAAACCAACCATCAATTCAATCATTCCGGGCGGTTGTCCAAATTATAAATTAACCGGCAAGCTCTTTAACGGAATTTCAGAAGGTGCAGGTTTTGGAGATGATTGGCAAAACTCTACCAACTATCCGATTATCCGTTTGCAGAATGCAGCCGGTAATGTTTATTATTGTAAAACTACCAATTGGAACAGGGTAGGAGCAGTGATGACCGATAGCCTGGAAGATACGGTAGATTTTTCCCTGCCCGCGGCTCTTCCGGCAGGAACATATTCGCTCGTAGTTACGGCTAATGGTTTCGCTTCCAATCCTACTATATTCGAAACACTTGGTATAACTATTGCTTCGCATACAAATGCAACCTGCGCCGTTGGTGGAACAGCTACTGCAAATGCAGCCACAGGCGGGCTTTCACCTTATACCTATTCATGGGCGCCATCTGGCGGAACAAACCTAACGGCAACCGGCCTAAGCGGAGGAAGTTACACAATTACGGTAACGGATAATAATGGATGCACGGCAACTGCATCTGTAACTATTACCCAACCTATGCTTACAATTACAATAGCTTCCACAACAGGTGCAAACTGCAGTTCGGCAGGAAGCGCTACAGCTAATGCAGCTACGGGTGGAACTGCACCTTATACCTATAGCTGGTCGCCAATTGGAGGAACAAATCTTACAGCCAACGGACTTAGCGCCGGCAGTTATACTATTACTGCAACAGATAAAAACGGATGCCAGGGATTTGCCACGGCCACTATTACACAACCTACACTAAGCATCACTATCGCATCGCAAACAAACTCCAATTGCACAGGGTCAGGCACCGCAACAGCGAATGCAGCCACCGGAGGAACAGCGCCTTATACCTACAGCTGGTCGCCAAGCGGCGGAACAAACCTTACCGCTACAGGCCTGAGTGCGGGAACATATACCATTACAGCAACCGATGCTCACGGCTGTACCGGAACAGTTTCTGTTACCATTTCAGCTGCGGCATATACTACACTTTTCTCTCAAAATTTTGAGGGAACGGCAACCATTTATAAAAATGGTGTAGTGCTTACCGGTGGCACTCCGGCAACCATTCCTGCAAGCCAAACATGGGGAAGCGGTGAAACCACGGATGGCGTTAACACATTGCATAGAGATGATACACAAGGCGCATGGACAAGCAACGATGACATATGCGGACAGGGCTCCGCGCCTTTTCCAACATGTGCTGCCAACGGAACAACCTATTCAGCAATTTTTGATAACTGGGATGCCGCTACAAATTCTACCGGAAATATAGTTTCCCCGACAATTAACCTCACCGGCGCCAATTGCGGTACAACTTTTTCCTTTTATTATTTTAACGGAGATTGCTATAGCGGAAATAACCAGGCATCGATGGCTTTGAAATTCGACAATGGAAGCGGATATACTACCGTATGGTCTGATGCTACTGGCTGCACCGGCGGATGGGTTAAAGTCACCGTTGCTGTTCCTGCAACTTATTTTGTCGCCACATTTAATTTTCAATTTCTTGTTACCGCAGGTAATTTAAATGGCGACACGTATCCTGTCGGGATAGATGAAATTGTAATTCAAACTCCTTCAGCATTAAGCGCATCAGCAAGTGGTGCCGGTGGAAATTGCAGTGGGTCAGGAACCGCTACCGCTGCGCCTTGCGGAGGTGCAGCGCCCTATACCTATTTATGGTCGAACGCAAAAACCACGGCAACTATCAGCGGACTTACGCAAGGAAGTTACAGTGTAACCATTACAGATTCATGCGGCAATTCTTCAACAGCTTCAACAAGTATAACCCAACCTGCGGCTATCAGTGCAGTGAAAACTACTACAGTTGATAACGGGTCTTGCAATGGAACGGCAAAAGTTAATGCCTCAGGCGGCACGCCTCCTTATACCTATCTATGGTCTCCCAACAATCAAACAACAGACTCAATCGGTAATCAATGTGCAGGCACTTATTGCTGTACCATAACCGACAATAAAGGTTGTATTGATACTGTTTGCGTTATTGTAAACCTGTCAACCGGAATAAATGCCATCAGCAATTCATCTTCTTTAACCGTTTATCCTAACCCCAACAATGGCAGTTTCACTATTCAGTCCTCCGCATTCAATGGTCAATCTTCAATTGAGATTTATAATGTTCTGGGCGAGAAAGTGTATTCACAACTCTCAACGCTCTATTCTCCGCTTTCAATTACGTTGAACCAACCAAATGGGGTTTATTTTTACCGTGTGGTAACTGAATCCGGCGCCTTATTGAATGAAGGGAAATTGGTTATTGTAAAGTAAAATCGAGTGAGATAGCAGCATAGCTCAAAGAATTATGGAAAGCCCCGCATAGGGGCTTTCTTATTAAAACAATACTGTGAAAGAATATATAGAAGGAAAAATTTTTGAAAAGGAAGATTACACCGAAAACCTTCTGTCGAAAGGGGATTATGAGAATTGCAGTTTCGTAAATTGTAATTTCTCCAATTCCGATTTGACGAAAATAAGTTTTACGGAATGTGAATTCAACGGATGTAATTTAAGCATGGCTAAACTGGTGAATACCGGCATAAAAGAAGTGCGGTTTATAAACTGCAAACTACTGGGCCTGCACTTTGAAAATTGCAATACTCTTTTGTTTCACGCTTCATTTGAAAATTGCCTCCTGAACCTTTCTTCCTTTTACAAGTTTAAAATAAAAAAGACCTCTTTCATTAAATGCAGCCTGCATGAAACCGATTTTACAGAAACCGATTTATCAGGTTCTCTTTTTACTGATTGTGACCTTGCCCGTGCCATATTTGACCACACCATTTTGGAAAAAACAGATTTCCGAACTTCATATAATTATTCCATCGACCCTGAAAAAAATCGTATTGCTAAAGCTAAATTCTCCCTGTCGGGAATAAGCGGGCTGCTGGATAAATATGATATTGAGATAGCGTGATAGTAATTAAAAAGTCGGGATACATAGTCTCTCCTTTTTATAACAGCGTTACCGGAACTAATATTTTTTCATCACTTTTTTCAGCAATATTAATTCCCGCCTTTGTCCATATATATATATGTAAAATTAAACAAAGGTTAAAACCCGATGATATTAAGTCGGTATTAAATTTCAATTAACTAAACGTGTTCTGCTTCCGGCAAAATTAAATGTATTTAATCCCGGTTATTTATAGAAAATAGAGTCTTGCTATTTTAAAAAAAATGATACCAATCAATGAGGAGAAGTTTATAAACCATAAACTAAAAACCTCGGAAAAGTGGGAATTTTCTTAGTCAGGACAGATTAACAATATCATAATTTGGCATTCAAACTGAGGTAAGAGTGCCGACGTAATCTTGCACCACCAAAAAAAAGGTACAATGAAAAAGATTACATGTCAGCTCGTATTGATTTGCTCGATTATATTGAGTTTTGTTGCAGTAAGCAATGCACAAAGAAAAGTAATTTATTACTGGGATTTTAATAAGGCCTATCCTGTGGGCGGCGGCGGCGGCGATAGCCTTGGAACCCCTTACAGTTACACCAATAACACAAGAGATACGCTTTATGCACCCTATGAAAGTTATGGGTGGAAACGAGCCAAAATTCTGTATTCACGCCCTCCCGGCAAGCAAACAACGCCACTGGCGGCTACGAAGCGCGACAGTATTCTGGATGACGGTAATGGTGCTCCATATTGCTATATTAATGATTTGCACATCTTAGGGAATGACACAAGTTCGAACCAGGCTAATAATGATTTTGTAAGGTCCCGGAATCCGGATGAAAATGCATATATGTATTTGTATCTGCCCACTACGGGATATAAAGCAGTTGTTTTAAATTATGCTATTTCTGCTTCCAGCACCAAAGGATGTTATTATAATATTTTTTCATACAGTACAAATGGCGGGGCAACCTGGAACAACCTGACTACCGCCATGGATACATTTAATATTGGAGGTATTTACCGTCCCGATACATTGCAGGTAATTAATCCAACTACTGCAGGGAGCAACTGGTATCCTGTAAAAATTAATTTTTCGTCAGACCCTAATGTTAATAACAATCCGAATTTTGTTCTCCGGTGGCAATACGAAGGTACCGGCTCCAATGGTACTTCCGGAAATGATAGGTATGATAATGTTTCTCTTGTGGGCGACAGTATCTGTGCTTACTTTGTAACCAACCCAACCAATATTATTGCATGCGGTGGTGGAAATGCACAGTTTATTGTAAGTGTTTCCGGGGGCACTCCTCCATATTCTTTGCAATGGCAAATTGATTCAGGCAGCGGTTGGAGTAATTTAAGTAACTCTTCTCCATATAGCGGTGTTAATACAGATACGCTTCATGTTACGGGCCCGAATTCTTCTATGAATGGATTTCAATACCGTTGCGAAATTTTAGGAACCTGCGGTGGAAATACTTTTGGGTCACCAGCTACATTATCTATTGATGCACCACTCACGGATAGCATTGTTGGTATAAACTTAAATGATACAATAATTACATATTGTACGCCAACCAGTGCAACTGTCGGTGCGAATGGAGGAACTTCTCCTTATACTTATTTATGGGCACCGGGCGGGCAAACCACTACCACAGTGAATGGATTGGGTACAGGCACGTATACTATAACCGTTACGGATGCTATTGGTTGTTCTGCAACAACCAGCTTTTTTGTATTTGGAGATACTGCACTTGTTAAAATTTCTGGTATCACGCATACCAATATTGAATGTAACAGCACCGGCAGTGCAACTGTAACAGCCTCGCGGGGAGTAATGCCATATACGTATGCATGGTCGCCGGGCGGACAAACGAATGCAACAGCCACAGGCCTTTCAGCAGGGACATATACCGTTACTGTCAGTGATTCAACCGGGTGTAGTACCACATCTTCGGTAACCATTCTTTCAAGCCCTTTGGTTAGAGATAGCATTACACCACTCTACTCACAAGTAATCCACTATTGGGATTTTAACCAAACGTTGCCAGCCGGCGGAGGCGGAGGAGACAGCCTTGGAACAAGTCATTATCCATTGCCTGCACCATACACCTTAATTCCAAGTTTAAATCCACGCATTGTTTTTTCACGTCCTTCGACTAAACAAACAAGTCCGTTGAACTGTACTTTAAAAGACAGTATTTTGGATAACGGTTCGCAAGGAGCTGCCGTGAACGACTTAAACAGAGTACCTGCCATTAATGCCGTTTTAGGAAATGATACCAGCAGCAATGCGGCAAATAATCTTTTTGTGCGCTCCAGGAATCCCGATGAGAATTCATTTATGTATATGTATATACCAACAAACGGATATAGAAATATACAACTGAATTATGCTATATCAGCTTCCAGCACTAAAGGTGCATTATATAATGTATTTTCTTACAGCACCAATGGAGGAACTTCATGGAACCCGCTGACATCTGCCATGGATACATTTAATACAGGCGGACATCCACACCCTGACAGTTTGCAAATGATAAACCCAACCACAGCAGCCAGTCTTTGGTATCCTGTCCATATTAATTTAGGCGCTGATACAAATACCGGTAATAATCCTAACCTTGTAATAAGATGGGAATTTGAAGGAACAGGTTCGAATGGAACCAGCGGTAACGACCGTTATGACAATTTCTCGGTTGCTGGTACACTTTCTCAGGAACCATGCAATGGGAACAGTAATTATTCTGCGGAAGCAGGTGTAAAATATGGTATTGCACCATATACTTACAGCTGGGCCCCGAGCGGTGGAAGCAATGCTATTGCTTCTAACCTTTCTGCGGGTACATATACATTAACAGTTACTGACGCTAATGGATGTAATGCCACTTCAACTATTACAATTACCCAGCCAAGCAGCCCGCTTTCCGCTTCAATTACAGGTTCCACAAATCTTACTTGCTATAATGTAAATACAGGAACTGCCACTGCAAGTGCAAGCGGCGGCACATCTCCTTATGGTTACAGATGGACTCCAAGTGGAAACACGAATTCCACTGCAACCGGATTATCGGCCGGAACATATACAGTTACAATAAATGATTTGAATGGTTGCACTGCTACAGCTTCTGTAACACTTACCCAACCAACAGCCATTTCGTTAACGCCAACCGTTACTTCAAATGTAAATTGCAATGGAAACTCGACAGGTAGTGCAAGTGTAAGTGTAAGCGGCGGTACAAGCCCTTATACTTATTCTTGGGCGCCGAATGGCGGAACAAATTCTTCGGCTACCGGATTATCTGCCGGAAATTATACTGTTACTGTTACGGATAATACCGGATGTTCTTCAACTGCAAGCATAATAATTACACAGCCTTCTTCAGCATTATCTATTACGGCTACCATTACAGGTACTATAACTTGTAATGGTAATTCAACAGGAAGTGCAAGTGTAAGCGCCAGCGGCGGTGCATTGCCATATACGTATTCATGGACACCAAGTGGCGGAACAAATTCTTCGGCTACCGGATTAAGCGCCGGAATTTATACCATAACTGTTACTGATAATAATGGCTGTTCTTCAACGGCAAGTGTAAATATTACACAACCCTCAGCAATTTCAATAACACCAAGCGTAACTTCAAATGTAAATTGTAACGGAAATTCAACAGGCAGCGCAAGTGTTAGTGCAAGTGGAGGAGTATCTCCATATACCTATTTATGGAGTGATGCAAGCAGTCAAACGAATGCAACGGCTACCGGATTATCTGCCGGTAGTTATACCGTAACTGTAACTGATAATAATGGCTGTTCTTCAACAGCAAGTGTAAGTATTTCCCAACCTGCTTCTGCACTAACCTCGAGTATTACTTCAGTAACTGGAGCGACGTGTAACGGAGGGAATGGAAGTGCGAGTGTAACAGCAGCGGGGGGTATGAGTCCTTATACCTATGTATGGGCCCCCGGAGGGAACACGAGTTCGACAGCGAGTTTAAGTGGAGGCAGCTATACGGTAACGGTAACAGACAATAACGGGTGTACGACAACCGCAACAGCAACCATCAGCCAGCCCGTAGC
>CAIWVW010000146.1 GCA_903916255.1 uncultured Bacteroidota bacterium
CTGTCTTCATCATAAGCAATCTGCGTCATCCGCGTTCCATGTTCTAATCTAGCTTCACCGCCCATAAAATTGAGAGGTATCAAAGATAAAGGTAAACGTGTTGGAAAATGCGTTAAGGTTATATTTCGCCAATGCGTAACTTATATGAAACTTGTAAATCTTCATTTCAAACCCTCCCGACATCCCGTCTAAACTTGGGCGGGTAGTTAGCGACAGTTCCTTCCGCTCTTCATAGTTATAGGCAAACCGTACTGCAAAGTTTTTACCCAACAGCATTTCAAAACTGCCTAACAGATGCCTGCCTAGATTATCTAAAAAGTTTGATGTAGCGCTGGGAGTAATCAGTTCATGTGTAAGCGGGTTTACTGTTTGTGTGTCGGTTGGGTCAGCGTAAGTAAGTGTCCATTTTTGAAGGTGTTGCACCATCAAATTAAACCGGAACGGCGCATGTTTAAATTTGTAGGAAACACCAATATCCGCATCCAATGGCACAGGCTCTGAGTTGCCGGGGTAATACTCTTTAATTTGCGCGCCCACATTTTGAATAACTGCACCCAGAAAGAAACAACGGTTAGGGCTAACATAGGAAACTCCCAAATCTACCATTCCGCCGAATGAATAATATTGGTCGAGCGCAGAATAAACGCCTTTCAGATTTATGCCTGCCGAAAAAAGCGAATCCTTCAGCGAACGCCCATATCCCACATTAAACATATACTCGGCGGCTGTAAAAGTGCCGGTAATATTGCCAATGTCATCAGCTTGCGTAAAGGTTCCGTAATTAATATCCTTAATACCTACATCAAACGTGCCGATATCTTTTATACTGCGCGCATACGCTACATACCCATAATCAATACCCGCATATAGCGGTGTGTAGCTCATCACCACATGGTTGTTTACGCTTGTATCTAAAAAAGAAGGATTGGTAGCCGCAAGTCCCAGGTCGCCGTCACGGACGCCTACAAAAGTGCCACCCAACGCTGCAGCCCTTGCAGAATAAGGCAATTCCAAAAAGTTATAGGTACTGCTACCGCCTATTTGTGCAAAATTGGTTTTCGCAGAAAGGAGCAATAAGGTAAAAATGAAAAGTCTTTTGGTTATGAGCATAAAAGAGGTAATGCTCCATAAACGGAAGCTTTTTGGTTTTATTTTATGGATTCCTTTTTTCAGATGATTAAAATGAATGAACATCAGTTTCATTAAGATTCCTCTCTCCGCTCGGAATGACACCCTTTTTTACAAAAAAGAAGGGTGAAGAGTGGCGCGGGCTTTGCCTGCGCCACTCTTCACCTGCATAATAATTCCTGCACTTTGTCATTCCGAACGAAGTGAGGAATCTATTTTCCATTTTATTCTTAAAGAGAATGTTATTTAAATCAATTCTATGCCGTAACCTTCTTCACCATCACAGCAATGGTTTTACCAATTACAGCCGGCGATTCCACTACCGTGATTCCGCATTCGCGCATAATTTTCATTTTGGCTGCTGCGGTATCTTCTGCTCCGCCAACAATAGCGCCTGCATGGCCCATGGTGCGGCCCGGAGGAGCTGTCTGCCCCGCAATAAATCCTACTACAGGCTTGGTGCCATGTTCTTTAATATAATATGCTGCATCGGCTTCCATAGTTCCGCCAATTTCACCAATCATAATAATGCCTTCGGTGCCGGGGTCGTTCATAAGCAACTCTACCGCTTCTTTGGTGGTGGTGCCAATAATTGGGTCTCCACCAATACCAATACAGGTGCTTTGTCCGAGGCCTGCTTTGGTAACCTGGTCAACCGCCTCATAAGTCAACGTGCCAGAACGCGATACAATTCCAATGGTGCCCGGACGGTGAATAAAGCCGGGCATAATACCCACCTTAGCCTCGCCGGGAGTAATGACACCGGGGCAGTTCGGGCCTATCAGACGGCAGTCTTTATCCGTTAAATAGGATTTCACCTGCACCATATCCTGCACAGGTATCCCTTCGGTAATACACACAATCAGTTTAATGCCTGCTTCGGCTGCTTCCATAATGGCATCGGCTGCAAAAGCAGGGGGTACAAATATGATGGATACATCGGCTCCGGCCAACTTAACGGCATCGGCAACGGTATTAAATACCGGGCGGTCAAGGTGCGTTGTGCCTCCTTTGCCGGGAGTTACGCCTCCCACCACGTTGGTTCCGTATTCTATCATTTGCTGGGCATGAAAGGTGCCTTCGCTACCTGTGAAGCCCTGTACTATTACTTTCGATTTCTTGCTTACTAATATGCTCATACTTGTTTTTGTTGTAGGGCTTCAAAATTAGACTTTTTTTACAATTACCCGCTTTTATCTTTCTTATCATTATGGCAAGCCCCGCCAATACCATGAAAGCGGGTCGGGCTATACGCTGCAAGTCCTCGTACCTGCGGGCTTTCCGCTTCTATCCCTCTTGCGGCCTACATGGAATCTTTGCAGTGATACGAACCCTTTCCGCTACTCGGGCAAATGCTTATTACATAAGCGCACCGCTTAAAGAGGCTGCCAACCAACCAAGAAAAATAAAAAACACGTAAACCACCGGTAAAATAATAAGTAGTACTAATTGGAAAATATCCCGTTCTTTTTTTGACCAATAAATACTCAATGCAATCAAGTATGTTACAGGACTACCGATAAAAAATATAACACTTAATGTATGATATGCAACAGAAGAAAACGGAGTATTCAATAATTTTTCAAGAATCGCTACCCCAAAACAACAGCAGTAAATAAGAATATTTAAGAATAGTGCTGTATTAATAAGGCTTTCCTTTTTCATCCCTCAAACCTACAAAATATTTAATTGTCAATCCGGCTCCAACATGAATTTTAACCTTAGTAGAAAAAGGCAACACAAAATCCAACCAACCTTATTACTGTTAATAAGGTTAAAATACGGGCGGGATTTGGGTTTTCTACTAAGGTTTAAACCAAAACAAGTTCAGCATGACGAACCTCTAATTATTCTCCCGTACCCGCGAAGCTGCACTTCGTGGGTCAGCAACCTTTTTATTGCCCGTGGGGTTTCTTACTGCTCCATAGGAGCAACCTTTTTGTAGTATAAAATCAAAGAATACGATTATAGCTCCATAGGAGCGTCCTGTTTAACAGTTCGCACCTACGGCGCTCTGTGGTTGTTGTGTTTTAATATTTCTACAAACAGGCAACCCCTACGGGGTAAAAATAAGCGGTTTTATTCCGTTATTTTATAGCTGTAGCGGTAAGATTGCTTCGCAAAGCCTCGCAATGACGAACCGATAATTATTTGCCTGTCCGGCTCGGACTACTTTTTCGTGTTATTCGGGAAACTAATACCCGGGCCAAAGTAGCATGCGTTCTCCGCTATTTTGCCATCTTTAAATTTAAAATATTCCGTGTTCCGGAATAGCCTGCCATCATTGGTCCAGC
>CAIWVW010000147.1 GCA_903916255.1 uncultured Bacteroidota bacterium
GGCGCGGGCTTTGCCCGCGCCGCCATACCACCCGATAGAAAAGCATTATTGTCATTCCGAACGAAGTGAGGAATCTCCATAAATAATATGGGTCCTTGGAATTATGCTTCTTGACAAATAAATTAAACCACTATATTTGCAGCCCTGAAAAATTATGGTGGATGTAGCTCAGTTGGTTAGAGCATCAGATTGTGGTTCTGAGGGTCGCGGGTTCGAGCCCCGTCTTCCACCCCTCCAAAAGCAGAGATAAGTTATAAGTGATAAGAGATAAGCCGAATTGGCTTGTTGTAAAACGCTTATAACTTATCTCTCATCACTTATAACTATTTTTTCTAACTTTGTGGCTTAATACCTATTTAACGATATGAAATTAGACACCCGCTTTTTAGTTATCACCGGATTAATACTATTAGCTGTTTTAACCCGCCTATTGCCGCATCCATTCAATTTTACGGCCATGTCAGCAGTGGCATTATTCGGCGCGGCAAACTATAACAAGAAGATACTTGCTTTTCTGGTTCCAATTACCGCATTGTTAATCAGCGATTCAATTATCGGTTTCTACCAAGGCATTGAGTGGGTTTATGGCACCTTTGTACTTATTATTATCTGCGGTTTCTATTTAAGAACTAAAGTAACCATTCCACGGGTAATAGCACTATCAGTAATTTCATCGCTATTGGTATTTGTAATTACTGATTTCGGTGTTTGGTTAGGCGGTAATTTATATCCTCATACAGTTGCCGGCTTCACCGCTTGTTATGTAGCAGCGATGCCATTTTTAAGGAATGAACTGCTTGGTGATTTATTCTACAGCGGATTATTGTTCGGCGCATTTTATATTGCGCAATTACGTTTCCCTAAGTTGTTAAAAGAAAGAGTAAAAAAGTAACCTGACCGCTATTGCATATAAACTACGCTGGTTCTTTACTAACCCTTTTGCCATAAGGTCCGGCTATGCGTATTAAAGCAGTTTCATTTGTTTTTTTTCTGGGGGTGGTTTTAAATTACCCCGCAAAAAGTTTTGCATCTTCATTCGATTCAGCTACACTATTAAAAGTGTACGAAGATTCGATGAAAAGTATACAGTTTGTGCGCATAAACGCCCGGACGGATAAGGAAAAAGAGGCAGCCAACGGGCAATTATGGGTGCTGATGAATAAAGCCCTTTCCATAAATGGTTCATTCGATTATCCTTTTGATTCGCTTACCACTATTGGTAAAATAACATCCCCCGACAAGCAGTTCCGAATTATAACCTGGGATGTTCCTAAATCGGGCTGCATGTATAGTTATTATGGATTCATACAATCATACAACGCCAAGAAAAAAAAGTACGATTTATTTATTTTAAAGGACCACACAGCTGATATTCTTAATCCGCAATCGGCTACATGCACACCTGATAAATGGATTGGTATGCTCTATTACAAAATAATTAAAGAGAAAGGCAGCAAATGCTACACCCTGCTGGCATGGGAAGGGCTGAACAAGCAAATTACCCGCAAGGTGATTGATATACTCACCTTTAATGCACAGGGGATACCATCCTTTGGGAAAGCGGTTTTTCAAAAGCTTCCGGCAACCTATAAAGGTAACCCCAAACGAATCCTTTTCGAATACTCGGCTGATGTTTCGATGTCCTTACGCTATGATGATTCGAAAGATATGATTATGTTCGACTTGTTGGGCCCTATAGAGGATGGGTTAGAAGGACAGCACCAATATTACGGCCCGAGTTTTCAGATAGACGGAATGCGCTTTAAAGACGGCTTTTGGACCTATACAGCAAATGTAGAAGCCCGCAATCCCAACGATAAAGGCGACCAGAAATACAAGAACCCGAAAAACAACGATTACAAAATTAATAAACCGGTATATCAACCCCAGCAATGATGGTTTTTGTACCTTTGTCCCACTATAATATAGTTCAAATTTTATGAAAGGAAAACACAATTTTAGCGCAGGGCCGGGCATACTTCCGGCAGAGGTTATTAAAGAAGCCGCGGCAGGAGTCCTCAACATCAACAATACCGGATTATCCATACTGGAAGTATCGCACCGCGATAAAGATTTTATGGCCATTATGGAAGAAGCCCGCTCGCTCGTAAAGGAGTTGATGGGGTTAGGCAACGATTACAAAGTTTTATTTTTAGGAGGAGGCGCAAGTTTGCAATTTGCGATGGTGCCATCTAATTTATTGGCGACAGGCGGTACTGCAGCCTATCTTGATACAGGCGTTTGGGCGCATAAAGCAATTAAAGAAGCGAAGATGGTTGGTAATGTGAATATCATTGCATCTTCAGAGAATGAGAAATATAACCATATCCCTAAAAATATTACTATTCCGACGGATGCAAGCTATTTGCACATTACATCCAACAATACCATTTACGGCACGCAAATGCACCATTTTCCGGATTCACCGATTCCGGTAGTGTGCGATATGTCGTCAGATATTTTCAGCCGCCGCATGGACTTCAGCAAGTTCGACCTGATATATGCAGGAGCGCAGAAAAATATGGGTGCCGCTGGCGCAACTATGGTAATTGTAAAAGAAAGCATACTCGGAAAAACCGGGCGCAAGATGTTCTCCATGCTCGATTATCAAGTGCATATAAAGGGAGAATCCATGTACAACACGCCTCCGGTATTTTCGGTGTATGTGTGTATGCTGACGATGCAATGGCTAAAAAAGAATGGAGGACTGGCATGGATAGAAGGAATAAACCGCAAAAAAGCGGAACTGATGTATTCGGAAATAGACCGCAATTCGCTTTTCACCGGAACGGTGGTGAAAGAAGACCGCTCGTGGATGAATGCCACCTTCCTTTTAACCAAAGCGGAACTGGAAGAAACATTTAACAAGATGTGGAAAGAAGCGGGAATAGTTGGAATTAAAGGCCACCGCGATGTGGGCGGCTACCGGGCATCCATGTACAATGCGCTTACTATTGAAGATGTGCAGGCATTGGTGGATGTGATGAAAGAATTGGAAAAGAAAAACGGGTAATTACAATTTGCCACAGATTTAGAATTAATAAAAACAAACTTGCCACAGATTTCACAGATTAAAATTCAGATAGTTATTTAGGTTATTCACGAATTTAATCTGTGAAATCTGTGGCAAGTTTTTAAAATATTGAAATGAAAAAAATACTGGCTAACGACGGAATGGAAGAAGAGGGCATTAAAATGCTCGAAAAAGAAGGCTTTGTAGTGGTTACCGATAAAGTTCCGCAAGATGAGTTGGTGGAAGTTATTAATGCCGAAGATTTTGCAGCCCTCGTGGTGCGGAGCGCTACCCGGGTTGACAAAGCGTTGATAGATGCATGCCCTTCGTTACGCCTTATTGCACGCGGCGGCGTAGGCATGGATAATATAGATGTGGAACATGCAAAATCGAAAAACATACAGGTGGTAAATACGCCTGCTGCATCTTCCCTTTCGGTGGCTGAATTGGTGATGGCAAGCATTTTTACCATGGCACGTAATTTAGATGAATCGAACCGTGCTATGCCCGTAAAAGGGCATATGGAGTTTGCCGCATTGAAGAAAAAATATTCCAAAGGGATTGAAGTAAGCGGGAAAAATTTAGGCATCATTGGTTTTGGAAGGATTGGGCAATGCCTTGCTAAACTTGGGCTTGGCACAGGTATGCATATTTATGCTTACGACCCATACATACCGGAAGCCACGCTTGAAATTAGCCTGAATGGCAACCAAACCGTAAACGTACATATCAAAACTTGTTCATTGGATGAATTACTTACCAAGAGTGATTTTATCTCGCTGCACGTACCGGGAGGAAAGGTAATTACCCATGCGCAAATAAAGAAAATGAAACAGGGTGTAATGCTCATCAATGCTTCGCGTGGCGGGGTTATTGAGGAACAAGCCCTGCTGGATGGTCTAAACTCCGGACACATTGCCCATGCCGCCCTCGATGTTTTTGAAGATGAAAAATCTCCACGCGCAGAAGTATTGCACCACCCTAAAATATCACTCACTCCGCACATTGGCGGCTCTACCGAAGAAGCCCAACAACGCATTGGCAAAGAGTTAGCAGAAAAAATTATTCACTTTTTGAAGTAAGTTTTTCAACACAGAGCTACGGAGAAAACAGAGAAACACGGAGTATTTATGGCTATCCCAAAAGCATTTATTTCCTATTCTCACGATACCCAACAACATAAAAAATGGGTATTGGAGTTAGCGACAAGACTTCGCAATAATGGCATCGATGCAATACTTGACCAATTTGAGTTGCAGGCAGGCGATGATGTACCGCATTTTATGGAAACACATTTGGCGAACTCAAATAAAATTCTAATGATATGTACTGACCGCTATGTCGAAAAAGCGAATAAAGGAGAAGGGGGTGTTGGTTATGAAAAAATGATAATCACTTCTAACCTTTTGAAGCATATTGATGAGAACAAAATAATCCCCATCATAAGACAAAATTTGACAACAGAAGTTCCAACTTTCTTAAAAAGCAAGCTCTACATTAATTTCTCAAAGGATGATGATTTTGAATACAGTTACGATGAATTAGTAAGAACAATTCATAGTTCCCCTTTATTTGTAAAACCTCCTATTGGTAATAATCCATTTAAGCCGATTGAGAAGGAGAAATTAGATGGGGATATAGAACTTTTACATCGCATAATTAAAGGTCTTGTTCATTTTCATGATAATGTTGAATTTACTCCTAATTCCATGGATTTGGCAAATTGGTTAAGTATTTCGAGAACCCTAATTGACATTGGAATTATTAAATTGATAAAATTAAAATATGTTATTATGTATAAAAATAATGACAGAATTTATCTTACTGATGAAGGAAAAGTATATGCGTATGAGAATAAATTGATAAAGTATAAATAAGTAAAATTATTACAAGATTATACGCTACTGCTTCGTTCCTCGCAGTGACTAGATCCAAGCTATTTGATTATATCTCCCCCCACCATCTTCTGCACCAGCACCACCTGCCCCAAATGATAATGTAAGTGTTCAATAATTCCGGTAAGGTTGCGGTAGTAGTTGCCATATTTTTCTTCTGCCATAGTTTCCCAAAGCTTACTATCGGGTAGTTGTTCAATCAAGCAGGCAAAGGCCTCGGCCTCGGTAAAAGTTTTGCTTACCAGGTTTTCCCAATCCTCTTTCGATTGGACAGGCGGATGGATAAAACTATATTCATCTTTCGCATTAAGCGGTTCACCATGCAGCACTTTAGTAACTGCTTCTATATAATAATTGGTATGGTAAAGCAGCGTAACTATGGTATTAAAAGAGTAAACTTTAGTAGTAGCCTGTTCCCAAGTTACGTCTTTCAAAACATCTTTCAGGTTTACGCCGGTCCAGTTGCCGCCAAAATAAACGGCCCTTAACTGTTTGGCTATTTGCCCTGCCAAGTTGGTCATAACTTATAATTTATAACTCATAACTATTTATGAGAACTTCTTATGGAACCAAAACAGCCTCGAGATTATCCCCACCCACATCAGCGATATGATGACAAATGCTGTAACCGGAAACCAAAATGCAATTACCATATCGCATAATACAAGCGGAATGGCGAGCCTCGGCCCATGTATTTTGGTGCGCATTTGCTTTTGGGCGTGCTCATCATGTATAAGGAGTTTAGGCTTAAATGTGGACCATACCAACACTGCATAGCCTGTAGATTGCAGTAAATTAAAAGCGCAATAAATAACAACTGCCGGTGTTGCATATTCTGTGCCTAAATATTCGGCTACAAGGGCCGATGCGAAAGGGAACAATACAATAGTGAGCAGATAAAAACCATTGGCGAACATTAAGTGCAGCGATGACTTATCGAGTAATTTGAATATGCCATGATGCGAGAGCCAGCCTAAAAGTATGATGGTAAAACTCAATACCACAGCGAAAAGATTGGGCCACAGTTTGCTTAATGCTATCCAAAATTCGTGAATGGAATGGATAGATTCCTCGCCGGGGACTTTTATTTCCAATACAAGCAATGTAATGGCAATGGCAAAAATTCCATCGGAGAAAAACTCTAACCGTTCATTTTCTTTTGAGACTGACATAATGGGGTAGTAATTATACTACAATAATAAGGAAAAATAAAATATAGGGTATTTTAACGGGCTATTGAGGTCGTGGTCATGCTGAACTTATTTCAGCATCGCAAACAATCGCCATAAGTTAATGCCCTATTATTACGATGCCGAAACAAGTTCAGCATGACTGTTCGGAATAAATGCCAGTCCGGCTCGGACCTCGGACTACAATTCATAGTTCATCGTTTATCGTTCATAGTTAATTACCTAACTTTGCAACTATGGAATTTCAACTTGAAGCACCTTTTAAGCCCACCGGCGACCAGCCACAAGCTATTGAACAACTTACCAAAGGGGTTAAGGATGGCGTAAAGAACCAGGTATTGCTGGGCGTAACTGGCTCGGGCAAGACCTTTACCATGGCGAATGTTATTGCCAATACCAAACGGCCAACACTGGTATTGAGCCATAACAAAACGCTGGCGGCACAGCTTTTCGGGGAGTTTAAAACCTTCTTCCCAAAAAATGCGGTGGAGTATTTTGTCTCTTATTATGATTATTACCAGCCAGAGGCATACCTGCCAACCACCAATACCTATATTGAAAAAGATTTATCCATTAACGAAGAAATAGAGAAGTTGCGGTTGGCAACCACTTCTGCCCTACTCTCCGGAAGGCGCGATATTATTGTAGTTTCGTCTGTATCGTGCATTTATGGTATTGGTAACCCCGTTGAGTTTGAAAACACGGTTATACCCATACAAGTAAACCAAAAAATAAGCCGCACCAAATTACTGAACTTACTTGTAACAGCCCTTTATTCCCGAACGGAAGGCGACTTTGACCGCGGCAATTTCCGGGTGAAAGGCGATACGGTGGATATTTACCTCGCTTATGCGGATTATGCGTTGCGGGTGCAGTTTCTTGGTAATTCCATTGAAGCGATTGAGACTTTTGAAGCATCTACCGGAAAAAAAATAGAGAACCTTGATTCCATAAAAATTTATCCGGCGAATATATTTGTCACTTCTCCCGATACACTGAATAAATCGTTGCAAAACATTGCGGAGGATTTAGTGAAGCAAGTTAATTTCCTGAAAGAAATAGGGAAAGATGAAGAAGCGGAGCGCCTGCAAAAACGGGTCAATTATGACTTGGAGATGATGCGCGAACTGGGCTATTGTTCCGGAATAGAAAATTATTCCCGCTACTTTGATGGCAGGCGTCCGGGAGAAAGGCCTTATTGTCTGCTTGATTATTTCCCCGAAGATTTCCTGATGGTAATTGATGAGAGCCACGTCACTATCGGACAAATAAACGGTATGTATGGCGGAGACCGTTCCCGCAAAACAACGCTTGTTGAATATGGCTTCCGTATGCCATCTGCATTAGATAACCGCCCCTTAAAATTTGATGAGTTTGAAGCTTTCTTAAAACAAACTATTTTTATGAGCGCCACTCCCGCCGATTATGAATTGCAAAAAGCGGAAGGTGTTGTGGTGGAGCAATTAATCCGCCCGACAGGCTTGCTGGACCCTATAATAGAAGTGCGCCCTACCCTTAACCAGATTGATAATTTGCTGGAAGAAATCCGCAAAAATGTGGAGAAAGAGGAACGGGTAATTATTACAACACTTACAAAGCGAATGGCTGAAGAGTTGGCCAAGTACCTTGCCAAAGTGGATGTACGCTGCCGCTATGTACACTCCGATATTGATACGCTCGAACGTGTGGAAATACTCCATGATTTGCGCATGGGCTTATTTGATGTGCTGATTGGCGTTAACCTGTTGCGGGAAGGTATTGACTTGCCGGAAGTATCGCTCCTGGCTATATTAGATGCCGACAAAGAAGGGTTCCTGCGCTCGGAGCGTTCGCTTACGCAGATTGTGGGGCGTGTTGCGCGTAACTCTAACGGCAGGGTTATTATGTATGCCGACCGCATCACCGGCTCTATGCAAAGGACGATGGATGAAACCCAGCGCCGCCGCAAAAAGCAGATTGCCTATAACTACGAACACAGCATTACGCCTACCACTATTATCAAAGGCAAGGAAAGCATCATGGAACAAGCCGGGCTGGGCGATTCGCGAAGCACGAAAGCGAAAATTTACTTAGCCAATACCGAAGCTGAAAATGCAAGCATTGCTGCGGAATCGGCTGCCGAATACAAAACTGTACCTATGCTGGAAGAGGAAATAAAGCGCAGCAAAAAAGCAATGGAAAAAGCAGCCAAGGAAATGGACTTTATAGAAGCAGCAAGGTTACGCGACTACATTCAGGCATTGCAAAAAATGCTGAACGGTAAAAAATAAATTTCTACTTAAAACTGCTTGGCGGTCCCGGTAAATGCATGTTTATGCATTGTTGTAGCATGGCCTCCACTGCACGATGCAAGAAAGAGTGTAGCTACTAAAAGTCCGCAAAGCAAAACGGATATTTTCCTGAGTGTTTTCATTAACAATCCTTTTATTTTTTTTGCGATGCATTGTAATCAGCTAAAAATTTCTCCAACCCGATATCCGTAAGCGGATGTTTTAATAATGCCATAATTGAACTTAACGGGCAGGTAGCCACATCTGCACCATATTCAGCGCATTTTACAATATGAACAGGATGGCGGATGGATGCGGCAAGAATTTCACATTTATAATCATAATTATCAAAAATCAGGCGGATTTGCGCAATCAATTCCATACCGTCCTGTGAAATATCATCCAATCTCCCGATAAACGGGGAAACATAAGCCGCCCCTGCCTTCGCAGCCAGCAAAGCCTGTCCTGCAGAAAATATCAGGGTGCAGTTTACCTTAATGCCTTGTTCATGCAGATACTTTATGGCTTTTACCCCGTCCTTAATCATGGGTATTTTCACCACAATACGCGGATGAATCTTCACCAGTTCGGCTGCTTCTTTCAGCATACCGTCATAGTCGGTGGATATTACTTCTGCGCTAACATCCCCTGTGGTTATATCGCAAATTTTGCGGTAGTGCTCCATAATAGCCTCTCTCCCCACAATGCCTTCTTTCGCCATGAGCGATGGGTTTGTAGTAACACCGTCAAGCACGCCCAAATCCTGGGCTTCTTTTATCTGCGCCAAATTGGCTGTATCTATAAAAAACTTCATATTATTTTAATTATTGGCAAACATACAAATTTAAGGCTTTAGGAAGGAAGATTATATTTCAAAAGCTTGCGTATAAAAGTAGAACAATGATACACGGGCTTTCTTAACAAAGTCAGATAAGTTCTTTTTGTTTCCGCAATTAGGGTTCTTAAGTTCAATGTAATAAACGTAATCAGTAGGATTTATACCTCCATCATAAATAAAGACAGTTATTTTATAAACCTTTGTATTATGCTTTTCGATAGACTTTTCTTCCACAATTGGCTGTACATGCAATGCATAACCATTCCAACCATAGAAGTCTTTATTTTTCACTATGTGGAAAGAATATATAGTATCTAAAGTTTTACTATAAGTACTATCCATTCGGTACATAACTGGCCCCTGCGGTTCTCCGTACTTTTTAAACAGCTCTCTGTGCTTTGAGGAAATTGTGGTATCAATATAGTACAAAAAGGGCTTACACTGCCTATCATAGGCACAGTAAAACATAGTAGGATAAAGAAGCCCCGAAGTAAATAATGGCTTAGATACAGAGTCGATATCAAGCAAATAAATTCTTACCGTTGAATCATACTGAATATAACAGCCATCGTGAACTGTGTCGGTTACTATTTTTCCACTATACCTTGGATACTCTTTTTTAAGTTTATGCAGGTACCTGAAGTTTGTTTTATTGGCTTTACACTCCAACTTTTGCATGTAGTTATCTTCCTTTTCCCCTACTGGATACTCCCTATACTTATATTTTTTCCCATCGCTGGAAACTGTATTAATCATCTTATAACCGCAAGAATTTAGGGTGCAGAATAAAATCAGGCAAAAAAATAGGGTTTGAGGTTTCATTACAACAAAGTTAGCATATTCCTTGTTTCGCATTCGCATAACTGATTCCTCACTCCGTTCGGAATGA
>CAIWVW010000148.1 GCA_903916255.1 uncultured Bacteroidota bacterium
ATTTGGTTGTTGCCGCTGTCGGTGCACTTTTTCACGGGGTGCTTCATGTTTTCCGGAGCAAGGAACTGTCCGTGTTTAATATTGATTACACACCCAGTTTTTGCGGCTGCCACCATCAAGCTGCTCTGCATACACAGGTAGGCAGGTATCTGCAACACATCGCATACTTCAGCCGCAGGCGCCGCCTGTTCGGGCTCATGTATATCGGTAAGAATTGGGAAACCAAATTCCTTTTTAATTTTCGCCAGCATTTCCAGTCCTTTTTTCAAACCCGGTCCGTCGTAATATTTTAAATCGCTTCGGTTATCTTTCAAGAAAGAAGACTTATAAATAATTGGGATTTTCAGTTCTTCGCCAACCTCTTTCAGCTTTTCCGCTGTGCGGAACATAATGGATTCCTCTTCTATAACACAAGGGCCCGAGATTAGGAACATTGTATCTGCACCGCATTCAATATTCCCGACTTTTATCTTTTTTGTACTCATAGTTTTGTTTTAGGCTAATTTAATAGCGTTGCAAATTTAGGAATAATGTGGCTACTCAATTAATACTTATCCCATGCCCCCGTCCGAACGAATTCATCCTGGCGGGCTTCTCTATCTATGTAGAAGTGAAAGTCATTTTGCCTCCACATTATGTTGCACCCTCTTTATTTATATAGAGGAGCGAAGGGGTGAGTATGGTAATTAAGATATTTTAACATCTTTAAATCCAAATTGAACATTGGTATTATTGCTATCTTGGCAAAGGTATTTCACCTTAAAATCGTCAATACGCCTAAAGTATCAATCAGTTGGAAGTAGATATTCAGGAATTAAAAGCAGGGAATGAGCAGGCGTTTCGCCAACTGATAGCCATGCACAGCCGGGGAATATTCAATTTATGCCTTGGGATGATACCCAACAGGGAAGATGCCGAAGAACTAACACAGGATGTATTTGTAGAAGCCTATAAGCACATTGGTACTTTCCGCGAAGGCTCGCATATTAAAACATGGCTTTTTCGCATTGCCATGAATAAATGCTACGACCATATTAAATACTCCAAACGAAAAAAACGACATGGCATAATGCAATCCTTGTTTGATAAGGATGATAACCCGATTGAATTGCCATCTAATTTTCAGCATCCGGGAATTGCGCTCGATAATCAAGAACATGCCAAAGCCTTGTATGGTGCATTGGCTACCTTGCCTGAAAACCAGCATATGGCCTTTACGTTATATGAAATGCAGGGTATGGATTATAAGCAGATAGCTGAAACTATGGCTGTAAGTGTATCGGCTGTTGAGTCTTTATTGTCTCGCGCACGTGCCGGATTACGTAAAAAACTACATACCTATTATACTAATAACGCAAGTTCTTAATTGTTCAATCGTCTAATTCAACATACATGGAAATGAAAGCAAACATAGAAGACCAAATAAACGCAGCCCTCGAATCTGCAAAAAAGATACAACCTGTAGAATTGCCCTACGGCTTTCCGGATAAGGTGATGAACAGGGTTCATGCTAAAGAAGATAATGTAAGGCCTATGTTTATCATGTCGCCTTTATTTAAGGTGGCAGCCATTTTTATTCTAATACTTATTAATGTGTTTACGCTAAGGCAGGTGCTTACCCCTCAGCCGGTGCAAAACCCGGTCCAATATGGCACCATTAAGGATTTTGTAAATGAATACCAGATAAACGATTCAAACGAAGAAGTAGTAACAACAAACACACCGGCGCATGAATAGCCCAAAATTAACCAATATGCTTTTAATAGCATTGCTTGCAATTAATCTATTATTCATAGCCGGATGGGCAATTTCCAATCGCCATAATAACAGGCACAGAATGGAATTTGTAATGTACAACAGATATCATGGGAGGTTTCATGACAGTAGATCCTTCCGTAATTGTTTCGGAGCCTGCCGTAGTTATCATGGGGGATACTGCGGCGGCTTTAGAAACTACAGCCGTATGAACCGGAACAATAGTGCCAACTCCATTAATTAATAGTACTTAAAGGGCATTTTTAATTTTACCCGTCTACGCTAACTGAAGCAGAGAAATTATTTCTTACATTTATCCGATGAATACCAAGTTAACCAACATTCTCCTGATTTTATTGCTCATTTTTAATGTGGCATTTATAGGCAAATGGTGGATGGGACACCGGAAAATGCATCATCCTAAAATGGATATGCCTGTGGAAACCACCACCCTGCTGCACGACCGAACCAGAGGTGAAGAATATTTGGTAAAGACCCTCGGATTGGACACCGTTCAGCAAAAGGAACTGGATGTTATACAGGCCGCGCACTTCAGCTTTCTCGATAAAAACATGGGAGCCTATATCAGGAACCAAAACAACCTTTTCAACGCATTGAAAGTTAGTAACGACAGTGTATACGTATCTCGCTGCGCCGATTCGTTAGGGATGCTGAAAGCCGCTATGGAAAAGGAAATGTATATGAATTTTGCCAGCATTAAAACAATTTGCAACCCCGCCCAGCAAAAACAATTCGACGGGTTAATTGATGATATGGCGAAAGAGTTTATGCATCATCACGATTTCCATAATAATGGAAGGACCAATCACGATTCTCTGTAAATTTGCCGTTTTTCAACTATGTTTAAAAAAATTCTCCCCGTTTTTATAGCCGTACTATTAGTTTATTCCTCTAACGCCCAAATGCCGGGAATGGGTGGTATGGGTGGCGGAATGAAAGGTTCCAAAGCGAAAATAGGCCATTTTTATGGCAAAGTGGTAGACAGCATTACCGGCAAGGCTGTTCCTTTTGCTGCCACCCAAATTTCGGGCCCGCAATGGGATTCGGTTTCAAAATCTATGAAAACAGCTGCTTTAGCCGGACAGCTTACCAGCGAAAACGGCGAGTTTAGTTTCGACAAACTTCCGATAATGGGCACTTTTACCATTCAAATAAGCGCAATTGGGTATAAACCTTATTCCCAAACCGTTTTTTTCGATTTGAGCAAAGCCATGAAAAGCGGGAAAAAAATCAGCCAGAATGCTGATAATATCGACCCGACCCAGTTGAATTCCATGAGCAGTATGTTAGATGCCATCGATAAAGATTTGGGAAATATTAGACTGGCTCCCGATGCCACCGAATTAAAAGCAGTTACCGTAAACGGTGAAGCGCCACCTATGGAACTGAAATTGGATAAGCGTGTGTTTGATGTAAGCAAAAGCCTTACCACCACAGGCGGAACAGCAGAAGATGTGTTGAAAACCATACCTGCCGTGAATGTAGATATTGATGGTAACGTAACGCTCCGCAATGCATCGCCCACCATTTATGTAGATGGGTTACCAACTACTTTGACCATCGACCAGATTCCATCTGCATCTATAGATAAAATTGAAGTAATTACCAATCCGTCTGCCAAGTTTGATGCTTCTGCGGGCTCGGGCGGAATAATAAACATTGTGCTGAAGCATAACCAGGCATTGGGTTACAATGGTTCTGTGCGTGCAGGGATTGACCAATATGGCAAATACAATGCAGGTTTTGATTTTAATATCCGTGAAGGGAAAGTGAATGTGTTTTTAAACTTGCACTATCACCAGGTGAAACATATTATGGAAGGTACCGAAACAAGGGATACGGTGCATGGTCAACCATTTCCGGATATTCAGAACAACCAGCACGATACCAATACAATGGATGGTTACTTCGGGTTTGTAAGGGCAGGATTCGACTACTTTATTAATAACCGGAACACTATTACCGTTTCAGGAACTTATGGTACGGGTAATTTTAATGTAGTGGATGACTTGCATACCTATACCTATCTGGTATCGCCCGATTTTCCGCAACTAAGCTCTTATACCGATGAAACTTCCAATTCCAACAGGGTATTTAACAACTATGGAGCATCCATATTATTTAAGCATCTTTACCCGAAAGAAGATGAAAATATAACCGCCAGCATTACGGCTAACCAAGGCACTTCAACCGGCAGCGGAACATTTGATTTTTACAACCATTTCCTGGTTCCCGATTCAGCATTGCCCAATACTACGCAACAACAAATAAGCGGCGGAAACAACTATTATTATGTAGGCAAAGTCGATTTTACGGACCCTTTAACTAAAAAGATAAAACTTGATTTAGGTATAATGACAACCCTGAACAAAGTAAATTCCAACAACACCGTTTTAATAGATGGGGAAACTATAAATTCTGAAAGCACCAATTATCTTTTCAACCAGCAGGTGTATGCGGCTTATTTTACCTTCAGCCATGATTTAACCAGCAGATTGAGCTACCAGCTTGCCTTGCGTGTGGAGCAATCTGTTTACGATGGAAACCTTACCGATACAACTTCTTCTACTCCGCTAAATAAACAATCCCTTTTAAAACCGTTTCCGGGGGCATTTGTAACCTATCATTTAACTGAAAAAAGCGATTTGCAACTTAGTTACACCACGCACATTACCCGCCCTTCTTTCCAGCAATTAGTGGTAAACAACTATTCCAACCCATCGAGTATACAGTTGGCTGACCCGAATCTCTTGCCTGCCTATCAAAACTCTTTCGAGTTGAATTATATGCACACCTTCAACAAACGAAGTTCATTGCTTGTTTCGGCTTATTATAAAATTACCTACGACCTTATTACAAACCGGCTCGATTCAGATTACTATAGCCCAAGTATAGGCCAGCAAGTATATATCAATACCTATGGCAACGCGAATTATGGCTATTCCGAAGGGGCTGAAGCCACATTGCAAATTTCACCTGCAAATTGGTTGGATGTTACCGCCAATTACAACTTGTATGAATCAGGTATTAATGCCACCAACCTGAATATTCCGGATACCGGAAAGCCATATTTGAGCTACTTCGCCAAATTGAACCTTACTTTTAAACTGCCTAAAAACTTCACTATTCAGTTGAACGGAAGCTACCAGAGTAAAACTGAAATTACCCCTGACAACGGCGGTGGTGGCGGACGATGGGGCGGAGGGTATGGCGGCGGAATTACTTCATCGGCCAGCGGATACACCATACCTACCTATACGATGGATGCGGCTCTGAAAAAGGAATTCCTGAAGAATAATAAAGCATCTATCACCTTTAACATACGTGATATTTTTGGAACAGCCGTAACCGGAACTGATGTGGTTGCTGCCAATGAAGCGGGTGTGCCTTTATATTATCAAACTACCAGCCGCCACCGCGATGCACACTTTATGTCTATTAACTTCAGTTACCGATTCGGGCAAATGGATATCTCCATTTTCAAACACAAGAACAACAATATAGACATGCCTCCCGATACTGGCGGCGATACAGGCAACTAAGCTTAGCAAAAAATATAAAAGATGAGCGAACGTGACTCTACCCTCTCCTCGCAGGAGAGGGTAGCCTGCCTGTCGGCAGACAGGGGTGGGGTCTTATAAACATGCAAAAAAATTGCGGATTTTTTAATTTGAAATGCAACACTTTTATACGGTATTTGAAGGTATATTATTTATAGCATATCCATTGATATACTTAATATTATGTCTGTTTTTACCTTTTTTGGAGAGTGTTGCATTTCATTTTTGTCAGGCAAATGGGAGGCAAATACTTACCATTTATAAAACGCTATATTTACAGAATGAAAAAGCTACTCCTTTTAATTTTTCTCTTTAGTTTTTCATTTTGTGAGGGGCAGAGTTGGGTGTGGGCAGTTCAATCAAAGAATCTGAAATATAATTCAAATGTTGACCCCATAAGTATAGCGACTGATAAATCTGGAAATATTTATGAAACAGGTGGATTTCAAGACACGGTAGTATTTGGATTAGACACATTAATGTCTGATCCATCAAATGGAGGTATGTACCTAGCAAAATATAGCCCTAATGGCAATCTTATATGGATTAGAAGTTATAGTGCAACCTTATATAATTTTCTATCGCCGTGGTATGCCTCCTGTGATAGCAGAAACAACGTATTCCTAACAGGCAGTTTTATGGGTAATGTAACTTTAGGGTCAGTAAATCTATCTACTGGATTTAATGAAGATGCTTTCATAATTAAATTAGACTCTAATGGTACTACGTTATGGGGTAAGAGTGCTACAATTAATAATACGAATTATATGGCTGTTTCAAATTCAATAGCGGTTGACGATTCAGGAAATGCATTTATAGTAGGAGATTTCTATGGAACGATTTATTTCGGTTTGGATACATTAATTAATAAGCATCCTGGGGATCAAAGTGCGTTTCTTGTGAAATATTCAGCATCGGGAATACCACAATGGGCAAAATATTCTAAATCTTTTAAAGCGACATACGTTTTTGGAAATTCAGTTGCTATTGACAAAATGAATAATATTTATCTTACAGGAACCTTTTATGATACTCTATCATTTGACTCAATTACTACAATTAATAGGAAAGATTATGATATTTATTTAACCAAGTTCTCCCCATATGGAAAGACTCTTTGGCTTGAAGCTGGCACATTGAATGGATACCAAAGTCTTGTTTTTAACAATAATTGTAATCCATTCGTAGCGGTTGATAGTTCAAATAATATATATGTTTCGGCAACTTATCAAGACACCATAAGTTTCGGCTCTATATTATTAAAGACGGATACAAATATTCATGAATTAGCAAATTTCTTAGTTAAGTATTCTCAAAATGGTTTGCCTGTTTGGGCTCTTAGTACCAGCTCGAATGGAAGTTTTTATGGTACAATGACAATAGATAATCAAAACAACATATATTGGTCTGGTACTTGCGGGTATTTCCCATTTCGTTTAGCCGGGTTGAGTTTGAACGATACTGGAAGTGGAGCACAAAGCTATATAGTGAAGATGGATTCTAATGGGCACGGGTTATGTGGTTTAGCGATTGATAATGCTAATGACGATGAAAATCCAGTCCTCCTTGATCCTCTTACTTATGACATCTATTTTTCTGGGGATTCCCACGTTGGAGATTATCTTGTATTTGGCACCGATACGATTACAAACTACAGTAGTATTGGAGAGTACGGATTCCTTACTAAGTTGAAACTTTGTAATAATATTATAATAACTAGTAATAATATTTCAAATTCTATTAGTAGCTCCCTCTCCCTTTTCCCCAACCCCAACAGCGGAGCGTTCACAATACAAGTAGAAAGTGAAAAGTATAAAGTAGAAAGTGTGGAGGTGTATAATATGATGGGGGAAAAAGTGTATTCCTCAACCTATTCATTATCCACTAATCACTATTCACTTGATTTAAGCTCTCAGCCCAGCGGTGTTTACCTTTACCGGGTAATGGATAAAAGCGGGGCGCTGGTTGGAGAGGGGAAGTTTGTGATTCAGAAATAAAAATTCTGTGAACCTCCGTGGTACTCCTGTATTCCTCAGTGTAAGAATCTCATTAAGACAACAAAATTCTTACACAGAGTTTCACAGAGAAAATACATCACAGAGGTGCACAGAGTATAAAGAAAAAAGGCACCTCATTTCTGAGATGCCTTTGTATTTTTAAGGGAACTTTTTACTTTCCCCTTTTCACTTTCTACTCGTGTTATCTTGCTTCTACTTCCGAAAGCTCTTGTTCTTTTTTGGAATCCATGAGGCGTTGATATTCCTCCATAGAACCCACGATGAGCTTTTCGTATTCGCGCAATCCTGTTCCTGCAGGAATCAAGTGGCCCACAATAACGTTTTCTTTCAAACCTTGCAGGTAATCCACTTTGCCGCTGATGGCAGCTTCGTTTAATACCCTTACTGTTTCCTGGAAGGAAGCGGCAGAGATGAAAGATTCTGTTTGCAGGGATGCCCTGGTTATACCTTGCAATACCGGATTAGAAGTGGCCGGAACCGCATCACGGAACTGGATTTGAGTTTTGCCTTCGCGTTTCAGGCGGATATTCTCATCGCGCAATTTACGTGCGCTTTCAATCTGGTGAATCTTATAGAGAACGGAATCACCTGCATCGGTAATTACTTTTTTACCATACAAGTCATCGTTGTTCGCCATAAATTCAGCCTTCGGAATCAGTTGCCTTTCGAGGAACACGGAATCTCCCGGATCTTCAATTTCAACTTTACGCATCATCTGGCGCACGATAACTTCAAAGTGCTTGTCGTTAATCTTCACACCTTGCAGACGGTAAACTTCCTGTACTTCGTTCACCAAATATTCCTGAACTGCTGTAGGTCCTTTAATTGCC
>CAIWVW010000149.1 GCA_903916255.1 uncultured Bacteroidota bacterium
ATTAATTCTTGCTATTTTTGGCATTCTTTAAAAAATTGGCTCTGTAGTACAACGCCCGCCCGGATGAACCGTTCGGACGGGGATAGTATGGGAGTTTCCGGAACTTCTGATCCAGGTTCGATTCCCTCTTCAACTAATTCTTGCTATTTTTGGCATTCTTTAAAAAATTGGCTCTGTAGTACAACGGATAGTATGGGAGTTTCCGGAACTTCTGATCTAGGTTCGATTCCTAGCGGGGCCACAAAATTTTCAGGTATGTTTTATGCCTACGTTTTGAAAAGCAATAACCATGATTACTTTTATAAAGGGCATTGTGAGAATCTTCAAAAACGATTGGATGAACATAACTCAGGAATGACTATTTCGATTAGACCTTATTTACCATTCAAAATTGTTTATTTTGAGGAGTTTAATACTCTAGCTCAGGCAATCAAACAGGAGAAATATTTCAAGTCTTCTGCCGGAAGAAGGTATTTAAGCAAAAAATTGGCTCTGTAATACAACGCCCGCCCGGATGAACCGTTCGGACGGGGATAGTATGGGAGTTTCCGGAACTTCTGATCTAGGTTCGATTCCTAGCGGGGCCACAATGAGTTAAGAGCTAAGAATTAAGAGTGAGTAAGGTGCATTATAAGATTCCTTTCTGTAATTTTCAACAAAAGTCACATCCCCTAAGCAACCCTTACCCGATATTTACCGTCTAATTATACAAACGGTAGATTCTGGATATATCGGAAAAAGAACTGGTACGCGGCTGCCTTGAAGGCTCCCCTGCATTTCAGCGTATGCTTTATAAGCAGTATGCCGCTAAAATGCTGTTCGTTTGTTGCCGCTATACAGGTAACCGTGAAGAAGCTGAAGATATTTTGCAGGAGGGGTTTATCACCGTTTTTGACAAGTTAAAACAATTTAAAGGTGAAGGCTCTTTAGAGGGCTGGGTGCGCAGAATAATGGTGCATAAAGCTATTGAACATTACCGGAAAACCTCCCGGATATTCCCTTTGGTAGATATAGAGGATATGCGTGAAGAGCCGGTGGATGTAAATGACATACAAAGCAATATTCATGCCGACGAATTGATGGAAATGATACAGAGCCTTCCTCCTATGTATAAAATGGTGTTTAATCTGTATATATTTGAAGATATGAACCACAAGGAAATTGCGGAACAATTGGGTATAGTGGAAGGAACATCTAAGTCTAATTTATTTCATGCACGCATGTTGTTGCGGAAAAAGTTAAATCACAGTATGATAGCTGCTAAAAAAAATGATTACCATGAGCGAAAACTATGATGATGATAAGGATTTAGAAAAACTTATTTTCAAAGGTGGGCTGGCTTCGGGTGCAGTCGAACCATCGGAAAAGTTTTGGAACAAGGCGTATGAAAATATCCTTGAAAGGGATGCCCGTGCCGGTAAAAAAAGCGCAAAACGCTGGAGGTCTGCTTTCTTCGCAACAGGAACCGTGGCATTATTAATAGGCTCTTATGCATTTTATGTACATAATGAAGTGTCAGAAATTCGGCAGCAACTAACTACAATTGAAACGACTCAAAAAACTATTGTTCAGCAAAATACAAGTCAAACAACTTTAGCTGTCCATAAGGAAAAAACAACTTCAGGTAATGACATTATTACCACAAATTCTGCTAACAAAATACCAAACGCCACTGTTGTTAATGAAACAAAATATAATGGCACTGCTTCTGCAAATTCGTTTACAAATACTATTAAGGCAAAACAAATAGGTAGCCATGCAAATGCTTCCGGTTTTGCTTATTCCGTAAATCCTTCCCATTCGAATGTAGGTACTGCTGAGGCAAGTCCTGCTTCAAATACAATAAATGAAAACACAGAAAACAATCCAAATCCGGTTGCTTCAATTCAGGCTGGTAATTCCAGCATACCAACGATTCAGACTTCCGCCAATCCTGCCGCGGTTGCTGCAAATTCTACCCAAGTCCCGCCCCCTGCTCCTACCCCATCCGTATCTTCAAACACTGCTGCAAAGAGTGTTGCTGTAAATAATACTGCTGCTAAAACTGCCGATTTGGATTCTTCTAACGCTTTGTATCTTGACAGAAAACCCATCCGGTTTAAGGACATACTGGCAAAAACATCTATTTCTGCTTTTTATGCACCGGGTGTAACCGACGATTTTTTACATGATAAAAATAACGACCCTACGAAATCTATTACCGCAAAAGATATAAAAACCCACCAGGACGGCGATGGAACTTTTGCAACCGGATTGCGTTTAGCCTATGACTTATCTGACCGATGGAGCCTGTTTACAGGCTGTTACTACAGTCTGTATTCCTACAACATTAATCCGACTGTAATTTATGCACAGCAGCAGGAAAATGGACAGGTGGGTTATTCCATTACTACCAGTTCGGGTACCGTATTTATTCCTTATTCTGCCGGAACTACACACGTAGGAGACAGTATTAAAATCAGGGGCAGTTCTTCCCGCGGATATTTAAGCATTCCTGTGCAGGCAAAATATAAACTGCCGGTAAGCTCCAATCTTGCTTTTTACGTTACAGGAGGTTTTGCTGTAAATATTGCGAATTATAAAGAAACCCGGATAAATTGGGAAAATACGGCATTCCAGGAGGGGAATGTTTCGGTTCAGGATATTTATGGCTTAAATATGGTGCAGTATTCGTATAACATTGGCATAGGTGCTCAATATCTTATCTGCAGAGGGTTGTCTGTTTATGCAGAACCCTATCTGGATGGTTCGTTCACTTCCATTAATAACAACACTCCGGTAATTACATATCCTTATTTCTTTGGTGCGGCATTAGGAGTTACCTACCATTTTTAACCCTCGTTTTTATTGTGGGGAAAAAATACTTGGGTGTGAATAGTGCAAAACAATAACAGAGCTATATAACGCTTTTGCTATGCAGCTATCTCACTTTTGCTGAATTGTGAAATTATCCACAATTCAATGTGAGAAAGCCCCTTAATTATCCCACAAGTTTCTGTTTATCTGCCTTGTAAAAAAACACAGGCGTGAAACCTAACATACCCTTAATAATCCTTTATATTGGATTCATATTAGGGAAATATAAATGCACGTTCATTGCAATGTTTATCAGCCCTAAACAAGGTTATTCCATGCACGTGAGAAAATATTTTTTCATTCATACAACCTTAGAATTCTGACTACCGTCTTTAACAATGAAGAACCATTTAATATAAAACAAAAATGGCACTAAGCAATAAAAAATGCCTGTTCCTGGTGCAAGGTGAAGGACGGGGACATATGACCCAATCTATCTCCATGAAACAATTGGTGGAAAGTGCAGGTATGGAAGTTTGTGAGGTAATGGTTGGCAAAAGCAAACAACGGGTAATCCCGAAATTTTATTACGAACGAATTAACGCCCCTGTCACCCTTATTGAAAGCCCCAATATGGCTACCGATAAAAACAAAAAAGGAATCAATTCGCTTCTTTCCATAATAGGTATCATTAAAAGAATTCCAAAGTTTATTCACAGCCTGTATGTAATACACCGGAAAGTAAAAGAGCACAAGCCCGACATCATAATTAATTTTTACGAACCGCTTACAGGGCTTTACTATTTCTTTTTCCGCCCGAATATTCCCATGATTTGTATCGGGCACCACTATATGTTCAACCACCCCGGCTATAAAATGCCCGCGGGGAATTTCTTTGCAAGGCTCGGCTTGAAGCTTTATACAGGAATGATTTCCATTGGCGCCAAGAAGAAACTGGCGCTTTCCTTCTATCCGTTTGATGACTGTAAAGAAAAATCGATTTACGTAATTCCGCCACTACTGCGCGGAGAAGTGCTTACACAGCCAACCACCCGGCAAGATTACCTGCTGGTGTATTTATTAAATGCCGGCTATATGGAGGATATTATAACCTGGCACAATAATAACCGCCACATAAAACTGCATTGTTTTACAGATAAAAAAGATATTACCGATTACAAGGAGTATGATTCTACCCTCACCTTTCACCAGATTAACGATAGGAAGTTCCTCGAGATGATGGCAAACTGCAGAGGAATGGTTACCACATCGGGTTTTGAATCGGTTTGTGAGGCCATGTATCTGGGCAAACCGGTACTCATGGTTCCAGTAGAGGGGCATTTTGAACAATTCTGCAATTCGCGTGATGCTGCCAAAGCCGGAGCCGGAATATTTGACACCTCATTCGATATTGGCCGCTTTATAAAGTATATACCCGGGTATGATACCGATACACGTAAGTTCAGGTCATGGACGGAACAATCGCACATGGTAACACTGAAACATATTTACAGCGTTCTGCACGAAAATAACAATGTGCGCCAAATGCGCCCATTTCCCGATTTCAACAAAAAGGTGGCATACAACTCCTAAAGCAACTATACTAAAATGGAACATATTCAGGAACTGAACCACTTTATAACACAATATGGTTACCTGGCTATTTTCCTTTTTGTCTTTTTGCAGGAGCTTGGTGTTCCCAATCCTATTACCAATGAACTGGTATTGCTATTTTCGGGTTACTTGACGTACACAGGGGTATTAAGTATGCCTAAAGTAATCATCACCTCCGTCTCGGCCGATTTTATTGGTACAAGCATTTTATACTTTACTTTTTACGCCCTAAGCAAACACTATATTTATAAGAATCCGCCTAAGTGGCTGGCTAAATTAGTAGCTAAACTGGACCACTTGAAACAGCGCATAGACAATGGCAATAAATGGGCCATATTTTTAGGCAGGCTCACGCCGTTCATCCGCGGATATGTTTCGGTGGCGGCAGGTACTTTACAGATTAAGCCACGCATATTTTTAACCACAGTTCTTATTTCCGCAATTGTTTGGAGTGGCGGACTTGCATTAACAGGCCGCCTGCTTGGGCCCTATTGGAACCAAATGGCCCTAAAGGTTGGCACATTCCAATTTGTAGGGATAATTATTGTGGTTATTGTCGCTTTGCTTTTTATAGGGCGCTATGTAACCCGTAAGGAATTAGCCAAAGGAAACAAAAGCATTTAAAATTTATCCTGAAACGGTAAGTTTAGTACCGTTCAGTGTACAGGTATATTTCTTAACTCCGCTGGTAGCAGGGCCTTGCACCACATTTCCGTTTTCATCGAATATAGAACCATGGCAAGGGCAGGGAAACTGATTAGTGCCATTAAAACTGATGGTGCAACCTGCATGGGTACAGACATCATACAAAGCTACAAAATTACCGCTGCTGTCGCGGGCTACAATGGTATTGCTCACATATAAGTAATTGCCTTTTGTATTCAGTGAACTGTATTGTGACGTACTTAAATCGATGGTAAAATTAACGCTCGGCCCCGAAGCCGCCGGAGTAGATGAACTCGATTTGCTACAAGCCTCCAATAGCCATGATGCGCCTATGGCTCCACCCGCTATTAATAATGATTTCTGAATAAAATCCCTTCGGTCTACAGTCTTTTTTTGGGGTTTACCTTCCGGTTGTGTCTTTGGATTTTCCTCCATATAATTCTGCCTTTATATGCTTAGACGACCAAATACCTTAATAGGTTGGCAGCAATACATAATTAAGAAAAAAATGAAGCCCTTAAATTTAATCGCAACAGTTTAGTAGGTGTTTTTTTGTGTTACATAAGTACACAATACGATGATTATCAATTATTAATTACCAATTACTACTTAAAATACAACTGTTGCGAATAAGTTGTGTGGCAAATGCTACACACATGCCATATAATAACCCAAACCCGCCATTTAATAAGTGAAAGCCGCCGTATAATAAGTGGGGGGTTACAATGAGAATATTACTATTTATCTTTGTATTAATTATAATAACAATCATGAAAAAACCGTTACTCCTATTATTTGCATCACTTTGTTTTGGTATTGCTGTAATTAAGGCGCAATATACTGTTCTTCTTAATTTCAATGATACAAATGGTAGTGCGCCATTGGGGAGTTTGACGCTTTCTATGGGAAAATTATTTGGAATGACACAATATGGTGGAACAAATAACGATGGTTGCATTTTCTCTCTTGATACAGACGGACAAAATTATAGAGACTTGCTTGATTTCAATGGGACAAATGGTGAATATCCAGCCAGCTCATTAACACTTCTTGGTAACAAATTATATGGAATGACATTTATTGGAGGGACAAATAATGATGGTTGTATATTCAAAATAGATACGGACGGAAGTGGGTATAAAAAAATACTTGATTTCAATGGAATAAATGGTGCAAACCCAGAAGGCTCATTGATTTTTTCCGGTGGTATTTTATATGGTATGACTGAAGAAGGCGGAGCCAATAATGAGGGGTGTATATTTTCCATTGACACTAATGGCAACTATTACCATCATTTGCTTGATTTTAATGGAACAAATGGCGAAAAACCACAATTCGGAACCTTACATATCTCTAAAAACATGTTATTTGGTATGACATTGAAGGGTGGCGTATATGATAGTGGGTGTATCTTTTCAATAGATACAAATGGCACTGCATTTAATGACCTTCTTGATTTTAATGGCATCAATGGAGAATATCCTAACGGTTCTTTAATCATTATGGATAGCTTATTATTTGGGATGACGTCATCAGGAGGTACACATGGTGCAGGTAATATTTTTGCAATTGACACAAATGGCCAAGGATATAGGAATATTTTTTCATTCACTGGAAGTAATGGCGATTATCCGTTAGGCTCTTTAATATCCGATGGAAAGATATTATATGGTATGACTACAGGGGGCGCAGTAAAAGGCAATGGGAATATTTTTTCAATTGACACAAATGGCATGTATTATGAAGACATATTTGACTTCAATGATACAGATGGTTCTTTTTCTGTGGGCGACTTAACACTTTCTGGAAAGGTTTTATATGGTATGACAAAAGATGGAGGAAAAAACCGACAAGGAGTAATTTTTAGGTTTAATGATGCAGATTTAGGAATCAATAATCTAACCGCCTCTTCCAATTTCACATCCCTCTACCCCAACCCCACCACCGGCATTTTCACCATTTCATTTGAAGGAGCACAAAGCCTTGTGCCTGCAACTGTTGAAATTTATAATGTGCTTGGGGAGAAAGTATACTCGCAAATCGTTCATAGTTCATCGTTCATAGTTAACTTAAATCAACCCGACGGCATCTACCTTTACAGGGTAATTGCACAAGATGGCAATTTGCTTGGAGAAGGGAAAGTGGTAATTCAGAAGTAAAACTGTCTCGCAAAGGCGCAAAGTCCGCAAAGCAAAAACCGTTTTCTCTTAGCGACTTTGCGTCTTTGCGAGACATGTATTCTTGGTAATAAAAAAGACCTCAGCCGTCCTCTCCTACGAGGCGAGGAAAAATCCCTTTATCCGAGATACGTTTTCAAAACCTTGCTACGGGAATTAACACGCAGTTTGCGTATAGCCTTGTCTTTAATCTGGCGTACACGTTCGCGGGTAATTTCATAGCGTTCTGCAATTTCTTCCAATGTATAGGGGTGTTGCAGGCCTATTCCGTAAAATAATATAATGCATTCGCTTTCCCTTTCCGAAAGTCCGGTGAGGGCTCTTTTTATTTCAATACTTAACGAAGATGCCATCAACAGGCTGTCCGGTTGCGGGCTCGAATGGTCCTGCAATACATCCATAAGGGTAGTATCTTCCGCATTCGCAAATGGCGAGTCGGTAGATAAGTGTCTGTTGGTGCTGGCCATTGCTATTTTCACTTCGCTTTCGGTCATTTCCAGTATTTCGGCAATCTCTGCAGGGCTGGCTTCCCGTTCTAATTTTTGTTCCAGCAATCCGCCTGCTTTTTTAATGCGGTTTAATGCGCCTACTTTATTTAACGGCAAACGAATTACGCGCGAGTTAACTGCAACCGCCTGTATAATACATTGGCGAATCCACCACACGGCATACGATATAAACTTAAATCCGCGGGTTTCATCGAAGCGTTTGGCAGCCTTAACAAGCCCTACGTTTCCTTCATTAATTAAATCGGAAAGGCTCAATCCCTGGTTTTGGTATTGCTTGGCTACAGATACCACAAAGCGCAGGTTGGCAACTACCAATCTGTCGAGCGCTTGTTGGTCGCCGGCACGTATTTTCTGTGCCAAAATGGTTTCTTCTTCTGCTGTTACCAGTTCATGCTTGCTGATATCGGCCAGGTATTTTTCAATGGATGTACTATCACGGTTGGTGATAGATTTGGTTATTTTTAGTTGTCTCATTAATTATTTAGCGTTTGGTGTATAGTTCTTTAAATGTATAATTCGCAAATGGTGCATGCCCTTCATGGCAAGGTAACCCATATCTACTTCAAACCATTTATCGGCATTGTTAGGCTTACCGGGATGATGGTGGTGGTTGTTATGGAATGACTCTCCCCAGAAAATAAAATCGATGGGTAAAATATTTTTTGATGTGTTTTTCATTTTATAGCTTACGTAACCGAAGCGATGAGCCCACCAGTTAACAGCTACACCCTGCAATGAACCCATAATTATGGTTGCAGGAAGAAATAACCATTGCCACCAAGCTGTAGCAAAGATAGCATAAAAGGTAATATAGGCGGCAATCCAAAGGATACGGGTAATCCAGTTATGGGCAATTTTATCGAATGCCTCCCAAACCGGCAGGTCTTTGCTGTATTTTGCATCTGCAAGTGTGTCTCCCTTATAAAGGTCGAAATAACTATTGCGTGTAAACCACATCATTTTAAAAACATTAGGTGTAATAGACGGGGAATGAGGGTCTTCAGCAGTATCGGTATGTGCATGGTGCAAACGGTGCATAATTCCATAGGTAGTGGCGCTTATATAGGATGAACCTTGCGAGATAAAACAACCTATATAAAATATCCGTTCCATAGTTTTAGACATGGTAAACACCCTATGCGCCGCATAGCGGTGATGAAAAACAGACTGGAAAAATAAAGAAACGTACCAGTGTATTGCAAAAAAAATCAGAATAACCATGTTGTTTAATTAAGAATTACGAATTAAGAGGCATTAATGCTCATTTTGTATTTATATCTGTTTTCTTCGTAATTTTTAATCGCTATTAATTATGCATTGGCATTACAAATTCGATGGCCAGCATATCATCTCCATTTATTATTATTCCGTAAGAAGTATTATAAATACCATTTCTGGTATAGTCTTCCATAAAAGCTTTCGAATTATTCCGAGGTATAAACCTGTAACGGTTTTTGTTCATTAATTCGGAATAATCGCTGAAAGAATTAAAGTAGCCGTAATAGGTTATGTCATTTTTGCAAATAACCCGTGTAACCGACAGATTGCTGCCTGTGGCATACCTGTCTTCTATCATTGCGGCAACTTCTTCTTTGTTCATGGCAAGTTAGTTGTCAGTAACCAGTAGTCAGTCGTCAGTCTTTGTATTTACTGATTACTGACCACTGTCAACTGACCACTGATTTACTCAATAGTTACATTAATGGCGCGTAAACCCTTTGGGGTTTCTTCTATGTCGAATGCCACTTTATCATTTTCGCGGATAGGGGTTTTAAGGCTCGATTCGTGAACGAATACGCTGTCTCCGGTTCCTTCCATGGTAATAAAACCGAAATGCTTGTCGGTATTAAAAAATTTAACTGTTCCTTTTTTCATTGTGTTGTTTGTTTGTAGTTACGTTTTGTTTAATGGTACTTATAGCGATTTTTAATTGTCACGCATTGCTGCGGGACGGATGGGTCGCAACTACATCATTATTTATAAATTTTACGAAAACGGATGTGTTGCAACCACATCAATGTTCTTCTTAATAAGCTTGTGTATATTCCTTAAATAAGCACGTTCGTCGGTATTGCAAAACGAAAGCGCAACGCCCGATTCCCCGGCGCGGCCTGTACGGCCAATACGGTGAACATAGGTTTCCGCCTGTTCAGGAATTTCGAAGTTGATAACATGGGTAAGTTTATCCACATCGATACCACGGGATGCGATATCGGTAGCAACCAGCACACGAATGCTGCGGTCTTTAAATCCTTTCAATGCACGTTCGCGCGCATTTTGCGATTTATTACCATGTATAGCCTCCGACTTAATTCCGTTTTTGTTAAGTTCTTTCACCACTTTATCGGCGCCATGCTTGGTGCGGGTAAATACAAGCGCATGTTCTATAGATTCACTTTTAAGAACGTGTCTTAATAATGGCCTTTTGTTTTCCTGGCTCACAAAGTAAACAGACTGCTTAATGAGTTCTGCTGTTGTGGCTACGGGGGCTATGTTTACGCTTACAGGGCTCTTTAATAAGGTATCGGCAAATTTGCGGATTTCCGGAGGAGCAGTTGCTGAAAAGAAAACAGTTTGTCTTTTGGCTGGAAGCTTCGAAATGATTTTTTTAATATCATTAATAAAACCCATATCCAACATACGGTCAGCTTCATCCAATACGAAATACTCGACTGCGTTTAATTTAATGTAGCCTTGCTGCATAAGGTCGAGTAAACGGCCCGGGGTTGCTATCAGCACATCTACCCCCTTACGCAGGATAGTAGTTTGTGCATGTTGCGATACACCGCCAAATACTACGGTATGCCTTATATTCAGATTATGTCCGTATGCTTTAAAACTGTCGTTAATTTGCAATGCAAGTTCGCGGGTAGGTGCAAGTATCAGTACTTTAATGCCCTGTTGTGCGGTTGCCCGGTTCTGGGTTAATAATTGAAGAAGCGGTAATGCAAAAGCTGCCGTTTTACCGGTTCCGGTTTGTGCGCACCCGAAAATATCTTTACCTTCTAAAATGTGCGGTATTGCTTTCTCCTGTATAGGAGTAGGCTGTGTGTAGCCTTCTTTACTTATAGCCTCAAGCAATGGGGGTATAAGTTTCAATTCATGAAATGTCATAGTTAAACTATTGATTATTAATGGTTACAGGTGTGCCAATGCGGCTTTCCTTAGCTAACTTATTAGGAAAAACGTAAACCGGCACTGAATAAAATGGGGGAAACCATTAACAGAATGAGATACAATCTTCGTAAGAAGTTACGCAAAGATATACTATTTTCCGGACTTTAAGGAAAAAAATGAAAAATGAAAAGTGAAAAGTGAAAAATTGAGCCCCTTCCATTTTCGGTTATTGGGTTACTATATCTTAACAACAAGGCAGATAGAGGGAAACTTTAAATGAAAAGTGAAAAGCGAAAAAATAATATTAAGCGGTTTTTAATTTTTCACTTTTCACTTTTAGTTTTTCACTTCAAGAAAAGAAGGTATCTTTGGCATTATTATGCATAAATCGAAATTGTTAAAAGTATATTCCTGCACGCACTGTGCGCAGGTAGAAGTTGGTACCACCACCCCTAAAATAAGAGGTTGCAAGAAATCATCTTTTCATAACTGGGTATGCCTGGGCGAACGCGGATTGGATAAATATGTTTGCCAGAGTTGTGGTATTAAAGTAAATATATTTGGTACACCTTCGGTGGAGGGTTGCACAGTGAACAAAACACATATCTGGAATAAAGTCTGACTATAAGCTATGAGTTATAAGATATAAGCGTTATTGCGAGAAATGAAGCAATCTCTGCTTATAATCGTCTTAATAAAAATATTCAAAATCTTATACATATGAACTTAGAAGAAAAAATAACCGGAGAAATTAAAGCCGCCATGATGGCTAAAGACAGCGGTAGGCTTGAAGCATTACGAGCTATAAAGGCTGAAATTTTATTATTAAAATCATCAGAAAAAGGCAGCAGCGAAGATGCAGAGAACAAAGCAATGCAAAAGATGGTTAAACAACGTAAAGAAGCCGCTGAAATATATGCTGCTCAAAGCCGCCCCGAACTGGCAGAAAAGGAACTTTTTCAGGCAAGCGTTATTGAAGGCTTTATGCCAAAACAAATGAATGCCGACGAATTGCAGGCTGCTGTTAAGGAAATCATGTCAACTGTAGGTGCCTCATCTATGGCAGATATGGGCAAAGTGATGGGCATTGCAACCAAACAACTGGCCGGAAAAGCGGAAGGGAAAGCCATATCGGAAATGGTGAAGAAATTGTTAAGCGAAGTTAAATAAAGCCGCCCCTTCTATTTTATATATACATTTGAATCATAAAAAACAACCCACCTATGAAAACCATGAAATCATTACTACTCGGAACAATTATCGGGCTGACAAGCCTTAATGCATATGCACAACAAGCGCCAACCATGCCGGCGGCAAGCCCTGCTGCGAGTGTTAGCCAGACATTTGGATTAACCAAAGTTGATATTACTTACTCCAGCCCTGCTGTAAAAGGCAGGCAAATTTGGGGCGGATTAGTACCTTATGATTCCGTATGGCGCACGGGTGCAAATCAAATTACCAATATTGCGTTCAGCACAGATGTAATGGTAGGCGGACAAAAAGTTAAAAAAGGCAAATATGCATTGTTAACCATTCCCGGCAGAAACAGCTGGACAATCATACTCAATTCCGATGCTGACCAATGGGGCGCTTATAACTACAAAAAGTCGTTGGACATAGCCCGGTTTACTGTAACCCCGCAAATGGGAGATATGAAAGAAAGGCTGGCTTTTATGATAGATGCAACTTCCGATAGCACAGCAGCCGTAACCCTTTGCTGGGAAAAACTTAAAGTGGTTTTTGAAGTAAAAGCGGACACCAAAGGAATGATTGGAAAAAGCATTACCGATTTCACCGATAATAGCTGGCGCGCCTATGCCACTTCAGCAAACTTTTACGCCGATAATAACCTTGACTTGAAGAAAGCGGAAGACTGGGCAAAAATGTCTGTAAATATGAAGGAACATTATTCCAACAATTACATTTTAGCAAAGATTCTTCATGCGGAAGGCAATAATAAGGATGCGCAGAAATATATTGTAAAAGCAAAGGAATTGGGCGATGCAGCTGATAAGGCGAATGATGGAAATTACCAAAACAACTATAAGGATAAGATTGCAAAACTATATGCTGATTTGAGTGCGGCAGTTCCTGCTGGAAAGAAGAAGTAGGTTCGTCATTGCGAGGCTTTGCGAAGCAATCCCTTAACCAACTATGAAAAGAGGCGGTGCTGTTTATATTATGACAAATAAAATACATTTTTTTCTTTATACCGGTGTTTCATCTGATTTAAAGAAAAGAATACATGAACATAAAAATAATGTACATCCTGATTCTTTTACTTCAAAATATAAAACATACAAACTGGTATATTACGAAGGTCTTCATAGAATTGAAGATGCAATTGCAAGAGAAAAACAAATAAAGGCAGGTTCCAGAAACACAAAAAATCAGTTGATAAATTCCTTTAATCCTCATTGGAGAGACTTATATGATGACGTACAATTATGGTAGAGATGGCCTCGAAAAAAACAACCGAGATAATTCGTCATTGCGAGGAACGAAGCAATCTCTGTTAAATAAGTTTGTATATTTAATTATTCCCATTAGCAAAAGAGATTGCTTCGCAAAGCCTCGCAATGACGAGCGTTGCTTTCTGCTTACTTTACTCTTTATAACTTTCACTCTATTTTCCTCCGCCCAAAAAACTCCCGACAAAAACTGGAGTTCATCCCGTATTCTGCATGAAATAAACAAACTGCAACATGTGGGAAGGATATTATATATTGCAGCCCACCCGGATGATGAAAATACGCAATTGATAGCCTATCTGGCGAACGTAAAAGGTATTGATGTGGCCTATATGTCGCTTACACGGGGTGATGGAGGCCAGGATTTGATAGGTCCGGAAGTGCGGGAAGAATTAGGTGTTATGCGCACGCAAGAATTATTAATGGCAAGGTCTATTGATGGGGGACAGCAGTTTTTCAGCCGCGCCAATGATTTTGGCTTTTCAAAAACTGCGAAAGAAACTATGCATATGTGGGATAGCAACGAAGTTCTGTCTGACATAGTTTGGAAGATTCGCCAATTTAAACCCGATATAATTATTACCCGCTTCTCCCCTACCTATTATAAAACACATGGACATCACCAGGCATCTGCCATATTGGCAGTGAGAGCTTTTGCCCAAGCAGCCGACCCGACCAAGTTCCCGGAACAATTGAAATATGTTCAGCCTTGGCAGGCTACATCCATTTATTGGAACACCTCCACATTCTTTTATCAGGATAATAAATTAGATACAGCCGGTTTGTATTATACTAATATTGGCACTTACATGCCTCTGCTTGGGAAATCAGTCGGGGAAATGGCAGCTGAAAGTCGCAGTATGCACAAATCGCAAGGCTTTGGCGTATCGGCAAGGCGGGGAGATATTATGGAATACTTTGTCTCACTCGCGGGTAAAAAGCCCGATAACAGGGATATTTTCAGCGTTACGAATTGGGATTGGAGCCGGATTAAAGGCTGCGAGGATATTCCCGGCTATATTGATATGCTGGAGCAAATGGATGCAACCCATCCTTCTTATTTATTGGAAAAACTTGGAATGCTTAATGCAGAACTCGCAAAGCATTCCGATAATTATTTGGTACAATCAAAAATTAAACAATTACAGGAAATAATTTTACAATGTGCAGGAGTATATACCGAAGCGATTAGCACGAAACAATACATCCCTCCGACTGACAGCATTAATGTAAGTTTAGGCTCTGTAAGCCCCGATTGCAAAGTAATCATAGCTGCCACACTTTTAATTGACGGAAAAGAAGTAGCCAAGTTGGATAACCCTTCAACACTTACTCCAAATAGCTTTAAAACATTAAATCTTAAAGGAGTAGTACCGGAAAATGTAAACATCACAGGCCCTTACTGGCTGGAGCAGGAACCAACCGTTGGCATGTACAAAGTAGATGCCCAATTGATGCGCGGATTGCCACAAAACCCTCCGCAAATTACGGTTCATCTTTCTTATACTATTGAAGAAACAGAAGCAACTACAAAGACACACCTCCCTGCCCCTACCCACGAACCTATAACCTTTGAGCAGGATATACCCGTATTTTACAAAAACACGGACCCTGTAAAAGGAGAAATTTATTCCTTGGCAAGAATAGTACCCCCTGCGGTTGTAATACCGCAGGAGAAGTTGTTGGTGTTTGCAGATGATAAGCCCAAGAAAATTGAATTGAAGGTTAAATCCTTTAAAAAGGGAACTGGAAGATTTGAACTAAGTATACCTCAATCATGGGATGTTTCACTTACAGAGGACACACTTACAGAACCAAAAATGATAGATGGAGATAAATCCAGTCTTTTAGAACCAATTACAATGAACGGAAATGGAACAGAACAGATTCTTACTTTTTGGGTTAAACCAAAATTCGATGCGGAAACTTCCGAATTTAATTTTAATATTAAAGTAGATGGAAAAGTCTATAACCGCTCCTTTGAAGACATCAACTACGACCACATCCCCGAGCAAATGCTGTTGCCAAAAAGCAAAGTAAAAGTGGTACGGATGGATATTAAAACTCACCCGAAACTTATAGGATATATTAATGGTGCCGGTGACGATATCCCAGCAGCATTAAAGGAAATGGGATATAAAGTGGAAATGATTGCACCCACCCAAATTGCTACTGTTAATCTGAATAAATATGATGCCATTATTGCCGGAGTTCGCGCTTATAATACCATTGACAGGCTTAAATATGATAATGGCAAGTTGATGGAGTACGTGAAAAATGGTGGCAATTACATTGTGCAGTACAACAATAATTTCCGCTTGGTTACGGATAGCATAGGGCCCTATTATTTGCATCCTGCCAATGTGCGAACTACCGAGGAAGATTCAAAAGTCACTCTTTTAAATCCTGATGCACCTGCCCTAAATACACCAAATAAAATCACCCAAAAAGATTTTGATGGATGGGTTCAGGAGCGTGGTTTGTATTATCCTGATAAATGGGACACCGCCCATTATACTCCTCTTTTGGAAATGAATGATACAGGCGAACCGCCTGTGAAAGGCGCGCTGTTAGTGGCTCCTTATGGTAAAGGCAATTTCGTTTATACCGGAATATCTTTCTTCCGTGAATTGCCCGCCGGAGTACCCGGGGCGTATCGTTTACTGGCTAACCTGATAGAGCTTGAGAAGCACTGATGATATAGCCAACTCCAAAAAATGGAGGCCCTATTACATTACACTTGCGGTGTGGATAGTGGTAATAATTTCAGCACTTTACTGGTTAAGCAACTATTTTAGCTAACGCTTTATGCATCCGCTTGACCTCATAGTCCTCTTAGGTACGCTTGCGTTCATTGTAATATATGGTATAGCGAAGAACACTACACATAAGGACATTCATGGCTATATGCGAAGTGGCGGAGAAAAAAAATCGTGGGTTATTTGCCTGTCTATTATAGCTACACAAGCCAGCGCTATTACGTTCATGTCCACGCCGGGGCAGGCGTATGAATCGGGCATGGGTTTTATACAGATTTATTTCGGGCTACCCATTGCGATGATTGTAATTGCCGCCGTTTTTATTCCCGTATTCTACAAGCAAAATGTATATACAGCATACGAATACCTCGAAGGCCGATTTAACCTTGCCACAAGGCAATTCATAGCTTTTCTGTTCCTGGTTTCCCGTGGGCTTGGCAGCGGATTGACACTTTACGCTCCTGCCATTATCCTATCTACTATTTTGGGCTGGAACCTTAATCTGCTCTGCCTACTGATTGGCGTATTGGTAATATTCTACATTTATGTAGGAGGCGAAAAGGCGGTCAGTCAAACACAAACACTGCAAATGGTAGTAATACTTTCGGGAATGGCTATGGCATTGGTTATGCTTATATATTACCTGCCTACCGGGGTTTCCCTGATGGATGCGGCACACCTTGCGGGGAAGATGGGTAAAATGAAAGCTGTAGACACTAAATTTTCGTTGGATGGAAGGTACAATATCTGGTCGGGCATATTGGGTGGATTCTTTCTTTCGCTCTCCTATTTCGGCACGGACCAAAGCCAGGTTTCCCGCTACCTGGGAGGCTCTTCTGTTAAAGAAAGCAAGTTGGGCTTATTCTATAATGGATTGGTGAAAATACCGATGCAGTTTTTTATTCTCTTTATTGGTGTAATGACTTACGTCTTTTTCATGTTCCACTCCTCCCCCGTTTTCTTCAATAACAAGGCCCTTGAAAAAGTTCAACTATCAGCTGAAGTAAAACAGCAACTGGCGGATAAAGAAAAGCAACATGAGTATATTGAAACCGAACGTAACAAAGCTGCTATTGTTTTGGTTCATTCGCAAAACTCATCTTCTGAATTAGCCAGCCTCGATTCCCTGAAAAAATACGAACAGCAAGATACCGCAGTACGTGCGGATGTTAAGCGTATAATAAAGAAAAATGCACCTGCTGTTGAAACGCGCGATACAGATTATGTATTCCTGACTTTTGTTTTAAACCACATGCCCATTGGGCTAATCGGGCTGTTATTAGCAGTGATGTTTTGCGCCGCAATGTCATCCACAGCAGGGCAAATTAGCTCGCTGGCATCTACAACGGTGGTGGATTATTACAAGCGTTCAATTAACAAAAATGGCACCGACAAACATTATGTAAATGCCAGTAAAGCGGCCACACTTTTGTGGGGAGGGATTACCATTGCATTTGCATTTTTTGTTCACTTAACTTCAAACCTGATACAACTTGTCAATATTTTGGGGTCGCTTTTTTACGGAACAATTTTAGGGGTATTTATCATCGCTTTCTTTTTCAAGTTTGTGAAAGGAAGGGCTGTATTCCTTGCAGCAATATTGTCGGAAGCCATTATCATCACCCTGTATTTTACAGACAGTAAGATTGCTTATTTGTGGTATAACCCAATAGGGGTTTTTATGGTTGTGGGGTTTTCTTCTGTTTTATCAATGCTATTCCCCGAAAAGCCAAAGATAGAATTAACAGGAAAACCCTGAAATTGCGTTCGCATAATTCATAACTTTGCCATCTCAAATAAATAAAGTCTTATGGCTACTTCCGGTAAAACCGTTACTATCAATATTGTTTTGTTTGCACTTGCATTTACTGCGCTGGGCATTGGTTTTATGGTATCCTACAGCAAGAAACCGTTACGGATACTGCCTTATATAGGCGTTACAAGTGTCGATTCGACCAAAGTTGACGGGAAATATAAAGTCGACACGGTTTACCACAAAGTCCTGGACTTTAAACTAACCGACCAGTTTGGGCAACCTGTTACACTCGATACATTTAAAAATAAAGTATTTATTGCAAACTTCTTTTTTGCACAATGTCCCGGAATTTGTAAACGGATGAACAGCCTTTTGGAAGGTGCTGCAATTAAATTCAAAGGTAATCCGTATGTGAAATTTGTTTCCTATACAGTTGACCCGGTGAGAGACTCGGTGCCTGTAATGTTGGAATATGCAAAAATGCACGATGCTGTTCCATACCAATGGTACTTTCTTACAGGCGATAAAACTGAAATTTACAATCTGGCCAGAAAATCTTACTATGCTGCGGTAGATGACAGCGCCGGAAACAATTTTGTTCATACTCAAAATATGGCGCTGGTTGATATGCAGGGGCATATTAGGGGCATTTACAGCGGTACAGATTCTACGGAAGTCAATAAGATGGTAATTGACATCAACCTCCTATTGCAGGAAGAAACCGCCAAAGAATAATCCCCTAATGGATTTCCAAGCGGAATTACAGGCTTTATTTTCCCTACAGGGGCTTATCACCCTCGTAATTCTATCGTCACTTGAACTTATTTTAGGGGTTGACAATATCATTTTTATTTCGCTGATTTTAACTAAAATCCCCGGAGAAAAAAGATTCAAGACAAGGGTAACTGCGCTTTCGCTTGCTTTTGTAATGCGAATCTTCATGTTGTTTTGTTTAGTATGGCTGACTGGCATCACCTCTACCCTATTCACTATTTCCAATTTTCATGTAAGCATCAGCTATATTTTGTATTTGATTGGTGGAACTTACCTCACAATAACTTCGCTCAAGGAATTAATCAAACATTTAAAGAAAAAAGACGACGTAGAGGTATTTTCAACTAAAATTTACGATTCAATTATCCTGCAAATTGTACTTGTTGATATGCTCTTTTCCTTCGATACTGTTTTTACAGCTATCGGCGTTACACCAAACTTTCTTTTAATGGTTCTTGCCATAGCCATAGGAATGGTTTTTATGGTTTATATTTCAGGCAAACTAAGCGGGTTTCTCGAGAAGCATCCTATTGTAAAAACACTGGCACTTTGTTTTCTTATCTTGATAGGGCTTCTTTTAATCACCAAGGGATTAGAGTTAGAACTCCCAGGCGTATATCTATATGTAGGGCTTCTTATTGCAATAATTGCAACGGGAATTACGGTTTTGTTCGAAAAGAAATAATTGCCGGCCGGGCATCCGGCAAAAAAACAACCCCGACTGATAAGGTCGGGGTTTCAACACATGACAACAAGATGTTATCTTGTTATCCCAAATAGGCCTTTAATAATTTACTGCGTGAAGTATGGCGAAGCCTGCGTATGGCTTTCTCCTTTATTTGACGTACCCTTTCGCGGGTAAGTGCAAACTTGGCTCCTATTTCCTCTAAGGTTAATGGGTGTGGTACATCCAACCCGAAGAATAGCTTTACAACCTCTTTTTCTCTTTCATTTAAGGTGGAAAGTGAACGCTCTATTTCTCTTTTTAGCGATTCTTTAATAAGCATGCTATCGGCACGCGGTGAATCATGGTTCACCAATACGTCGAGCAGGCTGTTGTTGTCATCTCCATTGGCAAATGGCGCATCCACCGATACGTGTTTGCCGGAGAGTTGCATGGTATCTTTTACTTTATCCATTGGCAACTCCAGTATTTCGGAGAGTTCCTCGGGCAGAGGCTCTCTTTCAAATTGTTGTTCCAAACGGGAAAAGGTCTTATTTAATTTATTTAATGAACCTACCTGGTTTAAAGGTAAGCGCACAATACGTGATTGTTCAGCCAAAGCCTGCAATATAGATTGGCGAATCCACCACACCGCGTATGAAATAAATTTAAATCCGCGGGTATGGTCAAAACGCTTGGCAGCTTTAATAAGTCCCAAATTACCTTCATTAATCAAATCGGGAAGACTTAACCCTTGGTTTTGGTATTGCTTAGCAACCGATACCACAAAGCGAAGGTTAGCTCTGGTTAACTTTTCCAAAGCCCTTTCAGAATCCTTATCTCCTTTTTGAATTTCTTGGGCTAACTTAACTTCTTCTTCGGCAGTGATAAGCTCTTCGCGACCAATTTCCTGTAAATACTTGTCGAGCGAAGCACTCTCCCTGTTAGTTATTGATTTGGTAATTTTTAACTGTCTCATCTATATGGGTAAAGATTGAATTTACGAGGGGATTATTGATGTTTTGCAAAGATAAGAAAAAAAAATCCGTTTTCCATCCGCCAAAAATAAAAATTCCTGTAATTATTTGTATTACAGGAATTTACTTTCAAAATTATGAAGCTTATTCAGCTGAACCCGGCTACTATATTTTAACCTTACACATCATTTTATACAGCAGCCGGACAAAGCTAAAAAAGGGCCGTTTACTTACATACCAAACGCATAATAGGCCCGCATACCATTCGGATACATTCCTTCTACCAAAACTCCTCCTGATTTTTCATCCAATAAGTTCTTCACATCATCCGGCGATTTTACTTTTTGGTGGTCTATTTTTGTAATGATAAACCCTCTTCTCACGCCAATATTTTTCAGAGTTCCTTCATTCAGTTGGGTAACTTTGGCTCCACCCTCAATATTCAATTTTTGTTTTTCATCATCCGATAATGGCGCCAATGATGCACCTAATTGAGAAACGGCAACAACAGTTGATTTTTCAGGCATCACCACAGATGTAGTGCCATCCAAATTACGGAGAATAACGTTAACATTCATATCTTGTCCGTTTCGGTTTACAAGCACGCTAATCTTATCTCCGGGCCTATATCTGCCAACAAGTTCCTCTAAATTGGAAACATCATTCACATCCTGATCGCCAATTTTCAAGATAATATCACCTTGCTTAATGCCTGCCATTTTGGCCGCACCATCAGGAAGAGCAGAATCTACATACACGCCATTTATGCTGCTAAGCCCTGACGTTTTAGCCATGTCTTCATCCACATTCCGAATATTAATGCCAAGAAATGCGCGTTGTACATTGCCATATTGCAATAAATCGGCAACCACTTTCCGAACCAGGTTTACAGGAATGGCAAATGAATATCCGGTATAAGAGCCCGTATTAGATGCAATGGCGGAATTAATACCTACTAATTCTCCGGATGTATTTACCAAGGCGCCTCCGCTATTTCCGGGGTTAACGGCAGCATCTGTTTGAATGTAAGATTCAATCGGATAAATTCGGTGCGCGGCAACTTCCCTTGGAAGCAAATCAATATTTCTTCCTTTCGCACTAACAATACCTGCGGTAACTGTGGATGTAAGGTTGTATGGGTTGCCAACGGCCAATACCCATTGCCCTACCTGCAAATTATCTGAATTGCCATATTCTATGTAAGGAAGATTCGTGGCATCGATTTTAAGCAGGGCCAAATCGGTTTCAGGGTCTTTTCCAATAACCTTGGCTACATATTTTTTCTTATTGCTTAAGGTAATTTCTATTTTACCCGCTTCATCCACCACGTGGTTATTGGTAACAATATAGCCATCGGAAGAAACAATTACACCGGAACCGCTCACTTGGCCTTCAACAATATTTGGTTGTGATTGTCCATAGAAGTAATCCCAAATGGAATTATAGGTTCTTTCACCTTCCATTTTTACTTTCGATTCAATATATACTACCGCCGGAACACCTTTCTGCGCAGCACTTACAAAGTCCGCATTCGTTTCGGGCATGGCAGACGTTAACCCCACAAATTTTACAGGAGTTGGATTGCGTATAGAGGCTTCCGATAAATAAGTTGCCCGTCGGTTGGAAATAAAATGGTCGATAGTTAAAGCTGAACCTGCACCTAAAAGGGCGATTGCAAATACAGATAAAAATTTCCTTATTGTTTTCATATAGATAATTTATTTAGTTGTTTACTATTGCAAATATCGTGGCAAGCCCTATAAACACTGAATTCTTTAACAATTATTAACTGTAAAAAAATGTTAACTTTGCATGCCCGTTTACCCCAACAGGCACATCGGAAATGAGAAACAAAGTATTTATTTTTATTGGCGGACTTTTTGCCGGGCTCATTATCGGGGTGCTGTTTAGTGTTGCCATTAAAGAATTAATTAGTCAATTTAAAGAACTGCATTTAACATTGAATAATATCAATTTAAAGCAAAGCCAGCTATCACAAAGGCTGGATAGCATACAAGGCAAATTGGTTCCGGATACAAAGAAGTCGGCTAATTCTGGTTCGCAAAACAATGTAAAGATGGCATCAAATCCATCAAAAATTTCGCAGCCTCAAACAGGTGAAAAACCTCAAAATGCTATTAATTCAGGCAGCACCTTATCAAATGCGCAACTGGCAACCGACAGCGATGTAGTGGTAATGACAGACCAATTAATAGTATCCACCTCCATATCTCTTGAAAATAAAGACACCGTAAATAGAAATAAAAAGGTAGAAAAAATGGACTCTGCTATCGCGGCACTCAGTGATGTGAAAGAATCTCACGAACCGCAGGAATATAGGATTGAATTTTGGAAATCACCATTAAATTATAAAGGCTATAAGATGTCGCGCGGCAAGATAATTATATATGGGCTGATGCCTGCCGGTGGCTTAATGTACCTTACAAAAGACGAAAGCAATTACTATTTGGTTAATGGCGTTACGCGGTATAAATTGGAATATACCGACGAGTACAAGCCGCTTGAACAGGTAATAGAGAAAAACACCCCTAAAAAAGCCGGTTGATATGAAAATCGAGTTTTATAAATATGAAGGTACGGGAAATGATTTTATCATTATAGACAATCGGGATAAAAAGCTGAAAGCGGATAACCACGCTTTATGGAAAAAGCTGTGTGACCGCCACTTTGGTATCGGGGCCGATGGTTTAATGCTGATTCAAAAAAAGAAAGGCTACGACTTTGAAATGGTTTATTTTAATGCCGACGGCAATGAAAGCACCATGTGCGGCAATGGCGGAAGATGTATAACACATTTGGCAAAAAAACTTGGTATTGTAAAAGGAAAAACTGCCGGTTTTATTGCAATAGATGGCAAACATGAAGCCAATTTTGTGGGAAAAGACACTGTTAAATTGAAAATGACGGATGTAAAAAGCATTAACGACCAGAAATCCTTTTATACATTGAATACAGGCTCTCCGCACTATGTTACATTTGTGAAGAATGTGATGAAATTGCCAGTGAAAATTGACGGAAGGACCATCCGCAACCGGGAGCCTTTTAAGAAAGAAGGTATCAATGTGAATTTTGTGGAAGTAATATCGGGTAAAACACCCATCCAGCGTACTTACGAACGCGGCGTGGAAGATGAAACACTCTCCTGTGGCACAGGAACTGTAGCAACTGCATTGGTATTGGCCAAAAATGGACTTTCGACAGATAAATACCATTGCGACATACAAACCATGGGTGGAATGCTTAGGGTTTGGTTTATTCAGCAAAAAGAAAGTTTTAAGAATATTTGGCTGGAAGGGCCTGCAACATTTGTTTTCAAAGGCAGTTATAAAATATGATATTTTCGGAAGATGCCAATAGTTTTTCTTTAACAGCAAACCCGCTTAAATCAAAGGAACAGCTGAATAACGGATTGTGGCTGGTATTGGTCGGTGTTCATGAAACCCCTCCGCATATTGCTCTTGTTTACAGCGAAAAGTATTACTCTCTTTCTGCTAAAAAAGTTGATTGCGGAACTTCTGTGGAAAGGTTCTTTGGGGTATTGGAGCGCAAGCAAATCCCGGCTTTGTTTGTGCGTATTCAATCGGATAACTTCATTGCGGGGAAAGAACCAATCCCTGCAATTATTGCAAAGAATTACAATGACCTTACCTTACTTGGAAATTCTTCTCAAACCTGCCTCTCCCCTATTAAGCAGTTTTTTAAGGAAAACGTTTCCGGTGAATTTGAAACAATAAATTATGTTTACGAACTTCTTGCTTTAGCCCAAAACAAAAACTTGTTAATAGAATGCCTTTCGCTTTACTTTGAAGCTGCTATTGCAAAGAGTATAATAACTTTGCCCAAGTATACCATGGCACAAATTAGAAACAGGATAGACCAACTCGCCCAACAAACCGCACATTAAATAACTATACAATGCTTTTATTCTCACCGCTTCCATACATGTTTATGTTTTTGCTTTTCCCTATGGCATTGCTTATTACCATTGGTTTTTTCGGGCTTATTCGTTTAATTATTAAGGAGAATAGGAAGAAAAGCAAAGAAAATAAACCGGAGTGAACATTCGAGCTTCCAGAATAAGAATCCTATTTATTATTTTCCTTTTAGGACTTGTAAGCCTTTCCGTTATCCGCTGCCATAATCCGACTAAGTCGCAAAAACCTTCCCTACTTTCCATTTTAGATACAGCTAAAACGTATTTGAATATGAATGATTCGGTAAAATATGTCGGTGCACATACTTGCATGCTTTGCCACCAGGATATTTATAATTCATTTATACATACAGGCATGGGCAAATCGTTTGATGTGGCTAGCAAAACAAAAAGTTCGGCAAAGTTTGGCCCGCATATTGTGGTGCATGATACGGCAAAAGATTTCTATTATCATCCTTTTTGGAAAGGCGACAAGTTTTTTGTGCTTGAATTTCGCCTGAAAGGCAAGGATACTGTTTATAAACGTGAGCAACAAATCAATTATATTATCGGCTCCGGGCAACACACCAATTCGCATATTTACAGTGTAAATGGATACCTTTATCAAGCACCTATTACTTTCTATACACAACTTGGCAAATGGGATTTAGCCCCTGGTTTTTCCGATGGGTTTAATTCCCGATTCTCGCGTGAAGTTGGCGTAGAGTGCATGAATTGCCACAATTCGTATCCTAAATTTGTGCAGGGCTCCAATAATAAATACGACAGTGTTCCTACTGGAATTGCCTGCGAACGCTGCCATGGTGCAGGTGAATTGCATGTTCAGGCAATTCAGTTGGGGCATAAAGTAGATACAACTAAAGCAATTGATTATACTATTGTCAATCCAGCAAAGCTATCTGTTGACCGACAAATAGATGTTTGTCAGCGCTGCCATTTGCAAGGCAATGCAGTGTTAAAACCCGGCAAAT